>CAYZJP010000072.1:0-1344 GCA_964478755.1 uncultured Klebsiella sp.
GTTCGGCTTCAAGGTTTCGGACACGTGGTTCTTCCAGTTCCTTCAGAAGGCCTTCGTCTGGCTCGCGCTCATTCAAGTCGGTCTGCTCTGGCTGTCCACGAGTTTTGTGTTCATCGAGCCGGAGGAGCAGGCGCTGCTCGAACGCTGCGGCCAGCCCGTCGGCGGCGTGCTTGACCCTGGCTCGCACCTGAAACTGCCTTGGCCGTTGGACACGGTGTATCGCTTCCAGACCCACCGCGTGCAGACCTTCACCGTGGGCGTCGTGCCGAAGGAAGGCGAGGCCGAGGAGAACACCATCGTCTGGACCAAGAGCCATTACAAAGAGGAGTTCAACCTCCCGGTCGCGAACAAGGAAACCCTCTACGCCGTCGTCGGCGACAAAAAGTCCGCGCCGCCCGCGAACCTCGTCACCGCCAGTGTCCCGGTGCAATATCGCATCAGGGACATCACCGATTGGGCGCGCAAACACGCCAATCCGGACGAACTGCTGGAGCGTCTCGCCACCCGCGAGGTCGTCCGCCATCTGGTCAGCGTGGACTTCTTCGAGTTCATGTCCGCAGGCCGGCAGCAGGCCGCCGAGACCCTGCGCGTGAACATCCAGAAATCGGCCGACAAGGAGCAGCTTGGGGTGGACATCCTCTTCGTCGGCCTCCAGGACGTGCATCCGCCGGTCAGCGTGGCCGAGGCGTTCGAGGCCGTCATCGGCGCGCGGCAGACGCGCGAGGCGAAAATTCTGGCCGCGCAGGGCGACGCCGCCAAGACCAACGCCCTCGCCACCGCCGAGGAGCGGAAGATCCTCGATGCCGCGAATTCCTTTGCGGTGCGGCGCGTGGCCGAGGCGGGGGCGATTGCCGGGCAGTTCCAGCACCAGATGGCCGCGTTCGAGGCCGCGCCGACGGTTTATCCGCAGCGCATCTACCTCCAAACTTTCGCCAAGGCCGTCGGCAAATCGCGCAAATACATCATAGCGACCACCAACGCGAACGAGATGATCCAGCTCAACCTCGAGGACAAGATCCGCGAGGATCTCTTGAACATGGAAATTCAGCCAAAGAAATAACCCCGCTTTCTCTTTCACGAACCATGCGCAACCCAGTCACATTCGTCGTCGGCGTCGTCATCCTCGTCATCTTCGGCTCCATCTCGTTCTTCTACCAGGTGCGTCAGAGCGAGGTCGCCTTCAAGACCACTTTCGGCAAGGCCGACACGGAGATTGTCTCCGCCGGCCTGCACGTGAAGGCCCCCTGGCCCATCCAGAAAGTCCACAAGTTCGACGCCCGCGTGCACAACTTCGAGGGCAAGTTCGAGGAGGCCAAGACCGCCGACGGCTACAACCTCCTTGTC
>CAYZJP010000072.1:1354-25449 GCA_964478755.1 uncultured Klebsiella sp.
CGCATCGCGGAGCCGCAGAAATTCCACAGCAGTTTCCCCGGCGGGTTGGACGATGCGAAGCACAGCCTCGAGAGCCTGGTCCGCAGCGCCAAGAACGCCGCCGTGGGCCGCCACAACTTCAACGACTTCATCAACACCGACGCCGGGCAGCTCAAGTTCGACAAGATCGAGGAGGAAATCCTCACCGAGGTCGCCGGGGCGGTGAAGGCGAAGTTCGGCATGGAAGTAAAATTCCTTGGGATCAAGCGCCTGGGCTTCCCCGAGAGCGCCACGCAGAAGGTTTTTGACCGCATGAAGGAGGAGCGCCAGACCATCGTGAAGCAGTTCGAGGGAGAGGGTGAGCGCGAGGCGACGAAGATCCGCTCCGCCGCCGACCGCGAGCGCAACGAGCTGCTCGCCAAGGCCGAAGCCGAGGCCACGAAGCTGCGCGGCCAAGCCGAGGCCGAGGCGGCGAAGGCTTACAAGACGCTGGAGCAGAATCCGGAACTCGCCGTGTTCCTCCAGAAGCTCGCCTCGATGGAGCAGGTCTCGAAGGAGCGCGCCACGCTGATCCTTGACCAGAACACGCCGCCCTTCGACCTGCTGCGCGCCACCAATTCCCCCGCCCGCCCTGCCGGCAAGAAGTGAGCCTGCCATGAGCGACCACGACCATTCCCATTCGCACGGGCCGAACGACCACAGTCATGGCCCTGGCGCGGACGACCACGCGCACTCGCACAGCCACGGCCCCGGCGACGAGCACCACCACGACGCGCCCGAGCCGCCGCCCGAGGCTCCCTTGGAAGACTCGGGCACGCAGGCATTGTCTGACGCGCTCAAGAGCAGCTTCGTCGTCGTCCGCCTCGTCATGGTGGGACTGATTGTCCTTTTCTTCGCCTCCGGCATTTTTACCGTTGGCCCGCAGCAGGTCGCCATCAAGCTCCTCTTTGGCGCACCCACCGGCACCGGCAGCGAGGCCCCGCTCCAGCCCGGCCTGCACTGGTCCTTTCCGGAACCGATCAACGAGATCGTCAAAATCCCGAAAGGCCAGGTTCATACGGTCGTCTCCAGCGCCGGCTGGTATCCGGTGACGAAGGAACAGGAACTCTCCGGACAGGAGCCGCCTGCCGGCGGCACGCTCAATCCCGCCACAGACGGCTACACTCTCACCGCTGATGGCAACATCATGCATGTGAAGGCGACGCTCCGTTACTACATCGCGGACCCGGTCAAGTATGAGTTCGGGTTCGCCTCCGTCTCGAACCTCGTGCAAAACGCGCTCAACAACGCGCTGCACCACGCCTCCGCCCAGTTCACCGTGGACAAGGCCACGCGCCAGGACATCGCCGCCTTCAAGGAAAAGCTGATGGGCCGCGTGCAGCAGCTCGTGCTCACACAGGGCTTGGGGATCGAGTTCGACGCCCGGAACTGCGACGTCGTCGCCATCCCGCCGCGCCAGGTCAAGGCCGCCTTCGACGCCGTGCTCGAAGCCGAAAACGACAAGCGCAAGACCATCAACACCGCCGAGGGTGAGGCCAACACCACGCGCACCAAGGCCCAGGCCGAGGCCGACTCCGTCCGCAACACGGGCCGCGCCGACGCCACCCGCATCGTGCAAGCGGCGCAGGCGGATGCCGACTATTTCCTCGCGCGCATGCCGGAGTTCAAGAGCAACCCGCAGCTCTTCCGCGACCGCCGCCTCACCGAGACGATGGCCGCCGTCCTCGCCAGCGCGCAGGAGAAATATTTCCTCGTCGAGCGCAGCGACGGCACGCCGCGCGAACTTCGTGTGTTGTTGAACCGCGAACCGTTGAAGCCCGCGGCGCCGAAACAGCCTTGAACTTGGAACTGTAGCTCCCCATGCAAGTCACCAGCCTCCTCAGCCAGCAAGACGAACATCATCACGGCGGCGGCGAGGACTGCGCCTCGTGCGGGCACGACCACGAGCACGCCTCGCAGCAGCTCGGTGCAACGCTCTTCGGCCTGATCCTCGTCATCAACTCGTTCATCATCGAGTGGTTCACGGCGAACGGGAAAACCATGGCTGACCTCAGCGCGGGCGTGGGCGCGATCATCCTCGGCTGGCCCATCGTCATCGTGGCGGTGAAGGACTTGCGTCGCGGCAATCTCACCACGAACGAACTTGTCGCGCTCGCCGTGCTCGCTTCCTTCGCCAGCGGCCATTATCAGGAAGCCGGCGTTGTGAGTTTCTTCATGCTGCTCGGCCAGATCATTGAGAGCCGCACCGCCGAGGGCGCGCGCCTCTCGATTGAATCGCTCATCAAGCTCACGCCCACCAAGGCCCGCCGCATCGTCAGTGGCAAGGAGGAGGAAGTCGCCGTCCACGAACTCAAGAATGGCGATGTCATCCGCGTCCGCCCCGGCGACAACGTCGCCGCCGACGGCCAGATCGTCAGTGGCGAAGGCTCGATCAATCAGGCGAACATCACCGGCGAGTCGCTCCCCGTGGACAAGAAGCCCGGCGACCCGGTCTTCGCCGGCACGATCAATCTCACCGGCGTCCTTGAAATCAAGGTCACGCGCGCCGGCACCGACTCCACGCTGAACCGCGTCCGCGAGCTGATCCTCGCCGCTGAGAAGACCAAGCTGCCCATCATGCGCATCGTGGACCAATACATGGGCTTCTACACGCCGCTCGTCCTCGTCATCGGCGCGCTGGTCTGGGCGTTTACCGGCGAGTTGAGCCGCGTCATCGCCGTCTTCATCGTCGCCTGCCCGTGCGCCTTCATCCTCGCGACACCGACGGCGATGGTCGCCGCGCTCTCCGCCGCCGCACGCCTCGGCATCCTCATCAAGAACGTCGCCGACATCGAGCTCGCCGCGAAGATCAACGCCTTCGTCTTCGACAAGACCGGCACGCTCACCACCGGCAAGCTCGCCGTCAGCCGCCTTGCGCCCGCGAGCGGAACTGCGCCGGCCGAGTTGCTCCGCATCGCCGCGAGTGCCGAGCAGTTCAGCAACCATCCCACAGCCAAGGCGCTCACCGCGCTCGCGGTCGAGGCGGGTGTTCCGCTGAGTGATCCGAAGAACTTCGCCGAGACTGCCGGGCGCGGCGTGAAGGCGAACGTGGACGGCACGGTGGTCCTCGTGGGCCGCGCGCAGTGGCTCAAGGACAACGGCGTGACCGGCGATTTCCTCGCGTCCGTGGACGTGAACGAGACCGAGGGCTACAGCCTGCTCTTTGTCGCGCGCAACGGCGGGTGCATCGGCTGGGTGGGCTTGCAGGACGAGACGCGCCACGAGGCGAAGGAGGCGTTGATTGACCTGAAGGACACCGGCGTCCGCCGCGTGGCGATGGTTTCCGGTGACCGCCAGCCCGTCGCCGCCCGCGTGGCGAAGGAAATCGGCTGCGAGGAAGTCGTCGCCGAGTGCCTGCCGCAAAACAAGGTCGAGTATGTGAAGGCCATCCGCGCGAAGGGCTATCGCGTCGCCGTCGTCGGCGACGGCGTGAACGACGCGCCCGCGCTGGCCGCCGGTGATCTCGGCATCGCGATGGGCGCGGCGGGCAGCGAGGTGGCCATCCACAGCGCCACCATCGCGCTGATGAACAACGACCTGCGCCGGCTGCCATTCCTCGTGCGCCTCTCACGCATGACCCGCAGCGTCATCAACCAGAACTTCCTGCTCGGCGTGCTCTTCGTCATCGGCGGCCTCGTGCTGGCCGCGCTGAAATACATCAACCCTATCGTCGCCGCCCTCATGCACGTCGTCGGCTCGTTGATTGTCGTCTTCAACAGCGCCCGTCTCGTGCGTCAGGGCGAGGAACTGGAACCCTTCCAGGCCGCCGCGCCTACGACCCCGCCGTCCGCCGGTGGCGCAAGCAAGCACGAGGCCGCCGGCCAGTTGCAGCCGAAGCTGGCGTGAAGTTTTTTGTGGTTCGGTCCGGTCGCGCCGCCAAATGAAATGCTTCAACCATCGTGAAATGGACGCCATCGCGGTGTGCAAGCACTGCGGGCGTGCGCTGTGTTCCGGGTGTGTTTCGGAAATCGCGGGAATGTCGGCCTGCAAGGGACGATGTGAGGCGGCGGTTGAAGCAAGCTCTGCAGAGACCCAGTTGAACCGGTGCAGCCATGTGGGACTGGCACGCCTATTTCGTATTGTGGCGTTTGTTGGCTACACGGTTGGGTTGGCCGCGACTGGCGTTGGGGCCTACGTCTTGGTCTTCAAATTTGACGGCACCTCGGAGCCCATACTGTTCGTGCTCGTCGGCATCGGTCTTCTTTTCTTGTCACGTTTGTTCCATCACATGGCCAGTGAATTCAAACGCCTCGCTGCGAAACTCCCATGACCGCCCTCGACACCCCCCAGCCCGAAGCCGCGACGCGCACCGCCACCGAAGCCGTCATCTCCGTGCGCGGACTCACGAAGGTCTTCAAGGATTTCTGGGGCCGGCCCAAGGCCCGCGCGGTGGACAACGCGAACTTCGAGGTCCGGCGCGGCGAAATCTTCGGCCTGCTCGGACCCAACGGCTCCGGCAAGTCCACCACCATCAAGATGCTGCTGGGCCTGCTCTATCCGACCAAGGGCCACATCGAGATTTTCGGCCACTCGCCGCGCCACGTGAAGACCAAGGCGCGCATCGGCTACCTGCCCGAGGAGAGTTACCTCTACAAGTATCTCGACTCCCGCGAGACGCTCGACTTCTTCGGCAACCTCTTCCAGCTCGCGCCCGGTGAACGGGACAAACGCACCGAGCAACTTTTGGAAATGGTCGGCCTCAATCAAGTGCGCAGCCGCACGGTCGGCGAGTTCTCGAAGGGCATGCAGCGCCGCATCGGCCTCGCACAGGCGCTCATCAACGACCCCGACCTTGTCATCCTCGACGAGCCGACCGCAGGCCTCGACCCGCTTGGCTGCCGCGAGGTGAAGGATGTGATCCTCGCGCTGAAGAATCGTGGCAAGACTGTCATCCTCTCCAGTCATCTGCTCAGTGACGTGGAGGACGTGTGCGACCGCGTGGTGATTTACTACGGCGGCAAGATTCAGGCCGACGGCACACTCAAGGAGCTGCTCACCGAGCGCGAGTCCATCCGCATCACGCTGCCCACGTTGCCGCGCGAGGCGATGGAAAACATTCTCAGCACCATCCGCCGCGATGTCGCCGCCGACCGCATCCAGCTCGACAACCCGACGCAGAACCTGGAGAGCTACTTCCTCGGCGTGGTGAACCGCGCGCGTGCGAGCGAGCAAAACACTTCCGGCGCGACCTCCGGCAGCCAGGTCGCCGAGTATCTGCGCGGCGGCGCGGAAGCCGGCGCGCAGCAGCAGGCCCGCATCCTTGACCGCCTCGTCGCCGCGCCAGAAGCGCCGAAGGCGGTGGAGCCAGTCGTCGTGACGCCCAGCGCCACCGAGCTTGAGGCCCAGAAGAAACTCGCCGCCCTCGCCGCGCCGACCACGCCTGAGGTCAAGGTTGAGGTAACGGTTCAAGTCACAAGCAAGCCGCAAATGGACGAAGCGAAGGCGAACGAAAAGCTCTCCAATTTGCTGAAGAACCCTCACTCGAAGAACTAAGCGTAATGACCGACCGTCGAGCCGCTCTCCCTCACCCTAACCCTCTCCCGCTGGGAGAGGGGACTCGCTTCGGACGCTTCGTTTGCTCCGGTGCGCTTCGCGTCAGCCTGACGCTGGTTGCCTTTCTCCCTCTCCCAGCGGGAGAGGGCCGGGGTGAGGGAGAACGCTCCCGAATCGCTTTGGCCTCCTGATGACCGCCCACTTCGAAATCCTGAAGCACCCGCATCAGGGCCTCGCCGCCGTGAAGCACGGCTTCTCGTGGCCGGCGGCGATTTTCGGCTGGGCGTGGGCGCTCGCACGGCAGTTGTGGATTCATGGCGTGGTCCTGCTGGCGGTTCAGGCGCTGCTCGTGTTTATCGCGCTGAAGCTGTTCGCGGAGAACCCGGTGTTGCTCCTGGTGGTCGGTGTCGGCTTGCAGGCGTGGTTTGGCGCGCAGGGCAATCACTTCCTCACGCGCAAATTGCAGGAGCGCGAGTTTCTCTACCAAGGTCTCGTCCCCGCGACCTCGCCCGCCGATGCCATCGCGAAGTTCAAGGCCGTCGGCGAAAACATCCCGAGCGAATGGCGGCTGGGCGTTGCGCCGGTGTTGTTCACCGTGCCGACGGGCTTGCAGCAGCTCCTCGCTGTCGCGCGGCTCACCATCAAGGCCGTTGTTCGCTACCGGCTGCTGCCCGTGCTGGCCACGTTGCTCGTCATCGTCGTGGTCGGCCTGCCGCTGGTCCTCAAGCACGACGGCACGGCGCGCGGACTGGTGCAGATCGTCATCACCTACTGCCTCAGCGCGGTCACGGCCATCCTCGGCCTCGTCACGCTCTGGCTGGCCACCGGAACGCTTGCGCGCGATGTGGAGGATTGCTCGATGCAAATGGTCGCGGTGAAACCCGTCGCGCGCTGGCAAATCTGGCTGGGCAAATGGCTCGGCATCATGGGGCTGAACTTCGTTCTCCTGGGCCTGTCGGGACTGGCGATTTTCTTCCTCATCCAATGGCGCGCGGCCAGCCTGCCGGACAGGCAGCAGGCCGTCTTGAAGAACGAGCTGCTCATTGCGCGCGGCTCGCTCAAGGAGCCGCCGCCCGATCTCGATGCCGATGTCGAGAAACTTTTGAAAGAGCGCATCAAGGACATTGGCGCGCTCGCCAATGGCGCGGACCTGGCGCGGGTGCGGAAGGATGTCAAGGAGATGGTCAAGTCAGCATATCAGGTCGTGCCTCCCAACGCACAACGCCGCTGGGTGATTGACGCCGGGCTGCTGCGCTCGCAGCTCGAGACGCGCCCCATTTACTTGCGCGTCAAATTCCGCACCGCCCAATACAGCGTCAAGCCCGAGACCTATCAGACGTTTTGGGAGATCGGCCCGCCGAACGCGACGAATCGCGTGCGCATCAGCCGGCCGCTCACCACGGACACGTTCCATGAGTTCGGTGTCAATATGCTCGATGCGAAAGGCAGCCTGACCCTGGATCCGATCAAGGACGGTCGCGTCTTGAATCTCCTCGATCCTGACGGACGGCTTATCATCACCTTCGGCAATGGGAACCAGGCCAACCTGCTTTTCGACTTGGAAGAAGGCCTGGAGGTGCTCTATCACGAGGGCGGTTTCGGCCTGAACTTCGCGCGCGGTGCCGCCATCATCTTCATCTGGCTGGGGCTGCTGGCGGCGGTCGGCCTGGCGGGCGCGAGCTATCTCTCGTTCCCCGTCGCGGCGTTCTTCTCCATCACCGTGCTGGTGGTGGGCCTGAGCAGCGGCACCATCGCGACCGTGGTGAAGGATGGCACGTTCGGCAGCACCAACCATGACACCGGCGTGCCTGAGGGCGTGCTGGGCGCGGTGGACTTCATCATGGTGCCGGTCTTCAAGGCCGCGAACGATGTGCTCACCATGGTGAACTCCTTCTCGCCGATTGACTCCCTGAGCACCGGTCGCAGCGTGTCGTGGATCATGCTGCTGCAGGCGGTGCTGCAAATCTGGGGGCTGATCGGCGGTGTCTTCGCTGTGGTGGGCATCTTCGTGTTCACGCGGCGTGAGCTGGCGACGGCGCAGGGCAAGGGCTGACATGAACGACCGGCGTTTTTTCAAACCCCTGCTCACGCTGCTCGCCGTGGCTTTGCTCGTAAGCGTCAACTTCTCCCAACGGCTGCTCACCGCCGAGCGCACGCGCCTCAAGCTCACGCGGGTTGAGGCGGACCAGAGCATGCCGCCGGCGATGGCCTTCACTGCGGTCGCGCTGGGCGGTTTTCGTGGCTTGATCTCCAACGCGCTCTGGATCCGCCTCAACGACCTTCAGCTCGACGAGAAATACTTCGAGATGGTGCAGCTCTCCGATTGGATCACGAAGATGCAGCCGCACTTCGTCGCGGTCTGGGTGCATCAGGCGTGGAACCTTTCCTACAACATCTCGGTGAAATTCCCCGACCCGAACGACCGCTGGTTCTGGGTTTACCGTGGCATCGAGCTGCTGCGCGACGAGGCGCTTAAATACAACCCGGACGAGCCGCTCATCTACCGCGAGCTGGCCTGGCACTTCCAGCATAAGATGGGCGCGAACCTCGACAACGCCCACATGACCTACAAGCGCGAGTGGATGCGTAAGATGACCGAGGTCTTCGGCGGCCAGGCCCGGCCCAACTGGGAAGAGCTGCTCAACCCGCAGGCCGACGACGCGAAGCGACGCGCGCAGCTTTTCCGCGAGAAATACAAGCTCGACCCAAGGCTCGCGCGCGAGGTGGATGAAAAATACGGCCCGCTGGAATGGCGCTTGCCCGAGACGCACGCAATCTATTGGGCCTACCTCGGCCTGAAGAACTCCAAGCCCGAGCAGCTCATCACGCTCCGTCGCGTGATTTACCAGTCCATGCAGCTCGCCGCGCAGCGCGGGCGGCTCATTGTCAACCCGGTGGAAAAATACTTCGAGTTCGGCCCAAACCTGACCGCGATCCCGATGGCCAACGAAGGCTACGAGCAGATGATTCAGGAGGCGCGTGACAGCGCGGACAACGTGATGAACGCCCACGCGAACTTCCTCAAGCAGGCCATCACCGACCTTTACACGCACAACCGCGAGCAGGACGCCGCGCGCTGGCATGACTATCTCGCCAAGAAATATCCGGGCCGCTACACCAAGCCCGGCCAGACCGTCACCGAGTTCGTGCTGGAGCGCTACAAGGAGCTGATGGATCTCGGCAAGGACAAGGTGCAGAGCGCAATCGAAGGGATGTTTATCCGGCATTTCTACGAGCTGGCCATCGGCGAGGATGACCGCGCGCAGGGCTACGTTCATCTCATCCAGCAGATTCATCGCGAATACGCGAAACGCGTCGAGCGCTCCGAGCGCGACCGCGTGGATTTGCCGCCGCTCGCCAAGCTCCGTCAGGACGTCCTTGATCGCCTCATCAACGCCCCGCCGGGTGAAGGCTGGAGTCCGCAGATGCGCCTGCAACTGCTCACCGCGCTGAACCTGCCCGTGCCCAAGAACGCGCCGTGGCTGAACGCGCCAGCCACGTTGCCGGGAACGCTCGTCGCCCAAGGCGGCACCAACCGCGCGCCTTCCACCTTCATTCCGCCCAAAGTGGACGTAAACATCCCCGCGACCAACCTCAAGGCTGGTAAGGAGTTTCTCGCCAAGAACAAACAGCAGGCCGATGTGGTCGAGCGCCCGAGCGGCCTGCAATACCGCATCCTCAAGGCCGGCACCGGCAAACTGCCTACAGAGAAGGACAAGGTGCGCGTCCATTACACCGGTCGTGTTCTGGACAAGAAAACTCTCCAGCCTGGCGGCGTCTTCGACAGCTCCCATGAGAAGAATCTGCCCGCCGAGTTCGACGTGACGGGCGTCATCAAGGGCTGGACCGAGGCGCTATTGCTGATGCCCAAGGGCAGCAAATGGCAGCTCTTCATCCCGCACTACCTCGCCTACGGCGAGCGCGGCAGCCCGCCCGGCATCGGTCCGAACGAGGTGCTGATCTTCGACATCGAGCTGCTGGACATCCTTTCCAGGTAGGACGGTGCGTCCTGTCTGTTCCGCTGACTTTCCTCGCCTGGGTCACAGCCGAACTTCAAACTATTACGTGTAGGTAATATCCGGTTGCCAAAGGCCGTGTTTCGAGGGAGGCTCCCGCCAACGAATCAAGCTATGCGCCGGTTTCATTTTCCTCGCCTGGCCACTGCCGTGCTCGGCGGAGTTCTGCTGGCTTGCCACGCGTTGCTTGCCGCCGACTGGCCACAGTATCGCGGCGGACCGGAACTGCGCGGCGTTGCGTTGGGCAAGCTCGCACCACAGCTCGACCTGCTCTGGAGCTTCAAGACCGGCGGCCCGGTCAACTCCTCCGCCGCCCTCGTGGGAGGCAGCGTTTTCATCGGCTCCAGCGACGGCTTCCTCTACTCGCTCGCCCTCGCAACCGGGAAGACCAACTGGGCCTTCAAGACCGGGGGCATTGTCGAGTCCTCCCCGCTCGTGCTGGAAGGCCGCGTGCTGTTCGGCTCGGACGAACCGATGTTTTACGCAGTCGATGCGAAGACCGGGAAGGAAATCTGGAAATTCCCCGTCGGCGACAAGATGCCCGGCTCGCCCAACGTCGTCCGCGCGCCCAACAGCAAGGACTGGCACGTCCTCTTTGGCAGCCACGACGCGAATCTCTACTGCCTCGACGCCGCGACCGGCAAATCCAACTGGGTCTATGAGACTGGCAACGGCATCAACGGCACGCCCGCAGTCTTCGCCGGCCAGACTGCGCTCGGCGGCTGCGACGCGATGCTGCATTTTATCGCGCTGACCAACGGCACGAAGGTCAAGGAGTTGGAAATCGGCGCGCCGATCCTCGGCTCCGTGGCCGTGGCGGACGGGCGCGTGTATGGCGGGCACTTCGAGAACGAAGTCTTCTGTGTGGACACCGCCAAGGGCACGAACCTCTGGAGCTACCGCGACCGCGCGTTTGCCTACGTCTCCTCGCCCGCCGTGCTGGGCGACCGGCTCGTCATCGGCGGACGCGACAAGCGCGTGCATTGCCTGCGCACCAAAGATGGCGAGGCCATCTGGACCTTCGGCACGCGCGGCAAGGTGGACAGCTCCCCGGTCATCTGCGACGGCAAGGTCATCGTCGGCTCCGAGGACGGCCGCCTCTACCTCCTCGCGCTGGCCGACGGCAAGGAATTGTGGAATTACGAAATCGGCCAGGGCCTCACCGCCTCCCCCGCCGTCGCCGACGGCAAGGTGGTCATCGGTGGTGAGGATGGGAGCGTGTATTGTTTCGGGGTGAAGGGAAAGTAAGGCAAATCTCGCACATGAAAAACGCTCGCACTGTTTCCTTCCGGCACTTCGCTGAATCGCCTGCCTCTTCGCAACGCGGAGCGTTGCCATCCATTAGCCGGGGGTCGCAGCGCAGCGCAGACCCCCGGTTGGCTGGCGAAATGAGCGCGCACCCCGGAGGGGTGCCAGCCCTCTGACCGCATGGCTTCCACCTTCCTCAGCCTGCATTACCATGTGGTCTTTTCCACGAAGGACCGCCGCCCCCTCATCACCCCAGCATGGCGGCTGCAGCTTCACGATTACCTTGGCGGGACGGTCAACGGCTTGGGCGGCTTCAGCCAACGCGTCGGTGGGGTTGCCGACCATGTCCACCTGCTGTTCGGCCTTAAGGCGACTCATTGCCTTGCGGACTTCATGCGCGAGTTGAAGAAGGCGTCCTCCTGCTGGGCCAAGGAGAGCCATGAGCCTGAGTTCACCTGGCAGGACGGCTACGCCGCCTTCACCGTCAGTGCCTCGAAACGCGACGTAGTGCGGGAATACATCGCCAACCAAGAGACCCATCACGCCAAGCGCGACTTCGAGTCCGAGTTGAAGGAGTTGCTCGACAAGCACGGCGTGGAATACGACGAGAGGTATTTGCTGTGAACGCGCCCGCTCAAAACCGGAACCCGCTTCGCGCCACCGTCACAACGACGCCATTGCGCACAGCCGCGTTGCGCTGCCAAACGGCGCAACGCGGAGCGTTGCCAGCCATTAGCCGGGGGCTGAGGCGCAGCCGACGCCCCCGGAAGCCCGCGCGAAACGCGGTGCATCGCGAAGCGATGCCAGCCCCGTTTGCCGCTAAGCTTCTGCTAGCATCGCTTCGCGATGCGCGGCTTCCCGCACTCCATCCCGAGGGTGTCGCTCCGCTTAACCCCCGGCTAATGGCTGGCAACCCTGCGGGTTGCGAAGGCCGGACTGACGGGCGTGGTGTTGCCGGGGGATGCGTGTCCCTCGGCAGCGAGGACGGAAGCGTGTATTGTTTCGGGGTGAAGGCGAAATGAACTAAACAAAGAACTCAGACCATGGCGGTTCCGGATTTCCAATCAATGATGTCGCCGGTGCTGACTGCGCTCGCAGATTCCAAACCGCACTCCATTCGCGAAGTATCAGAGACTGTAGCGAAATCAATGGGAGTTTCCGAAGACGATCGACAAGAGCGGCTTCCGAGTGGCAATCAAACCAAATGGGCAAACCGTATCGCATGGGTTGGCACTCATTTCAATTTCGCCGGACTCATCACGCGACCTGCGAGGGCACAAATGCAGATCACCGAGCGTGGTAAGCAGGTTTTGAAGGAAAATCCGAAACGGGTTGACCTCAAAGTTCTTCAGCAGTTTTCCGATTACCAAATTGCCCGTCGCCGCAAGAAGGAAGATGGCGAGTCTGTTGTTGAAATGGAAGAGGAGTCGTCTGCCCCACCGTTGGAGACATTGGAGCAGAGCTACGGTGAGCTTCGCAAAGCTCTTAATGCCGAACTCTTGGAACTGGTAAAAAGTAAGCCGCCGATTTTCTTCGAACGACTGGTGCTGCAATTGATGCAGCGGCTCGGCTATGGCAGCCTGGTCGCAGATTCTGCCGAGCACTTGGGCGGCACTGGCGATGGCGGAGTTGATGGACTAATCAAGGAGGACAAGCTGGGATTGAGCGAAATCTACGTGCAAGCCAAGCGCTGGGACTCGCCGGTGGGCTCCAAGACTGTGCGGGAGTTTCTCGGCGCGCTGGATCAGGCCGGAGCGAAGAAGGGTGTCCTCATCACGACGAGCACTTTTACCAAAGATGCCAAGGCTCCCCTTGGAAAGACGGACAAGAAGGTTTCCCTCATTGACGGTCAGATGCTGGCCGAATTGATGATTGACCACGATCTCGGCGTTTCGCCCGACAAGACTTTTCACGTGAAGAAGATTGATTCAGATTTCTTTGAAGAAGAGTGATACATGAGCACCGCCACCCTTTCCCCACCGCCCGCGCCCGCCGCGCCTCCTTTGCAAAAGGAGACCATCGCCGGCAGTTACTTCATCACGAACTACCCGCCGTTCAACTTCTGGAAACCAGAGTTCGTGCCAGAGTTGCGAGCCGCCATCGCGCAGCCGCCGCGGCCGGGCGTGCCGCTCGGTCTTTACACGCACATTCCCTTCTGTCGGAAGCGCTGCCACTTCTGCTACTTCAAGGTCTATACCGACAAGGATTCCTCCGAGATCAAGGGCTATATTGACGCCGTGTTGCAGGAGCTGGCGCTCTACGCGGGCCAGCCCTTCATCGGCGGACGCAAGCCCAAGTTCATCTACTTCGGCGGCGGCACGCCCAGCTATCTCAGCCCGGACCAGCTCAAGTATTTGACGGACGGCATGAAGCGCCTGCTGCTGTGGGACGACGCGGAGGAAGTCACCTTCGAGGCCGAGCCGGGCACGCTCACCGACCACAAGCTCCGCGCCATCCGCGAGCTGGGCGTCACGCGGCTCTCGCTCGGCATCGAGCACTTCGACGACCACATCCTCGAGATCAACGGCCGCGCGCATCGCTCGAAGGAAATCGCCCGCGCCTACGCCTACGCGCGCGAAATCGGCTTCCCGCAAATCAACATTGACCTCATCGCCGGCATGGTCGAGGAGACCGAAGACAAGTGGAAGGAAGCCGTCGCCAAGGCGCTCGCGCTCCAGCCCGACTCGCTCACGGTCTATCAGATGGAAGTGCCCTACAACACGGGCATCTACCAGCAGATGAAGGCGCAGGGCAAACTCGTCGCGCCCGTGGCCGACTGGGAGACCAAGCGCCGCTGGGTGGACTACGCGTTCCGCGAGTTCGAGCGGGCCGGCTACGCCGTCAACAGCACCAGCACCGTCGTCCGCGACGCGTCGAAGGTGAAGTTCCTCTATCGCGAGGGCCTGTTCTCCGGCGCGGACTTGCTCTCGGTCGGCGTCGCGAGCTTCGGCCACATCAACGGCGTCCACTACCAGAACCAGGCGGACTTCGCGCCGTATCTGGCGAAAGTGCAGGCCGGCGAACTGCCCATCTTCCGCGCCTATCCGACCAAGCCCGACGAGCGCTACATCCGCGAGTTCATGCTGATGCTCAAGCTCGGCGCGAACAGCCGCAGCCAGTTCCAAGCGAAGTTCGGCGCCGACCCGCTGGAGCAATTCGCCGGCCCGCTGGCGCTGTTGAAAGACTGGGGCTGCCTCACCGTGGACGGCGACCGCATCGTGCTCACGCGCGAGGCGCTGCTAGAGGTGGACAGCCTGCTGCTGGAGTTTTTCAAGCCGGAACACCGTGCGAAGAAAGGCTGAGATGGAAAGCAACGTTCAACGTCCAACGCCCAACGTCCAACGTCCAAAGGTGGCTGGCGCACGCAATGGCACCTTCGATTTGGAGGAGCGCCTGTTGGATTACGCGGCGGAAGTAATCCGGCTGACAGAGCGGCTGCCACACTCGCGCGCTGGCAATCATGTCGCCGGACAGTTGCTGCGCTCCGGCACTTCGCCGCTGCCAAACCACGGCGAAGCACAGGCGGCGGAGTCACGGGACGACTTCGTTCACAAGTTGAGCATCTGCTTGAAGGAGCTACGCGAATCACGCCGATGGTTGCGGCTGATTCTCCGGGTTCCGCTCACCCGCGAACCGAAACCGGTCGAGGTGTTGGTTACCGAAACCGAAGAATTGATTCGTATCTTCGCCAAAAGCATCCGAACCGCGAAGTCTTCCGTTGAAAGTTCAAAGTTGAGCGTTGGCCGTTGAACGTTTTCCCCATGTCTTCCCCCTCCGTTCTCCCCATCGCCTACCCGCTGGACGACTTCTACGCCCAGGCGGGCCGCGCCTTGCCGCCCATCGAGGCGGTCGAGGGCGACGCTGTGCCGGAGCCTTACAAGTCGCTGCTCGTGCACCAGGACGATATGACGCCGACGCTGGAGAAGTTCCACGGCGAGCGCATCCATCTCGAAATCCTCAGCCGCCAGCAACGCGACGACTTTTATTTCCGCGAGGTCGTGCTGCTGCTCGACAAGTCGGACAAGCCCGTCGAGTTCGGAGCCATCAAAATCAACCTCGCCCTCTTCCCGCCCGCCGCGCGGCGGGAAATCCTCGAGGAACGCCGCCCGCTCGGCACGTTGCTCGCGGACTACACCATCACCCACACCAGCCGCCCGAAGGCCTTCCTCCGCGTGCAGTCCGACGACTTCATCAACGCCTCGCTCAAACTGGACCGCTCGCTGTGGCTCTACGGCCGCCGCAACACGCTCTGGGATCCGCAGCAGCGCCCGCTGGCTGAGATCGTGGAGATTCTGCCGCCCGCCTGAAGCGCAGTCGCGCTTGGCTAATGCGAACATCAAACCGCAGCCCGCAGCCCAGGCAATTCCCCTTGCTGTCCCGTTGGCGCTTCGGCTTAATCGCCGCGCCAGGGCCCGCGGAAGGTTGACTTGCGAACCCCGCCAGGGCCGGAAGGCAGCAACGGTAGCTTGCTCGCCTCTGCCGTGGTCACCCTGGCATCTTCTTCGACTATGAAGGATGAAGCAGGAATGATGAACTGCCCGAGCTTCGCGAGTTTTTCCTTCATACTTCATCCTTCATAACTCATCGTTCCCTCCACCGTGAGCTACCAAGTCATCGCCCCCAAATACCGCCCGCAGCGCTTCGCGGATGTCATCGGCCAGGAGCACGTCTCGACCACGCTCGCCAACGCCATCGGCTCCGGGCGCATCGCGCACGCCTACCTCTTCTGCGGCCCGCGCGGCACGGGCAAAACCACGCTCGCGCGCATCTTCGCCAAGGCGCTCAACTGCACCGGCGGGCCAACGGCGGACTTCGACGTGAACGACTCGAAGTGCGTCGAGATCGCCGAGGGCCGCTCGCTCGACGTGATGGAAATTGACGGCGCGAGCAACAACGGCGTCGAGCAGGTCCGCGAGTTGCGTGAGACGTGCAAGTTCGCGCCCGCCTCGTCGAAGTTCAAAATCTACATCATTGACGAGGTCCACATGCTCTCGACCGCAGCGTTCAACGCGCTGCTCAAGACGCTTGAGGAGCCGCCCGCGCATGTGAAGTTCATGTTCGCCACGACGGACCCGGAGAAGGTGCTGCCAACGATTCTCTCGCGCTGTCAGCGCTTCGATCTGCGCCGTATCCCGGCCGCGCTCATCGTCAGCCACCTCACGACCATTGCGAGACAGGAGAGCGTGAAGATTGACGATGCGGCACTGCACGCCATCGCGCGCGGCGCGGATGGCGGCATGCGCGATGCCGAGTCCACGCTCGACCAGCTCATCAGTTTTTGCGGCAACGAAATCGCGGAGGCCGACGTGCTCTCGATGTTCGGCCTCACCGCGCGCGCACAACTGCTCGCGCTCACCCGCGCCGTGCTCGCGGGCGAGGTGGACACCGCGCTGCGCGAGTTGAACGACCTGGCGAAGAACGGCAAGGACTTGGGCCGCCTCGTCACCGACCTGCTCAACAACTTCCGCAACCTGCTCATCTTCCAAGTCTCGAAGGGCGACCTGAAGCTGCTCGAAGTCTCCGAGGCCGAAGCCGCCGCGCTCGCCGAGCAGGTCAAGCTCGCCCCCAGCGATGCCGTGACGCGCGTGATGGAAGTGCTGTCCGACTGCGAAAGCCGCCTGCGCGACACGACCTCGAAGAAAATCCTCATCGAAGTCTCGCTGCTCAAAGCCATCCAAGCCCGCAACGCGATCCCCATGGACACGGTGCTCCGGCAGCTTCAGCAACTCCGCGCGGAGGCCGCCGCTGGTGGGGCCGACCTGCCGGTCGTTCAGGACGCGCAGCAGCGCGTCCCTACCGGAGCAGCGGCCCGTTCGTCATCGCAGGGAAGTTACGAAACGCCATTTCCTGCCCCCGCTCCAAAGCCCGGCGGTTCCCCTGACCTCGACGCGCTCTGGACGCAACTCCTCGAAGCCGTGGGCCGCGTGAGCCAGTTTACGCGCGGCTATCTGCTCGAAGCTCATCCCGTCTCGCTCACGAACAAACTTTTCACCGTTGGCTTCGACCCCGAGTTCGCCGACCACTTGGCGCTCGTGGACAACGCGAAGAACCATACGGTGCTGCAAACCAAGCTCGGAGAACTCGGCCACCCGGGCCTTCAGGTGAAGTTCATCAAGGCCGAAGCGCCGGCTCGTGCTGCCGGCGCGCCGTCATCACCCGTCGCCGTTGCGCCTGCCCCGGCCAGCGCACCCGTCGCGCTCAAGCCCATCCCCGGTGCGGCGAAGTCGGACAAGCCGCAGCCATTTGTTTTCGACAAGGAGAGCTTCAAGAACGACCCGCTCATCCAGAAGGCGCTCGAGGTTTTCAAGGGCACCATCGTCGAAGTGCGGGCGTGACGAACGCTGGCATGAGGCTATCTTCGCCTTATGACCACATCCAAAGCTGTCCTGCTGGCAACCGCTCTCGCCATATCCTTGACCTATCTCTGTGGCCCAGAAGAGTGGCGACGAAACCTTTCCATGCTGCGCTATAAGAGTCATCTCTGGCTGCGAATGATCGGGGTCCTCGGCATCGTTTGGGTTGGATTTTTTGTCACGGCCAGCGAAGGCCAGCGTCTCTTCGGAATATCGGTCAACGCCGCGAATGCATTCCGTTACACAGCGGGTTGTGTAAGTGGAATCATGGTTGGCCTGATAGTCGCACAGCTCACGATTCGTCGGGAGCTTGGTGACCAGTTCAAACCAGAACAAAAGAAGCCGCAGGCCTAGCCCCGCGCCGGAATCATCCGCGCGAACTCCAGCCACTGGCGCGTGACTTCCGCGCCGGCCTTGAAGTCGTAGGCCGGTTTCCAGCCGAGCGTTTGCTTGAGCAGCTCGTTCGAGAACGCGATGGGGAAGGCTTCGAGGCGGATGCGACTTGGGTTGGGCAGTGGCACGCTCGGGCCGGTGCTGGCGCGCGGGCGCGGCGACATCTTCGCCTTGAACGCGAGCACTTTCTCCTCACCCATCTGTCCTTTGACCGTTTCCTTCGCCCACACGATGGCGGACTTCACGGCGGGAATCTTGCCGAACTGCCGGTGCAGGTCGGGCGAGACGACGAGCTTCGCGGCGGCGGTGAGGTTGGATTTCACCGTGGGTTTTTGCTTCGCCCAATACGCGCGCAGCTCGGCGGTGTCGAAGTTCACCGTCTCCAATTTGCGCCCGAGCATTTCGCCGAAGGTCAGGTTCCACTCGCGCCAAGTGATGGCCTTGTCGGAGTTCACGAAGAACGCCTGGCCGACGCCCTTGTCCGCCGTGAGCGCGGTGTGGATGGCGGAGCAGACATCATCCACCATCACGGCGTTGCAAACCCACTTGCCCTCGTCGAGCAGGCCGATGACGCCGCCCTTGGCCTGCTGCACGGCGGCGATGACGAAGCCGCCATACGGCCCGTAAACCACCGTGGGCCGCAGGACGATCGCGGGCAGGCCGTCGCGCTCGATGGCCTGGCGCACGAGGAGTTCCTCCTTCGCCTTCGAGACGACGTAGGTGCTCTCGTCGCGGCGCACGATGGGCGCGGTGGCTTCGCGGCAACTCTCGGGGCCGGGGTTCGAGCCGTGAACGGACATCGAGCTGATGTGGACGAAGCGCTTCACCTTCGCGCGCAACGCGGCGGCGATGACGTTGGCGGTTTCATTCGAAGCCTTGTCGTCCTCGCCGTGCGCGAGGTGGACAAGGGCGTCGCATCCGTCGAGCGCCTTCACGATGGTGTCCACCTTCGTGAGGTCGCCGGGAAACATCTCGGAGTCGAGCCGGGCGATGCGCGTGGCGTGGGTGTAATTGCGCACCAGCGCGCGATACGGCAGCCGCCAGTGCAGCTTGAGCCGCTCGCACAACCGCGTGCCGATGAAGCCCGTCGCGCCGGTGAGGAGGATTTTAGTGGGCGTCATGCGTCGGGGAAAGCTGTCACGCGACCGTGTCGGTTAGAGTGCATCTTCATAACGCAGGATTGCTCGGACAATATCGTAACGATTCAGAAGAACCAACAGCACGACCAAGAGCAGTCCAGGACAAATCACGTAGAAGGCGCTGATTTGTTCGCCGCGCCGCTTGCACGCGAAGTAACCAACGAAACTGACAGCGGCAAAGACTGACATCATTCCCCAAGTCAAAAGAAAGAAAGGCCAAGGCATCCCAAGACTGCTGCCATAACCGGGTGTCAGCGGAAGTGCGAGCAGAAGGAACGCACACGACAGTCTTGCCGCTGCCTTTGTGACCTTGAGGCTTGGCTGTGAACTTGGGGTTTCGGATTCAGACATCATTCACGCAGCTTGTCTGAGGTGACCGTGTATAGAGCGATGCTCTGACTGTCGGTTCTTGGAGCGTGGTCATTGGAGCTTCTTTGGAGCTTGGAACTTGGGTTTTGGAGCTTACCGATTCACTTCCACCCACGGCTGCTTCATCGGCGTGCGGGCGGCGTAGGCGCGCTCGATGATGGCCAGCGACATCGTGGCGGACTCAGCCGTGACCTTCGGCGTGCCGCGCGTGCGGATGGCGCGGACGAAGTCCTCGATTTGCAGCAGATACGGGTTCGGCGCGGTGCCTTGGTAGCGCACGGCCAGCTCCATCGGCTCGCCGCCGATGGTGCGCGTAACCACGAGCGCGTCGGGGTCGAGATACTTCACCTCCGCCGTGCCGTGGCTGCCGATGACCTTCACGCCGTTGAGCAGGCCGTGGGTCCAACTGAAGCTCATGCGGCACGGCACCGTGCGGCCCGCGATGACGAGCTTGCCAGTCAGGTTCGCGTTGCACTCCACGCCGCCGAAGGAGTCGTCCTCGTAGGCGATGTCAGTCACGTCGCCGAAAAGGTCCACGACGCGGTCAATGAGGTGCACGCCGGAGTCGAAGAATGCGCCGCCGAGCGTGAGCTTTTTGTTGAAGTAGGCGTCGCTCGTCATGATCCAGCCCATCACGGAGCCGGCCTCGGCGATGACTTCCTGAATCTCGCCGATGAGCGGGTCGCTCACGATGCGGCGGAAGACTTCGGCGTTGCGGTTGAAGCGCGTGACAAAGCCGACGGAGAGGATGCGCCCGTGCTTCTTTGCCGCGTCGCTCATCTGCCGCGCCTCGGCGGTGCTCAGGGCGATGGGCTTCTCGCACAGCACGTCAATGCCCATCGCGAGCAGTTCGCACGTGACCGGCGCATGGAACTTCGGCGGCACGGCGACGAGCGCGGCGTCCACTAGGCCGGCGAAATCCTTCACCTCGGCGGTGACGCGGGCATCGGGCAGGCCGTATTCCTGCTTGGCAAGCTGGGTGTTCTTCGTGACGCGGTCGCAGAGGCAGGTGACCTCGACGTTGGGCGACTGGATGAAGGCCGGCAGGTGCATCTCGCGCGTGACCGCGCCGCAGCCGACGATGCCGAGCCGCACTGGTTTGGTTGGGTTGCTCACGTTGCGTGAATCAAATCGCCGTGCTGAAAAAACGGAGAGTGAAGTAAGGCATTTGCGAAGCTGGAGCAAGCCGACAATCCGGTGGCGCGGGACGAATTCGGCGCATGGCTTGGCAACTCTCATTAGCACCCGGCTTCAGCCGGGTGTGAGCGCCAACGGACGGAACAGCCGTTTCAACGGCTTCTCTCGTGTGCATGGCACAAGGCCAAAACCGTTGAAACGGTTTCGGCTCATCGCGAGCGAATACACCCGGCTGAAGCCGGGTGCTAATGAGAGAGTTGCAACCGATGCAGGAAACTGAGACGCGCCCGCCGCAAGCCGCACATTGCCGCGCTTTGCTTTTCGCTTGAGCTTTGCGCGATGACCTTTGAGCTTCGCGGCGATGTCTTCGCCCGCGCAACGCCTCTCGCCCTTCTGGCTGTCGCTCGGCGTGGTCGCCGGGCTGTATCTGCTCTTCCTCGTGGCGATGCTGGTGGCGACGGCAGGCTACACGACACCGGACAAGCTGGTTGAGGCGCTCGGCAAGCGGGAGATCCAGCACTCCATCGTGTTGAGCCTCATCACTTGCACGATGACGGCGCTGCTCTCGCTGCTGCTGGCGGTGCCCGTGGGCTACCTGCTGGCGCGCGCACGCTTCCCCGGCAAGCACTGGCTCGAAGCCGCGCTGGACATTCCCATCGTGCTGCCGCCGATGGTCATGGGGCTGTGCCTGCTCATCTTGTTTCAGACGAGCCTCGGCAAGTTCATCGAGTCCGCCACCGTGACGTTCACTTACACGGTCTTCGGCGTCGTGCTGGCGCAATTCACCATCGGCGCGGCGTTCGCGGTGCGGACGATGCGCCACACGTTCGATCACCTCTCCGCGCGGCCCGAGGACGTGGCGATGACGCTCGGCTGCACGCGAGCAAAAGCGGTCTGGCTCGTCACGCTGCCGGCGGCACGACGCGGGATGTTCGCCGCCGCGAGCGTGGCGTGGGCGCGGAGTCTCGGCGAGTTCGGCCCCATCCTGGTCTTCGCCGGCGCGACGCGGATGAAGACCGAAGTGCTGCCCACGACGGTCTGGCTCGAACTCAGCGTGGGCAACCTCGAAGCCGCCGTGGCCGTAAGCCTGCTGATGGTGCTGTGCGCGATGCTCGTGCTCGCGGCGGTGAAGTGGGTGGGGGAGGAAGTGTGAAGTTTCTGGTTTCAAGTTTTCAGTTTTCAGTCGGCACGCCGCGCGAGTCTGCCCCGGCTGAAAACTTGAAACTAAAAACTGAAAACTCTCCCGCATGATTCGCTTCGAAAACCTTTCGTGGCAGGCGGGCGCATTTCGCCTGGAGAACGTCTCCTTCGCTGTGCCGGCGGGGAGCTACGCGGTGCTGATGGGCAAGACGGGCTGCGGCAAGACGACGTTGCTCGAAATCCTCTGCGGCCTGCGACAGCCGGCGGGCGGACGCGTCTTCATCGGCGAACGCGACGTGACCGATCTGCCGCCGGGTGAGCGCGGCATTGGTTACGTTCCGCAGGATGGTGCGATGTTTCCGACGATGACGGTGAGGGAGCAAATTGGCTTCGCGCTCGCGATTCGCAAACGGCCCGGCCCGGAGATCGCCGCCCGGGTGAAGGAGCTTGCCGAGCAGCTCGGCGTCGCGCATCTGCTGGACCGGCTGCCGCAGCACCTTTCCGGCGGCGAGCGCCAGCGCGTGGCGCTCGGCCGCGCGCTGGCGGCCAAGCCGGGCGTGCTGCTGTTGGACGAGCCGCTCTCGGCACTGGACGAGGAACTGCGCGACGACCTCGCAGCCTTGTTGAAGCGCGTGCAACGGGAGCTGGGCCTCACCGCCCTGCACATCACCCACAGCCGGCGCGAGGCGGCGCAACTGGCCGACGTGATGTTCCGGATGGAGGCAGGCCGGGTATCCGAAGCGAGGGAGAAACCGCCGGGAGACTGAACCGCTCCGCGCCGCAACGCTCACCACCAGCCGTTCGCGGGGTCCGGCGGCAATGGCGACGCGGTGCCCAATGCGTCATAGAGGGGAGGAAACTTGAAGAACTCGGCGTGGCCGTCGGCGAAGAAGAGCGGCACGCGCCGTTCACCCCGGTAGTTGTGCCACTCCGTGGCCATCAAAAGTGTGTTGCGGTCCTTGTGCCAGATGTAGTCGCCGAAGATGAGTTTGGTGGTGGGCGAGGTGGCGAAGGCGGGGTCGCGGCTTGGGATGAACATGGGGTTGTTGCCGCCCATCGTGCTACCCGTTACATGCAACGTCTGGTAACGATCCGTGTTCCACTGCACGGAGTAGCTGCTGCCATAAGCGTCGTAGCAGTTTTTCATGTTCCATACCGCGTCGCCGGCGTCCGACGGACAGCGGAAACATTTCACGTCAGGGACATAGACATTCAGTGGCCGGCTCGTCGCCGCGATATTGCCGACCGGATTGGGCGGCGCGGAGGTGCCTGCCTTGCCACCCCAATCGTTCCATTGGAAATGGAGCGGATACTTGTCGTCCGCATCGCCCACATACACCTTGAACGCGAGGCCGATCTGTTTGGTGTTGTTCACGCACTGGATTTGCTTGGCCTTGCCCTTGGCTTTCGCGAGCGCGGGCAAGAGCAGCCCGGCGAGGATCGCGATGATGGCGATGACCACGAGCAGTTCGATGAGGGTGAAGGCGCACGCGCGCCAGCGGGGATTTGTGGGGATTCGCATGGAGGGTAAGCGTCCGTGCGCAACGTGCTCACCAGAAGCCGTTGGTCGGGTCGGGAACGGGTGTGCTCGTTCCCCATGTGAGCCAGATGTCGGGAAACTTGTAAAACTCGGAATGGCCGTCGCCGAACATGAACATGACCCGCTTCTCGGCGTTGTAGTTGTGCCACTTGTTCTTCAGGACCAGCACGCTGCGGTCCTTGTGCCAGATCCAGTCGCCCATGAGGATCTTGGTCGCGGGGGATTGCGCCAGTTCGCCTTCGTTCATCGGCAGGTTGTTGCCCATGTCCAAGCCTGTCACGCGGCGAATCTGGTAACGGTCAGTGTTCCACTGGTCGGAGTAGCTGGTCCCCCAAGCCCAGTAGCAATTGTCCACTCCGGGGTTGGCCGCTGGCGGATTCCATCTCGCATCGCCACCGTCGGACGGGCAACGAAATGCCTCCACCTTCCCGACGTAAGCGTTCAAGGGCCGGTTCGCTTCCGGTGTCAGCCCGCCCTCGAGGTTGCTGGGATGCTGACCGAGCGCACCGCCGATGTTGCCCCAACTGTTATGGATCGGGAAATAGCCCCGGAAGTCATCCATATAGACTTTGAAGGCGAGGCCGATCTGCTTGGTGTTGTTCGTGCAAACCGCCTGCTTGCCCTTGAGCTTGGCCTTCGCCAGCGCGGGCAGGAGCAACCCGGCAAGGATCGCGATGATCGCGATGACAACAAGAAGTTCGATGAGGGTGAAGCCGCGGCTTCCACGCCGGGGAGAGTGAGGGCGGGTTGGGTTCATGGTTGAACTGGGCTGGCCAAACTATTAGCACAACGTCGCCCTCGCGCAAGTGCTCAGTGACGGCTTGCGATGGCCGGGCCGGAATCACAAACTCATCCGGTGAACCTGCCCGAACTCACCGCGGAGGAACGCGCCATCTACGAATGGCAGATGTGGCTGCCGGGCTTCGGCGAGGTGGCGCAGCGCAAGCTCAAAGGCGCGTCCGTGCTCGTCTCGCGCGTCGGCGGCCTCGGCGGCAACGTGGCGTATCAGCTCGCAGCGGCGGGCGTGGGACGACTCATACTCGCACACGGAGGAAATCTCCGGCCCGGCGATTTGAACCGCCAGCTCCTCCAGACGCACGACCGCGTCGGCCCACCGCGCATGGAAAGCATCGTTCGCCGGCTGCGCGACCTGAACCCGCGCCCCGAAATCACAGATTTCTGGGGAAACATCTCCGACGCCCACCCCCCATCGCTCCTGCTTCGGGCCCACGGGGTGGGGTGCGCCGCC
>CAYZJP010000073.1:0-25236 GCA_964478755.1 uncultured Klebsiella sp.
CCTTCAGGGGCGCCTCCGGCGAAACCGCAGGAAGCCATTCCACCGAAAACAGCGAGGAACCGTTATTTATTCACGATGCCCTTTCAGCTCAAAGGGATCGAAACTCAGACACCCATCCATTTTCTTGCGCGGCTGCTCCTCAAGATCGCCTCGCACAGTTTTACCTCGTGATGCCCGTCGTCGGCGGTGGCGAAGAGCACGGGCGTCTTGCGGCCGCTGGCGATGTGCTGATAGACGGCGCGGTAGTGCATCTTGTGGCTGTCGGGGAAGCCCTCGGGATGGCCGCCGGGATAATCGGTGAAGCCCGCGACGTCCTCGCTGAAGCCGGCGGTGGCGCGCTGGAGAATCTGGTTCGGCTCGTCGCGGCGGCCCACGAGGATTTCGTTCGGCTGCTGGAGGTCCCACCGCACACTGCCCTTCGTGCCGTAGATGCCGAGCGCGAGGCTGCATTTCCAACCGGCGGCGACCTGCGAGATGGAGGCGTTGGCGTGGACGCCGCTGGCGAAGCCGTGCCGCGCCCGGCCGAACTTGAGCAGCACGCTGCCGAAGTCCTCGGTGTCGCAACGGTAAGGAACCATCGTCTTCGGGTCCACCTTCGCGAAGGTCTGCACCTCGCCGCGCGGCCGATAGCGTGTCTTGTGAAACGTCTCCAAGTGCGCGAACACGCTCTCCGCGCGCGCACCGAGGATGAACGAGACGGCGTCAATCCAGTGTGTGCCGATGTCGCCGACGGCACGGAGCTGGCCGCCCTCGCTCGCGAGCAAACGCCAGTTGTAATCCGTCGCGTGCAGCAACCAGTCCTGGAAAAAGTGGCCTTGGACGTGGATGATTTTTCCAAGGTCGCCGCGTTGGACGAGCGCGCGCATCTGAAGCACGGCAGGGAAGAAGCGGCACATATAATTCACCGCGAAGACCGGTGAACTTTTGCGCTTCACGGCACCGACGACCTTCGCTGTCTCCTTCGCCGTCATGCCCAATGGCTTTTCGCAAACGACGTGTTTGCCCGCCGCCAGCGCCGCAAGCGATTGCTCGACGTGGACCTTGTTCGGCGAGGTGATGTGGACCACGTCCACGTTCGGCGAGGCGAGCATCGCGCGGTAATCATAATCTCCATAGACCTCCGGGATGCCCCACTTTGCCGCGGTGGCCCGGGCGTTCTTGGTCGAGCCACAGATGGCGGTGACCTGCACGCCAAGCCGCTTGAGCGCCTCGATGTGGACGGGGCCGATGAAACCCGTGCCGATGACGCCGGCGCGGAGCTGGTGCAGTGGAGTGGATTGCGGCATGGCGGGAGGATGCCGCATTACCGATTCGGCAAACAGCCTTAGTTTGTTCGGAGGCCTCAACCGGAAATCTTCTTTAGCCACAGATGAAACACGGATGAAACACAGACAGAGCTGTCCGCTCGCTCGGTATGGAGCCGTAAGGATGCCCTGCCAGATAGTGTGTTCCGTTTGGGAGACCGCTTGTGACCAGCGTGTCGGCCCTCTGTGTTCAATCTGTGTTTCATCCGTGGCTCAGTTACAGGGTTCCGGTCAGGGCCATCACCCAATCGCTGAATCCATTCTTGCGCTTTGGCGCTTCATTCCTAGACTCACCCTCCCGTTGGCGCAGGCCGGCGGTTTGATGAGCCAGCGCCGGATTTATTACTTCGACAACAACGCCACCACGCGGGTCGCTCCCGAGGTCGTGGCGGCAATGACGCCGTTCTTCACCGAGTTGTGGGGCAACGCGTCGAGCGCCTACTCCTTCGGCAACCAGGTGGTGAAGGACTTGGACCTGGCCCGCGAGAAAGTGGCCGCGCTCATCGGCGCGGACCCGCGCGAGATTGTCTTCACCAGTTGCGGCACGGAGTCGAACAACACCGCGCTGCACAGCGCGCTGGTCACACAGCCTGCCAAGCGCCATGTGCTCACCACGGCGGTCGAGCATTCGGCCAACATCAAATACTGCGAGTATCTCCGGCGGCGCGGCTACGACGTGACGTTCCTGCCAGTCGAGTCGGACGGCTCGCTGGACCTGCACCGGTTGGAGAAATCCATCCGGCCCGACACGGCCATCGTCTCCGTGATGTGGGCGAACAACGAGACGGGCGTGCTCTTTCCGCTGGAGGAGATCGCCGCCATCTGTCGCAGCAAGGGCGTGCTCTACCACACCGATGCCGTGCAAGTGCCGGGCAAGTTGAAGGTGGATGTGGATGAACTCGGCGTGGATTTCCTCTCGCTGTCCGCACACAAGCTGCATGCGCCGAAAGGCGTCGGCCTGCTCTACTGCCGTTATACTGCGCCGTATCATTCGTATCTCATCGGCGGTGGGCAGGAGAAGGGCCGGCGCGGCGGGACGGAGAACGTTCCTTACATCGTGGGCTTCGGGCGCGCTGCCGAACTGGCGCTGGCTTCGATTCAGGACGAGAACACCCGCATCCGCGCGCTACGCGACCGGTTAGAACAGACGATCCTTGCGACCATCCCCGACACGCATCGCAATGGCGGCCGTGACGCACGCTTGCCGAACACGAGCAATCTATCCTTCGGCGGATGCGAGGCGGAGGCGATTTTGCTGCTGCTGGACCGCGAAGGCATTTGCGCCTCCAGCGGCTCGGCCTGCACGACCGGTTCGCTCGCGCCCAGTCATGTGCTGACGGCGATGGGCCTCTCGCCCACGAGTGCGAAGGGTTCCATCCGCTTCAGCCTCGGCATCTACAACACGGCGGAGGAAGTGGACTACCTGCTGGAGAAACTGCCGCCCATCATCGCGCGGATTCGTGGCGAGGTGCGCGTTGGTGCCGGGGCCAGTTCTGGCCTGCAGCCGGCGTTGGTCGCGGCCTGAGCGCGGGCGGGACGGCCTTGATTCCTGAAACTGCGGTCCACCTCATCGAAGTGCTTGCCGATGTCGGTGGCCTGGGGGTAGTCTTCGCTCCGAAGTCGGCACGGCGAAAACCATGCGAGTCATTTATAGCTATCAAGGCCACGAGGAAATCCGCACTTTCGAGCGGCAGGAGATTCTCATCGGCCGCCTCAGCCCGTTGAGCGCGCCGGACCTGGACTTCGGGGCTGACCCAACGGTTTCGCGCAAGCACTGTCGCATCAAGGTCACCAACGGCGAAGTCTGGATCGAGGATTTGCGCAGCACCAACGGCACGGTCGTGGATGGCGAATTCGTCGAGAGCGCGCCCATCACGTCCCAGAGCGTCATCCGCACGGGCGAAACCAGTCTGCGCGTCGAGTTCGCTGCGCCCACGCCTACGCCCGCGCCGAAGCCAGCGGCCTCCAAGCCCGTTCAAGCCAGGCCCACCCCCGCGCCTGCCGCCGCGCCAGGCGAAGGGCTGCTCATTCCATCGGTCAACGTCATGGCCCCGGCGAAGGCGGCGGCTCCGGCTCCGAGTCCGGTGCCGCAGGGCATTCTGCCGCCCAAGCCCGGCGTGCTCCCGGCAGGAACCCCGCTTGCCGCCAAGCCCGCCGTTCCCGCTGTGCCCGCGCCGGCTCCCGTAAGCGAAGCGCCCAAGGTCGCCGTCATGTCGAAGCCGTCCTCCCCTGCACCAACGCCGGCTCCCGCCGCGCCCGCGCCCGTTCCGCCGCCTGCGGCAGCCCCGGCCCCAGCGGTCGTGCCCGCCGCGCCCGATACGTCCGCCGACGCCGATTTCAAACACCGTCTCGCCAGTCTTTATCAGGTGCCGCTGACCTTCACACCGGACATGCGGCTGCCGGACATGTTGCAGGCGATTCTCGCCCGCGTCCTCACACTTATTCCCGGCGCGAAGCGTGGCGCGCTCATGCTGCACGATCCCGCCACGGGCCGCGTGCAGGTTGGCGCGAGCATTCCGCAGGGCGAGGTAGTTGTCAGTGAGTCGCTGGCCCGCCGCGTGATGGAGGAAGCCCACGGCTTCATCCTTCAGCGCAGCAACGAGGCCAGTGCGCTCGACACCCGGCTTGTCACCGTCGAGACCGGCATGTATGCGCCGTTGCTGCTAAAGGAAAAGCCGTTGGGCGCGATCTACCTCGACGACCCGAAGCGCAGCGAGCCGTTCAGCGAGGACGACATGCAGTTCCTGCTCGCCGTCGCGCACTACATCGCCATCGTCATCTTCAATCAGGACTTGCAGGCGAAGCTCGCGCACAATGCCTCGCTGCTGGACCGCATCACCGCGAAGTTCCCGCCGCGCGTGCAGGAGCGCCTGCTCGAAAACGTCCGTCTCGAACGCCTTCAGCCCGGCGCACAGAAGACCGAATTGCCCGTGCTCTTCGCCGATCTGCGCGGCTTCAGCGTTGTTTCGGGACTGGCTCCCGCCGACGCCGCGGCGCTGCTGCGCGATTACCTGGGCGCGGCGCTTGATGCCATCTTCCGCTACGACGGCACGTTGATGAAATCTGGCGGCGAGGAAATCATCGCAGTCTTTGGCTCGCCCGAGCCGGACTTGCAGCAGAACGAGAAGGCCGTCTGCGCCGCTGTCGAACTGGAGCAGGCAGTGAAGGAAATCAACGCCCGGCGCAAAGGGCAGAACGCCCCGCACTGCGAACTCGCCGTGGGCGTCCACATCGGCGAAGTCCTGCACGGCTTCATCGGCAATGGCGACCGGATGGATTTCGTCGCGCTCGGAGCCGGCATCACCCGCGCCTCGGCTTACTGCAAGGGCGCGCATGACGGCGAGGTGCTCATCGGCCCGGAGGTCTATCAAAAGGTTTTCAAGATCATCGAGGCCGACCGCGCCACCGTCGCGCACAAGGAACTCGGCGAGTTCCACTGCTACCGCGTCAAGAGCCTCAAGGGCGGCAAGTCCGCGTGAGCGCCGGCTGAATTTCCTTGGTGGCCCCGCTCTCGCTCCCTAGCCTCCGTCCATGATTCACGTCGGCATTGGCTACGACGTTCACCAACTGGTCGAGGGACGCAAACTCATCCTCGGCGGCGTGGACATTCCGCACACGAAAGGCCTCGACGGCCACTCGGACGCCGACGCTCTCATGCACGCCATCACCGACGCCGTGCTCGGCGCGATTGGCGAGGGCGACATCGGCCAGTTTTTTCCAAACACAGATCCGCGTTGGAAAGGTGCGCCCAGCCGCATCTTCCTTGAAGAAGCTGCGCGTCAGGTGAAGCTCCGCAACGGTCGCCTCGTGAACGTGGACGCTTCCCTCATCGCGCAAGCCCCCAAGCTCATGCCGCACGTCCAGGCGATGAAAGCCAACATCGCCGCCGCCCTCGGTCTCGATCCGCGCAAGGTCGGCATCAAGGCCACGACGAACGAAAAAATGGGCTTCGTGGGCCGCGAGGAAGGAATCGCCGCGATGGCCGTGGCGAGCGTGGATTTGCCAGAATAGTCTCCTCGTATGGCCATCAAATCTGAAGTCGGCTGGACCCGCAAAACCGAGGACGGCAAAAAAGTGGAAATCTCATGCCGTCACTTCGGTGGCCAGTGGCTCTTCTTCCAGCAGTTCAAGCGCGCCGAGGACTGGCAGCCGGTGAAAAATCCGCCCCTCGAAGATTGGCTCGAACTCCTCGACACCGTCCGCCGCCGCATCAACCGCCGTCTCCTCCCGCCCGTCGAGGAGACCCGCGTGAAGAAGATGATTTACGACCGCTTCCCCGGCACGAAGCTCGACTGAGCACTATTGCGGGCTGCGGTTCATACTTCATAATTCATACCTCATCCTTCATGTCCCCGCTCATCCTAGTCACTCCATGCCAGCAAGCCGCCGGCACCGAATTTGCGGATGCCTCCATCAGCCTCTCGAACCGCTACACGCAGGCCATCAACGACGCTGGAGGGACGCCGCTGGTCCTGCCCGTCACTGCCACGCGCGACCAAGTGGCCGAACTGGTCCGCCGTGCCGACGGCGTGCTGCTCACCGGCGGCGAGGACATTGAACTCAAGCACTACGCGCCCGACACACCGCCCGAGCTGGCCGCGAAACTCGGCGAAGTGGAACCTGAGCGCGATGTGCTGGAATTCGCACTCGTGGACGAAGTATTTCGACAACGCAAGCCCCTCCTCTGCATCTGCCGCGGCCACCAGATGCTGAACGTCGCCCTTGGCGGCACGCTCCTCGTGGACATTGCGTCGCAGCTTCCTGGCGCGCTTCCGCACAAGCAGGTCGAGCGCAAGTTCGAGCTGGTGCATGACGTGACCCTCGCGCCGGACTCGCAACTCGCCGCGCTCCTCGCGACCGCGCAGCCCGGCACAAACAGCACGCATCACCAGGCCATCGCCCTCGTCGCCGACGCGTTGCGCGTGACCGGCACCACCTCCGACGGCGTCGTCGAAGCGATGGAACTCAAGGACCAATCCCGCCTCCCATTCCTGCAATCCGTCCAGTTTCACCCTGAGCGCCTCTACGACCGCTACCCTCACTTCGCGCAACTCTTTCGCGCCTTCATCCGCGCCAGCTCGGGCAAATAAGCCGTGCTCTACTTCGACCACAACGCCACCTCGCCGCTCCATCCCGCCGCGCGTCAGGCGTGGCTGGACGCGAGCGAGCGTTTCATCGGCAATCCTTCCAGCCTCCACCGCGTCGGCGCGCGCGCGGACGCCGCGTTGAGCGAAGCACGGGAGAAACTGGCCACCATCCTCGGCTGTCATGCGCTGGACCTCGTCTTCACTTCCTGCGCAACCGAGTCCGCGAACACCGTCTTCCATCACGCCGCGCGCACGCTCGCGCCCGACACCGAAGTCTGGCTCTCCGCCATCGAGCACCCGTGTGTGATGGAGGCCGCGCGGCATCACTTTCCGAAACAACACCGCCTCATTCCCGTTGCTCGCGACGGCTTGGTGAACCTCGATTGGCTGGCGAAAAAACTGAAGCGTGCGCGGCCCGGTCTCATCGCTGTGATGGCCGTGAACAACGAAACCGGCGTCATCCAGCACACACGCGAAGTCCTCGCCCTCTGCCGCCCGCATGGCGTCCCCTTCTTCTGTGACGCTGTGCAAGCCATCGGCAAGCTGCCTGCCGCCGATTTCGGCGACTGCGGTTTTGTCAGCGGCAGCGCGCATAAGTTTGGCGGTCCGCGCGGCGTTGGTTTTTTGAAATGCCCGGCGAAAGGTCGCGTTGAACCGTTCCTGCGCGGCGGCTCGCAGGAGGAAGCCCGACGCGCTGGAACAGAAAACGTCCCCGGCGTGCTGGCGATGGTGGCCGCACTCGAAGTGCGCGAGGCAGGGAACGTCTGTCCTCAGCGCGCCGCCGAGACTGCCGGACATCCACCCGGCGCGCTGAGACAGACGCGCCCTGCCAAGATGGTTTCGGACTCCGAGTCGCAACCGTTCAACCTGCGCGATCAGTTTGAGCGGCAGCTCCTCAAATCCCTTCTCGGCACCAAAATCATTGCCGCCGACTCTCCCCGCGTTTGGAACACGACGCTTGCGCTCATGCCCGAAATGGATTGCCGCACGCGCTGGGTCGTGAAGCTCGACAAGCTCGGCGTGGCCGTCTCCACTGGTTCCGCGTGTGCCAGCGGCAAGGAGGAGCCGAGTCCCGTCCTGACCGCGATGGGTTACACGCCCGCCGAAGCTGCGCGCGCCCTCCGCTTCAGCGCCGGCTGGGAAACGACGGAAGCTGACTGGCAGAAACTCCTCGCCGCTCTGGTGCAAGCGAATCGCGAGATGCGTCCGTCGCTCCGTGGCCGCAGGCTTTAGCCTGCGCTCGAAAGCCCGGTGAGATGCGCAACCTGATGGTTGCGACTTCGGCGCGTTAGACTCCTCGTCGCGCCAACGCATTTCCTTCGTGTCCATTCGTGCTCATTCGTGGTTTCCTTTCTCGCCGTGACCGACGAGCCGATCATTGACCTGCACAGCGACACTTACTTCATGGGCGAGGCGCTGCGCTTGGCCGCGCGTGCTTACGAGGCGGAGGAAGTCCCTGTTGGCGCGGTCGTCGTGCGTAGCGGACGCATCATTGCGCGGGCCTTCAATCAAGTGGAGTTGCTCAAGGACGCCACTGCGCACGCCGAGATGCTCGCGATCACGCAGGCCGAGGAAGCCGTCGGCGACTGGCGGCTCAACGATTGCACGCTCTACGTCACGAAGGAGCCGTGTCCCATGTGCGCCGGGGCCATCGTCCACGTCCGCTTCGCACGCGTGGTATTTGGCGTCGGCGACGCGAAGGGCGGCGCCGCGGGCGGCGCGTTGAACCTCCTGCAATTCCCCGGCCTCAACCACCAGTGCGACATCACGCGTGGCGTGCGTGAGAAGGAGTGCCGTGCGCTGCTTCTGGATTTCTTTTCCGGGCGCCGAGTCGCGAACAAGGCAACGAAGGCCGTGCCGGATGCGGGATAGCCGCAAAAACGCGCGGCGTCCCAGGGATTGAAGGTGCGAGCAGCGCGCGGCCGTTTTCCTTCGCGCTGATTCGTGACGAACAATCCGCGCGGCTCAACTGACCGCCATCAGTGACACTCGCTCGTCTTTCTCATTGCGACTGATGCCTTGCGCGCGCGGGTCGAGCGTCGGCTGTCCGTCCACAAGAAACCAGTAACGGTGGTGGCCGTGCGTGAGCGGGATTTGAACGACCCAGTTCCCGTCCGCGAGCCGCTGCATCGGGTGCGACGTCGGGTTCCACTCGTTGAAATCACCCGCGATGAAGACCGTTTTCGCGTCGGGCGCGACGCAGAAAAAGTTGATGAGGTTGGTGAAGGACTTGCCGGAAAGCTTGCTGCCTGGCGTGAGCTTGTAGATCGCCATCGTCTGAAAATCTGTTTTCCGACGCCTTTCTGACGGCGCGGCGGTTACCCGCGGCAAGAAAGCACTACTCCGGGCCGTGAACAAGCGTGAAAAAAAATCTGCTCTCCACCAAACTGCGCGCGTGTCTAGTGACAATCCGTCGCCCCCGCCGTCCGCGCCCCGCATCGACGGCGAACGGTTGCAACGAGCGCTCGTGAAGGTCCGCGCCGCATTGCTGGCCGAACGCGGGCCGCACGGGCATTGGGAAGGCGAGTTGTCCAGCAGCGCGCTCTCGACGGCGACGGCGGTGACTGCATTGCAACTTTGGCACCGCCACGCGAAGCCCGAAAGCCAATGCGCAATCCGCAATCCGCAATCCGCAATCGAGTCCGGTCTCAAGTGGCTCGCCGAGCATCAGAACGCCGACGGTGGCTGGGGCGACACGACGTTGAGCTTCTCGAACATCAGCACGACTGCGCTCTGCTGGGCGGCGTTCGGCGCGGTGCCGGGGGCGGAGGCGAAGTGGCCGGAGAGCGTGCGGCGGGCGGAGGCGTGGCTGGCTGAGAAGTGTTTAGTAATTAGTAATGAGTCCGCAGCGCCGAAGCCATCTGTGCCACCTTCTGCGACTAATCACTCAGGACTAATTACTAATCACTCCGCATCGCCCCTCGACCGCGACGCGCTCATCACCGCCATCATCGCCCGCTACGGCAAGGACCGCACCTTCTCCGTGCCCATCCTCACCATGTGCGCGCTGGCAGGAAGGCTCGGCGAGGGAAAGGAAGCTTGGCGACGCGTCATTCAGCTTCCGTTCGAGTTGGCTGCGCTGCCGCAGAAATTCTTCGCCGCACTACGTTTGCCCGTCGTGAGCTACGCGTTGCCGGCGCTTATCGCAATCGGACAAGTGCGGCATCACCACTTGCCCACCCGCAATCCGGTGACGCGCCTGCTGCGCAATCGCGCGCGCGCGAAGACGCTGCGCGTGCTGGAGCGCATCCAACCGCCGAACGGCGGCTTCCTCGAAGCCACGCCCCTGACGAGCTTCGTCACCATGAGCCTCGCGGGCAGCGGCAACGCGGACCATCCCGTTGCCTTGCGCGGCGTGGAGTTCCTGCTCAAGTCCGTGCGTGCGGACGGGAGCTGGCCGATTGACACGAACCTCGCTACGTGGGTGACGACGCTCGCCGTCAACGCGCTCGGCCCGAGCGTCCACGAGGTGATGAGCGCCGAGGAGCGCGGGCGCATTCTCGAATGGCTCCTCGCGCAGCAATACCGCACGGTGCATCCCTATACGAATGCCGCGCCCGGTGGCTGGGCATGGACGGATTTGCCCGGCGGCGTCCCCGACGCGGACGATACGGCAGGCGCGCTGCTAGCGCTGAATAACCTCTCATTAGCCCCCGGCTTCAGCCGGGGGGACACGTTGGCGGTAGGGGAAAACTGTTTAAACAGTTTTTCCCCGAGTGACGACGGCCACACCCGGCTGAAGCCGGGTGCTAATGAGAAGGAAACCAAGCCGCTCGACCCGCGCGTGCGCGAGGCGGCCATCGCCGGAGTGAAGTGGCTGCTGGACCTCCAAAACCGCGACGGCGGCATCCCGACCTTCTGCCGTGGCTGGACGAACCTGCCCTTCGACCGCAGCAGCCCGGACATCTCGGCCCACGCGCTGCGGGCGTGGCTGGCTTGGTTCTGGAACTTACCGCAGCCAATCCAACTCCGAATTCGCAGGGCGAAAAATCGCGGGCTTCGTTATCTGCATCGGGAGCGAACGGATTTGATGCTGTGGGAGCCGCTCTGGTTTGGGAATGAAATGGCCACGAAGGAAGCCAATCCAACCTACGGCACTGCCAAGGTCATTCTGTTGTTGGGACGCCTGGGCATCTTCCACGAGGAGGAGTTCTTCGATGCGAACCGGAAAGCGTATGAGGCGCTGCTCCAAACGCAGAATCCCGATTTGGGTTGGGGGGGCGAACTGGGCTGCCCGAGTTCAATCGAGGAAACCGCCCTTGCTGTCGAGACGTTGGCGGCGATCGCTGTCAGGCCGCACGCCAATTATGCCACGGTGCTGTCAGGTGGCATTGATTGGCTCCTCCGCCGCGTCGAGGACGGCACATGGACGCAGCCCGCGCCCATCGGCTTCTACTTCGCCAAGCTGTGGTATTACGAGCGGCTGTATCCGATGGTCTTCACCGTCGCCGCGCTCGAAGCCGTCGCGCGACTGAACGAGCCAGCCGAGAAATGAGCGACGCGCGACTGCGCCGGAGGCGCAGATGAAGGTAGCCGGTGGGAAGTCCCGCCGCGCGGGACGCACCCACCGGGGAGGCGGAAAGCAAGGCGCGCCCCGGTGGGGCGCATGAGACGTTCGCGAGCAGATGGTTCATGCGTCCCGCTGGGACGCGAGGTTTCCCAACCCGCTGTTCCGGTGGGTGCGCGCTCCCGTTGGTCGCCGCTTCCCACCGGCTACCATCATTTGCCCCTTCGGGGCAGAGAGCGCGGGGCTGCGCTTCGTTATACGTTCACCGCATCGGTCACCACGCCGGAAGATGGATGACCGGCGGGACGCCCGTCCTACTTGAGTTCGTCCACGACTTTGCGCGCGACGGCATGGATGACGCCGCGTTCGCTGGCATGGTCCAGCGTGAAGGTCACGAGCACGAACTTCCGGCCGTCGGGGAGTTCCACATACGCGCAGTCGTGGCGCGTCTGGCTCGTCCAGCCCGCCTTGGACCACAGCTTCGCGCCCTCGGGCAGCACGGAGCCGGTGAACTTGCTCTGGCTGTCGGCGTCCTTCTCCTTGCTGAATGGGTCGCGCTTGAGGAGTAACTTCATTTCGTCGCAACGCTTCGCGGAGACACTCTTGCCGGTAACGATCTCCGTCATGAGTCGCGCGGTGGCGTCGGTGGTGAGCGCGTTGCGCTTAGGCTCGAAGAGTTTGACGGCTTGCGTCTCGCGACCGTAGGGGCCTTCGCACCACGGTTTCTTGTTCGCGTTCACGCCGGAGTAGCCAAGCGAGGTGAAGTAGCGGTTCACGGCGTTGCGCTGGTCAAACCACACTTTGATCTCCGCCTCGGACAACTCCGGCCCGCTCGTCGTGCCGGTGAGCACATCGAGGACGTAGTGCGTCGCCTCGTTGTAGCTGTGGACGATCATGTCACTCATCGCGCGTCGCAGTTCCGGCGTGTCGGTGAGTTTGCCGTCCTCCATCCAGCGGTGCGCGGCAGCGAGGTAGAAGAGCTTGATGACGCTGGCCGGATAAATCTGCTCGGCACCACGATGGCTGGCGCGCGCGGGCTTCGCGGGATCACGCAGGTCCACGAGCGTGACGGCGATCTGGTTAGCCTGGAGTTTGGGAAATTGTTTGCGTGCCTCGGCGACGGCGCTGTCCACGATGGTCTGCAAACGCGGAGAAGTTTCCGCGAAAGCGGGCGCAATGGTCTGTGCTTTGGCGCGCGGCACGGGAGAAACGAATAGCACGACGGCAGCGAGAAGTTGAGCGCGGAGGAGGTGTTTCATGCGGGTGAGTAAAGCGAGCGGATCAAAGAAGTGCAACCCGGAGCGCAACGCGGGGAACTTTCTTCGTCCGTCCGGCCTCCAGCCTTGACCGCGTCGCGCACCGTCTGGTGAACTGGTCGGAGCATTCCAGAATTCATGTCTATGGGTCTTTTCGCCGTCGCCAGTGAAGTCAGCCTGTGGCCGCTGGCGGTGCTGTTGATTTCCGTCGCGTTCGTCGTGGTGCTGATTTCGGTGGTGCGCGTCCACGCGTTCCTCGCGCTCATCCTCGCGGCGATGCTCGCGGGCTTGATGGCGGAGCAACTGCCCGGCGCGAAGGCCCGCGTGCCGAAGCCGGATTCGCCGGTCGTCTCGCCGGATGGCCGGCCGCTGCGCAACCACTGGGTGCAGGCGGTGGAGTTGACGAGCATCGAATTCGGGCGCACGGCGGGCAGCATCGCGATTGTCATCGGGCTGGCGACCATCATCAGCATGTGCCTGATGGAAAGCGGCGCGGCGGACAAGGTGGTGCGGCGGTTTCTCGTGTTCTTCGGCGAACGGAACGCGGGCGTGGCGTTGCTCCTGAGCACTTACGTTCTGTCCGTCCCGATTTTCTTCGACACGATGTTCATGCTCATGGTGCCGCTGGCGCGCGCGCTGCGGCTGCGGACGGGCAAGGATTATCTGCTCTACATCATGGCCGTGTGCTGCGGCGGTGTGATCACGCACTCAATGACCGTCCCGCATCCCGGCCCGCTGGCGATGGTGGAGAACCTGAAGGTTGACGTGGGCGTGTCCATCCTCGCCGGCATCGCGGTCGGATTGTTTCCGCTGACAGTGGGTTGGTTTGTCTGCAAGTGGATGAACGCCCGCATGGACTTTCCCATGCGCGAGACGCCGGGCACGACTCTCACCGAGTTGCGCTCCATCGTGGACCGGCCGGAGTCCGAGCTGCCATCGTTCTTCTGGTCCATCACGCCGGTTGTTTTGCCCATCGCACTCATTAGCCTGTCTTCCTTCATGATTATCGGGAAAGGCAACGACGCGTTGGTGAAACTGTTCGGCGGCAAGGAGTCGTTTGCCTCGGCCTTCGCGTTCGTCGAGTTCATCGGGAACAAAAACGTCGCGCTCCTCATCGGCACGTTCGTCTCGATGTTCGTGCTGGCGCGGCAGAAAGGCTACAACGTCGCGAAGATGTGCGAGCTGATCGGCCCGCCGCTGGAAACTTCGGGCACCATCATCCTCATCACGGCGGCGGGTGGCGCGTTCGGCCTCATGCTGCGCAACGCGGGCGTGGGCGAGGCCATCCAGGCCGCCGCGAAGGGGCACGCGCTGAACATGATCTGGCTCTCCTATCTCGTCTCCGTGGTCATCCGCGTCGCGCAAGGCTCCGCCACCGTCGCGATGCTCACGACCAGCGCGATGATGTATCCGATCATCACCGGCGGCGCGGGGCCGGCGCACGCGCTGCCGTATGATCCGATCTTCATCTTCCTCGCCATCGGTTTCGGCGGCATGGCCTGCTCGTGGATGAACGACAGCGGCTTCTGGGTGGTGAGCAAGCTCGGTGGCCTGACCGAAGGCGAGACGCTCAAGACCTGGTCCGTCCTGCTCACGGTGAACTCCACCGTAGGCGTCCTCGCGACCTGGCTGCTCTCGTTGCTCGTGCCGTTCCCGCTGGGCAAGCCGGGGCCGTGAATACTGCTTTCAAAGACACGTTCCCCAATCAACTCATGCGCCTCTTCCTCCTCCTCGCCGCCTCGTTCCTCGCCGCCTCCACCTATGCCGCGAACTGGCCGCAGTTCCGCGGGCCGGACGCCGCCGCAACCGGCAACGGCAAGGCTCCTGTCCACTTCGGACCAAAGACGAATCTCGTCTGGAGCACGGCACTTCCACTCGGCCATTCCTCGCCTGTCATCTGGGGCGAATGCATCTTCGTCACTGGCGTGGACGGCGGAAAGCTCGTCACGCTTGGCCTCGATCGCGCGACGGGCAAACTCCTCTGGACCACGCCCGCGCCCGCCCAGAAACTCGAAGCCACGCACCGCATCAGCAACCCCGCCGCGCCCACCGCCTGCACCGACGGCGAACGCGTCGTAGTTTATTTCGGCTCGTTCGGATTGCTCGCCTACGACTTCGCGGGCAAGGAGCTGTGGCGGCATCCGCTGCCCTCGCCTGTCGTTGAGTTCGGCGCGGGCAGTTCGCCAATCATCGTCGGCGACCTTGTCGTCCAGCTTTCCGACTCGGACATGGACTCCTTTCTCATCGCCGTGGACAAGCGTTCGGGCAAGCAGGTCTGGAAGACTGAGCGCCCGTCGCACCGGCGCGGCTTTGCCACGCCCTTCGTCTGGCGGCACGACGGCACCGAGGAAATCATCGTCAACGGCTCGCTGAAAGTTTCCTCCTACGAGCCGAAGACCGGCAAACTTCTGTGGACCTCGCGCGGCATGGCGCGCGTGGCGAACGCCTCGCCCACGGCCGGCGACGGCCTGCTCTTCATCGCGAGCTGGAACATCGGTGGCGACGCGGGCGACCGCCTCGCGCTCCCGCCGCATGCCGAGTTTCTCGCGCAATACGACAAGAACAAGGACGGCAAGCTGACCAAGGACGAGTTTCCCACCGGCCCCTTCAAGGACCGCTTCAGCCAGTTCGACCTCGACAAGGACGGCGTCGTGACCAAGACCGAATACGAGAGCATGGCCGACCAGTTCGTGTCGGCGGAGAACGCCATCTTCGCGGTGAAGCCCGGCGGACGCGGCGACATCACCGAAACGCACATCGCGTGGAAGCAGAACCGCAGCCTGCCCTACGTTTCGTCGCCGCTCTATTACAACGGCCGCGTCTATTCCGTGCGCAGCGGCGGCATGGCGAGCTGTCTCGATGCGAAGACCGGCGAAGTCATCTACCGTGACGAGCGCCTCGGCGCGCTGGGCGACTACTATGGCAGTCTCACGGCGGCGGACGGCAACGTCCTCGCCATCTCGCAGAAAGGCACCGTGGTCGTCTTCAGCGGCAGCAGCGCGCCCGAAGTGCTGGCCCGGAACGAAATGGGCGAGACCGTCATGTCCACCCCCGCCATCGTGGACGGCCGCATCTACCTGCGCACGGACAAGCGGCTGATGTGCTTTGGGAAGTAGGCGATCCCGATTGAGAATCGGTTTAACCCGAAGCCCGAGTTGGAATCGAAGGAGGTGGCATGGCACGTGCGCTTCCCCGCATTGAGTTCCATCTTTGGTTTAAGTTCGCCCAAATTCCTTCTTCCTATTTTTCGCGCGCGTTCCTAACGTCACCCGCTCTGTTGGAACGCAAAAACCTGTTGAACCAACCCAACCCGACCGAACCCTATGGCCGCTGATAATTCCGTTGTCGCGAAAGTCGAAGCTCCGCCGCTGAAGCCGCTCGCGCTCAAGTCCCGTCTCGCCGGCACGCCGTCCGCCGCGCCGAAGTTTTCCGTCTCTGTCAACAACGCCGCCGGCCAGTCCGTGACGGTCGCCGACCCGCGCGCGACCCGCGCGCTCGTGGCGCTCATGGACGTGCATGCCGTCGTCGGCGGCGCGGCCTGCCATTGGGGCGGCCCGGCGGCCTTCGCGGAGATCATGGCGGCGGTCCACGCGCAGATGTTCGCCACGCAAGGGCGGCAGTGGCACGAGGCGTTCAACTTCGTCAACGACGCCGGCCACACGGAGAACGGCATCTACGCGCTGCGCGCCCTCTACGGCTTCGATGGCATGACCTTCGACACGCTCAAGGGCTTCCGCAGCATCGCGAGCAAGTTCACCGGCCACGGCGAGTCGCACCTCAACCCCGAGGGCGTGCTCGTCTCCAACGGCCCGCTCGGCTCCAGCCTCCCGCAGGCGCAGGGTCTCGCGATGGGTGACAAGACGGCGGGCCGCGACCGCGTGACGATCTGCACCGTGTCCGATGGCGCGGCGATGGAGGGCGAGGCGAAGGAGGCGTTCGCCGCCATCCCCGGCCTGGCCGCGAAGGACCGCGTGAACCCCTTCGTGCTCATCCTCTCCGACAACGACACGAAGCTCTCGGGCCGCATCACGAAGGATTCCTTCTCGATGCAGCGCAGCTTCCAGGGGATGGGCGCGCTCGGCTGGAACGTCATCACCGTCGCGGACGGCCACAACTTGCAGGCGGTTTATCTCTCGGTCGAAAAGGCCATCGAGCAGGCGAAGGCCAACCCCAACGTGCCGGTCTGCCTCTGGGTCAAGACCGTCAAGGGCAAGGGCATCAAGGCCACGGAGGAGAACGCCGCCGGCGGCCACGGCTTCCCGCTGGCCAACGGCGAAAAGATTCCCGACTGGGTGACGGAGATTTATTCCGGCGACACCGCGCCGGCGGAGTTCATCGCGTGGGGTGCTGCGCTGCGCGCGGACTGGGAGAAGAAGGAAGCGGAGAAGAAGGCTAAGGCTGCGGCAGCCGCCGCCACTTCCGCCGCCGCGCCGGCAGTGAAGAAGGACAAAGTTCAAGCCGGCCTCGCGAAGGGTGCCGTCCGCGCCGCGATGGACGGCTTGCCCGTCTTCTCCATCTCCAGCGACGTGCAAGGCTCCACCGGCATCAGCGCGTTTCAGAAGGCGCTGCCCGACCGCTTCGTCGAGGTGGGCATCGCGGAGGCGAACATGGTCAGCGTGGGCGCGGGCTACGCGAAGTCCGGCTACATCCCCATCGTGGACACGTTCGGCCAGTTCGGCGTCACGAAGGGCAATCTCCCGCTCACGATGGCTGCGCTCTCGCAAGCGCCGGTCATCGCGATGTTCAGCCACATCGGCTTCCAGGACGCGGCGGACGGCGCGAGTCATCAGGCGACGACTTACATCGCGGCGGTCAGCTCCATCCCGCACACGTGCGTCATCATGCCGAGCTGCCCCGACGAGGCGGAGTCGCTGATGTATCAGGCCATCCACCGCTACGCCGCCGACCGCGCGGCGGGCAAGGACGGCGAGAGCTACATTTTCTTCGTTGGTCGCGAGAATTATCCCATGAGCTGGATTCCCGGCGCGACCTATCCGTGGGGCAAGGCGCAAGTCCTCGCGCAAGGCACCGACGTGGTCCTCATCGGCTGCGGTGTGCTGTTGGACAAGGCGATTGCCGCCGGCAAGAAACTCGCGGAGCAAGGCATCAAGGCCACCGTCATCAACAACCCGTTCATCAACCACGTGGACATCGAGACCATCGGCGCAGCGGTGAAAGCCGCCGGCGGCCGTGTCGTGACCATCGAAGACCACCAGATCGTTGGCGGCATGGGCGCGCAGGTCAGCCACACGTTGAGCCGCGCGGGCATCGCGCACCGCATGACTTCGCTGGGCATCCCCGGCGAGTTTGGCCAGAGCGCCTACCTCGCCGAGGAACTTTACAAACGCCACGGCCTCAGTGCCGACAAGCTCGTCGAGTCCGCGCTGGCGCTGCTCAAGTAAGCCGGGCCACTCCAGCCCTGACAGTCCGCCGCTCCAGGACTTTTGCAGAGGTTTCCTTTGGCGTTTGACCAACATGACAGCGCGCTGGTGTTCCGGCCCGCCCTATAGCACGCTGCCGTCATGCGCTCCTTAGTTACCCTGCTCTTGCTGGCGGCCACCGCGTCCGCCGAACTCAAGACCGACATCGAGTTCGCCAAGGTCGGCGACGTGAGTCTCACGCTCGACGCGAATGTGCCCGACGGGCCGGGGCCGTTCCCGACGGTCATCCTCGTCCACGGCGGCGGGTGGATGCGCGGGGACAAGAACACTTATATCAAGCCGCTGTTCGCACCGTTGACGAAGGCGGGCTTCACTTGGTTCACCATCAACTACCGCCTCGCGCCCGCGCATCGCTGGCCCGCGTGCGCGAACGATGTGGAGAGCGCGATCCGTTGGGTGAAGGCGAACGCGAAGGCTTACAAGGCGGACCCGAAACGCATCGCGCTGGTGGGCGAGTCGGCGGGCGGGCATCTGGTGTCCTACGTCGGCGTGCGCGGGATGGGCGAGACGGCGGTGGCGGCCGTGGTGCCGATTTACGCGCCGCATGATTTGGAGTTTCACGCGAAGAACCGCAACGCGCTCGGGCCATCGCTGTCGGCGCTCTTCAATCTCAGCGAGTTGAACGATGGCGCGCTGAAGACGCTGCACGACGCGTCGGCGACGAGTTACTTGCGGAAGGGATTGCCGCCGTTCCTGCTGCTGCACGGCACGAAGGACGTGCAGGTGGATTACGTGCAGTCGGTGAAGTTTCAGGCTCAGATGAAGGCGCTGGGCAACGAGTGCGACTTCATCACCATCCCCGAGGGCGCGCATGGCATGGGCGGCTGGGACAAGCTGGTGCCGGACTACACCGACCAGCTCGTCGCGTGGCTGCGGAAGACGCTGAAGTGAACTGTGGACTCGGCTTCGGTCGAAGAATGTCCGCCACTTACTTCCTCAAGACTGCGACAGTATCCGGTCCACCTGCGTCATCGTCACCTCCGGGCTGCCTTCGGTCCAGATGACGTAATCGGCCTGCGTCAGCTTCTTTTCGATGGGCCACTGCGCGGCGTTGCGCTGCTGGATTTGCTCCGCGCTCCAGCCGCGCGCGGCCAGGCGTTGCTGTTGTGACGCCGCCGCGCATGCCACACAGATCACCTTGTCGAAATGTTTCGCCGAGTTGGTCTCGAAGAGCAGAGGGATCACCACCACGCCCAGCTTCACGCCCGCCGCGCGCCATTGCTCGACCTGTTCCTGCCACAGCGCGCGGATGCGCGGGTGGAGGATGGCTTCGAGTTGCTTGCGCGACATGTCGCTGGCGAAGACGCGGCGCGCCAGCTCATCGCGACGCAGCGCGCCATCGGAGCCGACCACCGCCGTGCCGAACATCTCCTGAATCGTTGCGAGGGCCGGCTGCCCCGGCTCGACGACCTTGCGCGCGAGCACGTCCGTGTCCACGACGGGCACGCCGCGCCGTTCGAGCAACTGGGCCACGGTGCTCTTGCCCATGCCGATGCCGCCGGTCAGCCCGAAAATCTTCGTAGGAATCACAGCCCGAAACTATCGGCAGCCAGCGCGGCTGGGCGAGCAAGAAATGGGCGCTCAGGTTCAACGGCAACCGATCAAAACCAGGCGGACGGCGGTCTGATGTGGACTGCCGCTGGAAAAGTCGCCTGACGACAAGGGGCGGAATTGGGCTTGCCGTCGGCACGGGCGGCTGCTGTCATCCTGCGCCAGCACGCATCTCCCATGAAAAACACCCTCCGCATTGTTGTCGCCGTTGTATCCCTGCTGCTTCCCGCCCGCTTCGCGCAGGCGAGCGACGCAAAGGAAGATTTGAAGGCGCTGGTTGGCAAGATTCAGACCAAGCTAAAGGACGGCAAGAACACCGAGAAGGATCTCGCCGAGAACTTCACCGAGTTCGACAAGATTCTCGCCGCGCACAAGGACGAGAAGACAGACGATGTGGCACAGGTTCTCCTGATGAAGGCGATGCTCTACCTTCAGATCCTCGACGACGAGGCGAAGGGTCTGCCGCTGCTCACTCAGCTCAAAAAAGATTTTCCCGGCACCAAACCCGCCAATGCGGTGGACCAGATATTGGCGGGCATCGAGAGCCAGAAAGCCTCGAAGGAAGTCCAGCGCAAGCTCGCCGTCGGTGCGAAGTTCCCGGACTTCGAGGAGCAGGATCTCGCCGGCAAGCCGCTCTCCATCGCGCGCTTCAAGGGCAAGGTGGTGCTCGTGGACTTCTGGGCGACCTGGTGCGGCCCGTGTGTCGGCGAGCTGCCGAATGTGCTCAAGGCCTATGACAAGTATCACGGCAAGGGCTTTGAGATTGTCGGCATCAGCCTCGACTCCGACCGCGCGAAGCTCGACAGCTTCATCGCCGACCGGAAGATGAGCTGGGCGCAGTATTACGACGGCAAGGGCTGGCAGAACAAACTGGCCGGCGTCTATGGCGTGAACTCCATCCCCGCGACTTACCTGCTCGACGGCGAGGGCAAGATCATCGCCAAGAACCTGCGCGGCGAGGCGCTGGACGAGGCGGTGGCGAAGGCGCTAAAGAAGTAGCGCCGTCGCCAGAATTCTTTCTGGCGAATCTGCGCGGCGCTGCTTAACTCTGCCGCGCATGACTAAAACCATCATCAAACCCGCCAAGGCCGCGCCTGCCGTCGGACCCTACAACCACGCCGTCCGCGTCGGCGACCTGCTGTTCTGCGCCGGTCAGATTCCCCTCGACCCTGCCACCGGCCAGCTTGTTCCCGGCGACATCAAGGACCAGACCCGGCGCGTGCTGGAGAACGTGAAGTGCATCCTCGACGATCAGGGGCTGACTTTCGCCAACGTCGTGAAGAGCACGGTCTTCCTCACGAACCTCGCGGACTTCGCGGGCATGAATGAAATCTACAGCCAGTGTTTCACGAGCGATTTTCCGGCGCGATCCACGATTCAAGTCGCCGCCCTCCCGCGCGCGGCGAGCGTGGAGATCGAAGTCATCGCGCACTTCTGAGCGAGGAAGGGAGGAGTTTATTAGGAGAGCCAGAAGGCAGGAGAAATTCTTTCTCCGAGCCTTATTTCTTTTCCTGCGTGCCTGCTCTCCTTATAAATCCTCTCCGTGAAACCCAAGAAATCCTGGCGCGAGAAGCTCGCCGACAGCAAGGGTCTGCCGAAGGTCGCCCAGGTCTGCGGCAAGCTCACCAAGCGCTGGGGCGAGGGCACGTTCGTCATCCCCGCGCCGTTGGAGGTGGACGCGTTGATGAAGCGCGTGCCCAAAGGCCGGCTTGTGACCATCAACGAGCTGCGCGTCGCGCTCGCCGCGAGGCACCGGACGGATTTCGCGTGTCCCATCACCACGGGCATCTTCGCATGGATCGCCGCGCACGCAGCGGCGGAGGCGGAGGCCGGCGGCGCGAAACGCATCACGCCGTTCTGGCGCACACTCAAGCTCGGCGGCGAGGTGAACGCGAAGTATCCCGGCGCCATTGCCGGCCTGCGTGTGCGTTTGGAAGCGGAGGGGCACAAGGTCCGGCGAAAAGGGAAACGCTTTCTCGTCGTTGACTACGAGAAGTCGCTGCTCAAGAAACTCACCTGAACATTCCTCAGCATGGAACCGTTCCTTTCCCTTCTGCTCGGCATCGTGCTCGGCGGCGTCATCGGCTGGCTGCTCGGCACCCGGTTCCGCAGTGAGCGGAGCGACGCTCCGCTCGCGGCTGTGAATTTGCTGGAGGCCGAGCTTCGCCAGCAGCTAACGCACCGGGATGGAGAACTGACGCGCACGCGCAGCCAGTTGGCGGAGGCCAGCGCCGGGCTGGCGGCGACGGAAGCGCGGCGGAGCGAGGCCGAGAAGCAAGCGGAGGAAGTCCGCGCCAGCTTGCGCGGACGCGAAGCCGAGCTGGCGGACACCGCGCTCAAGCTGACGCAGACCGGTCATCAACTTGCCGGCACACAGGCGCAGTTGGCGGGGGCGAACAAACTTTTGGCGGAGCAGCGCGAGTTGCACGAGCGGCAGTTGTTGGAAACACGGGCTGCGCAGGATAAGGCGCTCGCGGACTTGCGCGAAGCCTTCAAGGCGCTCAGCGCCGACGCGCTCAAGCAGACGCACCCGGAGTTTCTCCGCCTCGCCAACGAGACTCTCGGCAAGTTCGCCGAGACGGCGAAGGGCGATTTGTCGCAGCGGCAGGAAGCCATCGCGACGCTGGTGAAGCCGCTCGAAGAACAGTTGAAGACGTATCAGCAGCGCCTCGCGCAGAGCGAGACCACGCAGTCGGCGGCGTTAGGCGAAGTGAAGAAACACCTGGAATCGTTGGCGCAGCAGAGCCAGACGTTGTCGAGCGAGACGCTGCAACTGCGGCGCGTGCTCAGCTCGAATCAGGCGCGCGGCAAATGGGGCGAGGAGACGCTTCGCCGTGTTGTAGAGGCCGCCGGCATGAGTGCCCACTGCGACTTCACCGAGCAGGCACAGGCCGACGACAAGAAGCCGGATCTGGTTGTTCGTTTGCCGGGCGAGCGTGTCATCATCGTGGATGCGAAGGTCCCCGACCTCGATTTCCTCAGCGCGCTCGCGACCGCCGACGAGACGAAGCGTGCGGAGTCGTTGCAGGCGCACGCTGAGAAATTGCGTGGCACGATCAAGGCACTGGCCGAGAAAGATTACCCGGCGCAGTTCCCGAACGCGCTCGACTACGTTGTTCTGTTCCTGCCCGCCGAGTCGCTTTTCAGCGCTGCGCTGGAAGGCGATCATGACCTGATTGTCTGGGCGGCGCAGCGGCGCATCCTGCTCGCGACGCCGGCGTCGCTCATCGCGTTGCTGCGTTCGGTGAGCGTGAGCTGGCAGCAGCATGAACAGACGGTGAATGCGCGGGAGATCGCCGAGGCGGCGGGCGAGTTGTTCGCGCGCGTGGCGAAATTCACGGAGCACTTCGAGAGGATCCGCAGCGGTTTGGAGCGCGCCAACACGGCTTACAACGATGCCGTGGGCAGCTACGACCGCATGGTGCGGCCGCAAGGCGAACGCGTTTTGAAACTGGGCGTGGGCAGCGGCGGCAAAGCGCTTGCCGAAGTGGAGCCGCTGCCCGACCTGCTGCGCGCCGCGCCGGTTTCTGAATCGAGCGTCGCGCCGACCTGACGCGAAATCATCGGCGGGAAAATTCTTGCTCCGTCCTCCGTGCGCCGGGAAGCTGCGCCCAACGCAAATCACCGCATGTCCGAAGACAATCGCTCGCTCGAATCATTCCGCCGCCAATACGAGGTCGAGAAAGACCTTCACGGGCGGTTGATGAATTCCACCCGCGCGCAGCGAACCACTCTCTTCGCAGAGCTTTACGATGAGTTGTTCCGCCGCGTGCCGGACCATCCGCGCCTCACCCGCCGCGACACCGAGGAATACAGCCGTCGTGCCGTGGCCGCGCGCATGAACATTCTCCGACCGCATCTGGCCGGCGTGAAGACGTTCATGGAAATTGCCCCGGGCGATTGCCGGCTGGCTTACGAAATGTGCCAGCACGTCGAGAAGGTCATCGCGCTGGACATCTCCGACCAAAGCGGCGGCCAGCAGAACGCGCCGAAGAATTTTCACTTCGAGACCTACGACGGCTACACGCTCAACCTGCCGGACAACTCGGTGGACATGGCGTTCAGCTACCAGTTCCTCGAACACGTTCATCCGGACGACCACGAGGACCACTTCCGCACGATGTTGCGCGTGCTCAAGCCAGGCGGCGCTTACATCTTTGACACGCCGCACAAGTATTCCGGCCCGCACGACGCGTCGTTCATCTTCGCCGACGAGGCCGAGGGGATGCACCTGAAGGAGTGGACCTACCGCGAGATGGATGCGCTGGTGCGTCGAATCGGCTTCACCGAGGCGTTCACCTACCGCTTCGGCAAATGCCGGCAAAGCGGGCTGTGGAATGCGCTGACCTTCAGTGTCGAGGCGTGCGTTGGCGCGCTGCCGGTCAAGCTCCGCAAGGCCATCAGCCGCCGCCTTTTCCTCGGCGTGACGATGCTGGTGCGCAAGTGATCGCCCGCCGGGAATTTGCATGATGCTTCGCAAGTCCATCGTGCTGGCAGCCACGCTGACGGTGCTCACGCTGGGCTTCTTCTGGCCGGTGCATATTCGGGTGGACGCGGCGTTCTGGGGCCACGTCTTCGACGTGAGCCACATTCCGTTGATCGGGTGGCTGGCGGCGGTGCTGCATTATGCGCTGCCGGAACGCGTGCAACCGGCGGCGCGGCGGCACGGGTTGGCTTTCCTCCTCGCGGCGGCTTTCGCGGCGGCGGTGGAAATACTGCAACCCTGCTTTGGTCGCACCAAGAGCCTGGACGATTTCATCAACGGCTCCATCGGAGCTGCGCTGGCGCTGATCGGGATCGCGGCGTGGCAGCGCACCGGAAAATGGTTTTGGCGTGGTGGGCACGCAGCCGTGCTCGTTGCTGTGATGCTCGTCGCGCTGTGGCCGGCTTGCGAGGAATGGCGCGGGATTCGGTGGCGGCAGAAGCATTTCCCGTCCCTCGGTGATTTTGAAAATGAGGAGGAGCTGAAGCTGTGGCTTCCGCAGGGCGGCTCGGTTGGGCATCCGACGAACGTCTCGTTCACGCGTGCCCGCGCGTCACAGGGCGAGCAGTCGCTGCGCGTCGTGGGCGGGGCAGGGGACTGGGCCGGCGTGAACTACGCGGCAGGCGACAAGGACTGGACTCCTTTCCGTGCGCTCGCGATGGACGTGTTCAATCCGCGCGAGCCGTTTTCGATCTTCGTGCGCGTGGATGACGACGGCAACTGTGCGAAGCTCGCTGACCGCTTCGAGCGCGGGTTCGAGCTGGCGCGCGGCTGGAACCGCGTCCGCGTCCCCACGGCCGAGATTCAGCGCGGGCCGAAGGAACGACGGTTGAACTTGAAATCCATCCGCCGCTTGGCGGTCTTCACCGGCGACGGCGAGCCGCAGCGGCTGTGGTTTTTGGACAATGTTCACCTTGAGGCCAGAGATGAATGACTGGCCGCCAAAGGGCGCAGGGAGCGCGGAGAAAATTCCACACCAGTTCCAACTCTTTGTGTTCTTTACGCCCGCTCGCGGCTAACCTTCGGCCTGTTCCGCATGAAGATCGCCTACGTCACGGGTGATGACCCGCACAACATCAAGAGCTGGTCGGGCCTCTCCTATCATATCGCCGAGTCGCTCAAACCGCACGGCGCGGAGATTCATTACCTCGGCCCGTTGAAGTCGGAGGTTTCGCCGTTCGTGGCGGTGAAGCGCCGGTTCTGGAACGTGTTCGGCAGGCAAATCCTCGAAGGCCGAGAGCCGTCCATCGTGCAAGGCTGGGGCCGGCAAGTGACGGAGAAGCTGCGCGGTCTCGAAGCCGACTTAATTCTCGCCACGCACACGGAGCTGCTCTCGGAGTTCGAGAGCGACCTGCCCATCGCCTACTGGAGCGATTCGAATTTCGGCTGCATGCTCGGCGCGTATCCGTATTTCCAGCAACTCAACCCGTGTGCGATTCGGCGCGGCCACGATTACGAACGGCGCGCGTTGCAGCGCGCGGACTTGGTTTTTTATGCCTGCGATTGGGCGCGCGACGCGGCCATCAATCTTTACAGCGCGGATCCGGACAAGGTGAAGGTCATCCCCTTCGGCGCGAACATTCACTGCGACCGCACAGTGGTGGACG
>CAYZJP010000074.1:0-25236 GCA_964478755.1 uncultured Klebsiella sp.
GGCAGTTCGCGCCGCTCAAAGTCGTGAAGGCGTTCCGCATGCAGAGCGTCGCGTCGCTCGAACCATTGAATGACTACGCGGTGGACGCGTGGCTGCTCGACAGCCATGTGCCCGCACAGCGCGGCGGCACGGGCGAAAAGTTCAACTGGGACCTCGCCACGCAAGCGAAGGAGTTGGGCCGTCCTGTCATCCTCGCTGGCGGACTCTCGCCGGAGAACATCGCCGACGCCATCCAACAGGTCTGGCCGTTCGGCGTGGACGTTTCAAGCGGCGTCGAATCAGCGCCCGGCCTGAAGGACGCTGACTTGGTGCGCCGCTTTGTTGAGATCGTGCGCGAGACGGAGCAGGAGCTGGGGTGAGTTGCGCACGACCATGAAGAAGCCCGCCAAGTCCAGAGCGACGACTGCCGTTATCTCGCCGCAACCCAAGCCCGTGCCGAACAGCTCCGGCATCCGCATCACCGCCATCGAGACCGTCATCCCCGATGACATCATGCCGGGCCTGCTGCTGCTGCGCATCCACACGGACGCAGGCATCATCGGACACGGCGAGACTTACTATGTGCCGCACGCGGTAGCCGCGATGATTCACGACTGGATGGGCCGGCGATTGCTCGGCGCGGACCCGCTCTCGATCGAGAATCACTGGCGTTTCCTTTACGAGCGGGCGAGTGCGTTCGGGTCGCGCGGCACGGAGCTGCGCGCCATCAGCGCCATTGACCTCGCGTTGTGGGACATCCTCGGGCAAGCGTGTGCCAAACCCGTTTGGCAACTGCTCGGCGGCAAGGCGCGTGACAAGGTGCGCGTCTATAACAGCTCCGGCGGCCCGACCTACGGGCGACGCGTCGGCGCGGGCCGCGACCAAGGCTGGCCCGGCCACGGCGACGTGGGCAAACCCGGTTCGCTCGAAGACAACTGGGCCTCGAACTACGCGGCGGGCGACCTTGCGGAGGAACTCGTGGCCGAGGGCTATTGCGCGATGAAGTTTTGGACCTTCGACCGCGCCTTCCACGAGCACGGCGGGAACTTTCTGCCTTGGTCCGCGGTGAAAGCTTGCGTGAAGCCGATGGAGGAAGTCCGCAAGCGCGTCGGCGACAAGATTGAAATTCTTCTTGATGGACACGGCTTCTTCCAACTGCCCGCCGCGCTGCGCATCGCCGAGGCCATGCGCGACCTGCGGCCCCTGTGGCTGGAGGACGTGATGCGCGTGGACAACGCCGACACGCTCGCCGACTTCCGCGACAAGGCGCGGCTGCCCATCGCCGTGAGCGAGATGCTCACGAGCCGCGAGGATTACCGCCTCGTGCTGGAGCGGCGCGCGGCGGACTACGTGATGATTGACCCGACATGGGTCGGCGGCATCAGCGAGACGCGGCGGCTGGCGGAGTTCGCGCAGGCCTGGAACGTGCCCGCCACGATGCACGACTGCACCGGGCCGCTGACGCTCTTCGCCGGCCTGCATGTCGCGACGGCGGTGCCGAACGTGGTCTTTCAGGAAAGCGTCCGTGCGCACATCCGCACCTTCTACAGCTCGCTCATCGAGACAAACGTGGTGATCAAGCAGGGATTCGCGCGGCCGCCGGAAGGCCCGGGCTTGGGCACGAAGCTGAAGGCGGAGTTGTTCGACGCACGTCGCGAGACGTATCGCGTCACTCGCGCGGCGTAGTGGCGGTCTGTGAACACCGCATGACTTCATGCCGGCTTTGACCGCCGATGAAATTCCTCCAAGCGACGGAAAAAGTTCAGTCTCGCAAAGAAAACTGTTGACACGTCCGCGCGGAATCTCGTAGTCAACTCTCGATCCTATGTCCCCGGAGAGAAATAGTTCACCGTTGATGAACGCACTCTCGCACTCTCGCACTCTCGCACTCCCGCACGTAGCAGGAAGTCAGGAGTCAGAATCCAGAATTCAGGAGGAGCGTGCCTCTGCCATTCTCCCGGTAGGGCGGGGTGTCCTCACCCCGCCGCCTCGATGGCGAACGAACCCGCCACCGGCGCGCTGGGGACAGACGCGCCCTACCCACGCGCCACCCGCCAGTCATCCCCCACTCGCGCGGGACAGATGTTGCCGAATGAATTCCTCCGAGGTGACCGGTTGCACCGCGTAGCCGCTGCCGCGCAGGACGTTGAAGTGCTGGTCCTCCGTGAGAATGTAGTCGGCGTTGGCGGCCATGGCGCAGTCGGCGAAGGCATCGTCATCCGCGTCGGCGGTGATGGCGCGAAAACGGTAGGCGGGCGTGACCTCGCGGAGGGTGCCGTGCAGCAGGCCAATGAGGGTGAACATCCGCGCCACATCCTCCCAGCGCGCCCGCCCGGCTTGGCGGCAGATGACCTCTTCGTATTCCAGCAGCACCGGGGTGGAGACCGCGAGCACCAGCCGCCCATCCAGCAAGGCTCGTTTCAGCGGAGCCAGCGGCGAAGCCTGGCCGAACAGTTGCACCAACGCGTTGGTGTCGAGCACCACCGTCATGGGTTGGCGCGCTGGCGCAGGGCGGCCCGGGCCTCGCGGACGAGTTCCGGCAGCCGCGCGAGCTTGCCCGCGGCCCGATCCGCGTCAAAGCCCGCGTCGAGCCGGCCTGAAACCTCTTCGAGTTCCAGTTGCAGCGCCACGCGGTGCAGCAGGGCCACATCCTCATCGCGCAGCCGGTCAATCTCCGCGTGCAGCAGCGGGCGGAGTTGCTTGGGGTCGAGTTCCGTGAGCGTGCTCATGTCCAAGATGTGCCATAGCCTCTGTGCCGAACCAAGTCACAAATCACTCCAACCCGCCGGCACCGAGCTGGAAATCACCGTCTCCGGCCACAACGCCATCGGTGAGAGCGCCCCCACTGCGCCCGTCACCGCCGCGCTGCCGTAAGCCAAGATGCAAGCAACCACCCAAACAACTGAACCTGGTAGGGCTGGGTGTCCCCACCCCGCCCCTCTGTGGCGAACGCACACGGAGGACGGGCGGGAGAGGGCCGGGGTGAGGGAGAAAAGGTGCGCCGCACCACCGCGCCGCACTCGCGCCTCCCTTTTGCTGCTGGTGCTGCTGCTGGTGCCAGCAGGACAAGTGGCGTTGGCGGTGGACGCCAGGGACCGGCAGAACCTGGCGATCCAAATTCGAGACAACAGCCGCATCACCTTGAACACGAGCCATCCTTCCGGCGTGCAGGATGCGGCCTACGCCCGGCTCAACATCATTGACACTGCCAACGGTGGCCAGGCGATGCGCAGTAATTATGGGACTGCTCCCGGGGGCTCAACCTGGCTGGACCCGCGCCTATTGGATTGCATGGTCCAGTTGGCCGTTACTTACACCTACGGGGTGACGGAAATTGCCGGAGCCGACCATTCCGTTGGCTCGCGTCATTATTCAGGGTTGGCCTTCGATGTTTATGGCATCAACGGAATTGGCGTGAGTTCGAGCAATCCGCATTGGCAGGAATTTTTGCAACGCTGCCGCGACATGGGGGCCACTGAAACATTGGGGCCTGGCGATTCCGGCCACGATACCCACGTCCACATCGCCTGGACCGACAATGGTGGTAATGTCGCTCCTTCTTCCACCCTACAGTTCTCGCAGCAGGGGCCGAAGTTAGTGGGGACGGGTGCAATCGGGAACGCTGCACAAGGTCTTTCCGTGTCTCTCTCCGCCGACGGCAACACAGCCATCGTTGGAGGCTACGCTGACAAAAATTTTGTAGGAGTTGGCGTTGGGGCTGCGTGGGTGTGGACGAGGAGCGGAGGTGTTTGGAGCCAACAGGCCAAGCTGGTGGGCGCTGGCGCTGTGGGAAACGCTTTTCAAGGCTATTCCGTGTTCCTGTCTGCCGACGGCAACACGGCCATCGTCGGAGGGATTTTTGACGATAGTCTTGCTGGAGCAGCGTGGATCTGGACGAAAGCCGGAGGAATCTGGACCCAGCAAGGGACTAAGTTGGTCGGCTCGGATGCCGGTGGGGTTCTTCGACAAGGTTATTCTGTGTCCCTTTCTGCGGACGGCAACACAGCCATCGTAGGAGGCTACGAGGAAAGCAACACCCCCGGGGCCGCGTGGGTCTGGACGAGGAGCGGAGGCACCTGGACACAGCAAGGAACAAAGCTGGTCGGCTCAGGGACTGTGGGGATCGCTCGACAAGGAGCGTCCGTGTCCCTCTCTGCGGACGGCAATACCGCGATCATCGGAGGAATCGGCGACAACAGCTATGCTGGAGCCGCGTGGGTCTGGACGAGGAGCGGAGGCGTCTGGACACAGCAAGGCACAAAGCTGGTCGGCTCGGGTGCCGTGGGAAATGCTCAACAAGGCCAATCGGTGTCCCTTTCCGCCGACGGAAAAACGGCCCTTGTCGGAGGGATCAGCGACAACAGTAGCGTTGGCGCCGTTTGGGTTTGGACGAGGAGCGGAGGCGTCTGGACACAGCAGGGCACCAAGCTGGTCGGCTCGGGTGCCGTGGGCATCCCAGATTATCATGGGTATTCAGTGTCCCTCTCCGCCGACGGAAACACGGCCATCACCGGAGCGGTCGGCGACAACAGTAATGCTGGTGCTGTGTGGGTCTGGACCAGAACTGGAGAAGTCTGGACCCAGCAGGGAACCAAGCTGGTCGGATCGGGTGCCGTTGGAGACGCGGAACAAGGCGTTTCCGTGTCCCTCTCGGCCGACGGAAAAACGGCTATCGTTGGCGGGTTTGCCGACAATAATTACGCAGGAGCCGCGTGGGTTTTCACCGCTTCCGCACCACCGACTGCTCCATCTTTCATCACACCACCAGTGAGCCAGACCGTGAATGCGGGCCAGAATGTGAGCTTCACGGGGTTCGCCATTGGCACCGCGCCCCTGAGCTACCAATGGCAGTTCAACAACGTGCCCATTGCCGGTGCAACAAGCGCTACGCTCACCTTGACAAACGTCCAGCCGAACAACAACGGACGCTATTCCGTGCGCGTGTCCAACGCCGTCGGTTCCATCACCAGCCAGACCGCCATCCTGAATGTGCTGGGCGATCCGACCGGCGGCGTGCCACCCACGAATCCAGCCACCACGTATTCGCCACCGCCAACAAAACAAGCCAGCAAAGACAGCCTGATTCTCATCACGCACGGCTGGCAGCCGCTGGGTGGGTATGAAAACTGGCTGGACAACACCGGGTGGGTGGACGACATGGCGAATAGCATCAGTCAAAATCTCATCAGCCGTGGCTCCAACAACTGGCAGGTGGTTCCGTATAAATGGCTGATCGGAGCCACAGGTCCGTTTCCCTGGCTGGCACAGGTCAACGGCTACAATGAAGGACAGAAGGTTGGGCAAGCCATCGTGAACCAGGGATGGACGAACGTTCATCTCATCGGCCAAAGCGCCGGGGCGGCCTTGGTGCATGGCGCGTTGGAAACGATTAAGTCGAAGGCACCGGGCACGGTCGTCCACACCACTTTCCTGGACCCTTACGTTGGTCCTGGCACCGGCTGGCGCAGTGCGTATGGCGTGGGAGCGGACTGGTCGGACAATTACTTCTCCATCGATTTGACTGGCTCAACCACCGAGGGGGCGCTCGTCGGAGCCTACAACGTGGACGTGACGTGGCTCGACTCGAACAAGAGGTTGAATGCGATATACAGTTCCTCACCGAGTTCCACGCTCGGTGTCCTAATCCCCATTGGATATCAGGCTATGTCATCGCATCCTTGGCCGCATGATTTTTACCAGGCAACGGTGACCAATGGTTTGGGGGGAACCGAAGGGCTTGGCTTTCCGTTGAGCAAGGAGGGTGGCGGCTGGAACAACCGGGGCAATTATCCGCGCGGGCTTGCGCCGCGAGTGCTGGGCGACATGCCGGTTTTGTCACAAGGCCTGTTTCCCGTGCGGTCGGATCCTTCGCTGACGCTCAACCTGCTGCTCTCGGCGAACAGCGGGAATGGAACGGTGCAGGTGGCTGACAAGCGTTTTGATTTTCTGACCCTGCCGCCATCCGCTCCATCCGCGCCCCAATCGCTGGTGAAAAGCGCGAGTGTTGCGGGAACCGGAACGGCTGCCTGGCTGTCCATCGGGGTCCCCGTCACGAACAAAGTCAACTTCGTGTCCTTCGACGCGCAGTTCACCAGCGCGGCGGGAGCGGCGGGCCTGTTCACGGTGTATTGGAACACGAACCAAATCGGCGTGGTGGACGAAAGCGTGACGCTGCCGGGATGGCACAGCTACACGTTCGCCCTGCCGGGGGCATTCGACCCCGATGCCTACACGCTGGGCTTCCGGCTCGACGCATTCTCGGCCACCGCCTCGTCCATGACCGTGACGAACGTGGCGACGGGCTTTTCCGGCCTGACGAATGCCGTGGCAATGAATGTGATGTCCGCCGGAACCAACGCATCGCCCGCGCTGCGCGTCACCGGCGCGGCTGGCTACAACTACGTGGTGGAAGCGACGACGAACTTCGTGACATGGGAGCCGGTCGCAACGCTGATGAACACGAACGGAACCGTGGATTTCGTGGACACGCGGACGACGAACTTCATCCGCCGGTTTTACCGCGCGGTGGTGCCGTAGTTGTTGGCCGCGCGGCAACGCGGCCCTACCGACGCTTCGCAGGACAGCGCGTCCCGCCTGTCCCTCCATCGGAAGATACCGCTTCGAGCGGCCTCCGAAAGTCAGTGGTCAGGCTGGAAGCGCTGACCTACTTGAGTCACGCAATCTCCGGCAGCGCGAAGCCCTTCCGGTGAGTGCGGTTCAGAGCGGCACCAAGTCAATCTTCACCCGGCAGCCGAGTGCTTGGGCCACTTTCTCCAAGGTGAGGAGGGTGACGGAAGGGTTGGAGTCGTCCAGCAGCCGGTCCACGGCGGCGCGGCTGGTGTTCATACTCGCGGCTATCTCGGTCTTGGTGAGGGACTCGGCCTCCATGCGGCGGCGGATTTGCAGCGCGAGGGCGCGCTTGAGGGCGCGGGCTTCCACTTCTTCCAGCACACCGTCCTCGCGCAGCAGGTCGCGCAGGTCGGAACCGCGATGTTTGTTCTTAGTCATGTTTTGATTGGTATTCGCGTTTGCGTTTGCGGGCCAGTTCGAGTTCCTGTGCCGGCGTCTTCTGGGTCTTCTTGATGAAGCCGTGCAACACGACGATTTCGTCGTCCGCCAACGTGAAGAGCGTCCGGGCGATGCGGCCTTTCAGCCGCGAGCGCACTTCCCAAAGACGGTCGCCAAGGCTGTCCACCAGCGGCTTTCCGATGGGCCAGGCGTATTGCACGGTCAACAAGTCCTCGCCAATGGCGTGCCGTTCTTCGCTGGGCAGGCTCTTCAGCCATTCCCGCGCCGGCTCGTTACCCGTGGCGGTGCGAAAAAACCTTACTGCCAGCGGACGTTCAGGTTTCACCGGACGAGAGCGTATCAAAAATGAGGCGGGCGTCAACAGGGGCCACCTGACAGTCAGGTTGGAAGTGTGACCTACGCCGTGCGGGCGATTGGCAAACGCCGCCCTCCGGCCCCAGTAGTTCGAGTGCGCTCAGGTTGGCTGTATCCCGCAGATGGCGGTTGCAAACCGCCGGCACTGCGTCCGAATTCGGGTCCGCATTCGCGCAATTCGCGGGCATTTGTTTGCCATAACATCACCGGCCCTTTCCTACTCATGGTCGCGTGATGGTTTCGTCGAGGTTCAGGATGAGGTTCGCCACGCCTCTTTTGCATCCCGCGCCCCGGCGCGCAGAGGACTGCGCGCCCTACCGCACCCTCGTGTCCCCCGGTTCGTATCGGGAATAGCCCAGCCATTCATGGCTGGGTAAAGCGTCCCCCAAACCCTTGAAGTCCCACAGGGACAAAAGATCATCTCTGCCGTCCCTGCCGGGACTTTGCCCTTTCGCCTCACCTACCCACGGTTAAAATCGTGGGCTATTTTCTTTGGTCCCTGCGGGACAATCATTCCCCATGCCATTGTCCGCCCATCATGTGTAAGGCGCGTCACTCCGTGCGAACGGCCGTTGAAGCCGGTGAGAATGACCTCGCGCTTGTCCACAGCGGGGTCGAACTTCCCGTCGCGGTTCGCGTCCGTGTAGATGATGAGGTCGGGCGTCATCGAGACGATGACCTTGTTGTCAATGACGCAGATGCCCATCGGCGCGTGGAGAAACGGCTCCTGCACGAAGGTCCACGACTTGTCCGCCTTGCCATCGCCATTCGTGTCTTCCAGCACGGTGATGCGGTCGCCGGCGGGCTGGCGGTTGGACTTGCTGCGATAGTTCACGCCCTCGGCCACCCAGACGCGACCATATTGGTCGGTGTCCATGTTGGTCGGCTTCCTGAGCTGCGGCGATGTGGCCCAAACGGTGATTTCGAGGTCGGGGTCGGCGAGTTTGAAAAGATTCGTCGGGACGGACGTGGGCGCGGGGTCGGCGGCGTGGAGGGTGAAAAGCAAGCCAGCCAAAGCGGCGGCGACCGAGCTGAAGCGGTTCAGTTTCATTGCGGCGGTGATTCAATACATCCGGCGGCGGGACGCAAGCCAGACGGAGGGCCGGCCGTCGCGCTGGCAGAATTCTCGCTCGCTGCATTCGTTCTTGTGTGTAAGGTTTCCGCCGCTGACACGTCCAACACACTGCGCGTCACCAGTCGCCGCGCTTGAACCATGAACCGCCGACACTTCCTCCCGCTGCTCGCCGCGCTGCCCGCGCTCGCCACCACCATGAACGCCGCCAACTCACCTGCCTCGAAGGACACCGCCAAGCCCGCTGCCGATGTCAAAGCCGCCACCGAGAAAATCGTCGTGGGCGGTGGCTGCTTTTGGTGCACCGAAGCCGTGATACAACGCATCAACGGCGTGAAGAAGGTCGTCTCCGGCTACTCCGGCGGCCATGTGGCGAACCCAACTTACGAGCAGGTGTGCAGCAAAACCACCGGCCACGCGGAGGTCATCCAAGTGGAGTTTGATCCGAAACAAGTTTCGCTCGCCACCGTGCTCGAAGTCTTCTTCGCCGCGCATGATCCGACCACGCTGAATCGCCAGGGCGCGGACAGCGGCCCGCAATATCGCTCGTGCATCTTCTACGCGAACGACGCGCAGAAGCTCGCCGCCGAGGAGGCGAAGAAAAAGGCGCAGGCCGGCTGGAAGGATCCCATCGTCACGGAGATCGCCGCGTTGAAGAACTTCTACGCGGCGGAGGACTACCACCAGAATTACTTCAACCTGAACTTCAACCGGAACGGCTATTGCAGCATCGTCATCGCGCCCAAGCTGCGGAAGCTGATCAAGGAGGGGAAGATTCGGGAGAATTGACGAAGTGGCCTCTCACCAGTGAACGGGACGAGTAGCAAAGAGAGGTGTTAGATTTCTGGGCATGAAATGTCCTCGGCACATTCAGCGAGACGGCTACCATGCGCTTGACTGGGCACATGACCCCGGCTTCCGCCTTGCTGATCTTTTGGGACGGTATGCCGAACTGGTAGTGGGGAACTATCTCGTAAACACATCCTTCGATAGCGGTTCACTGACACTGGCAGATTCGGAGCAACGGGACGGTTGGCGTATGGTCGGGCGACTTGCTCACAGTCCGAGGATTTGCAGTCCTGATCAGGTTCCGCATGACCAGTATGACGAGTGGTTGGTCTTCGATCAGCCAGTCCGTGTCGAGGAGTTCGACACCCTGGTGAACTACGGTGGCTTTACACCCATTGACTTCGACTGGGAGGAGAAGCGAGAACGCTTTTGGAAACAGGTTCTCAGCCTGCGACCGTTGCACGTCGTTGCCGAAAACGACCGCGTCTATCTATTGAGCAGGGAAGAGGATTTGATTCGTAGGATCGCTGTTGCCGAGCCTTGAGTTACTTCGAGGGCACTCCCTGTTGAACTCCTGTTTTGGGGGTGCCACCTACTTCTTGTAAAGCCCCGCAACCTGCGCCGCGTAGCCGTTGAGCGGCAGCGTGCGGATACGGTCACCGGTGTCCACGACGCGTTCGCTGGCTTGGGACCAGCGCGGGTGCGGCACGGCCGGGTCCACGTTGGACTCGAACGGGTATTCCTCCGCCGAAAGCGTTTCCCAAAGGGTCTTGGGCTGCTCGGCGACCAGCTCGATGGACACGAGCGACTTGCCGCTCTTGTAGCCGTATTTCCACGGCACCACGACGCGGATGGGCGCGCCGTTCTGCTTCGGCAGCGGCTTTCCGTAGATGCCGGTGGCGAGCAAGACCAGCGGTTGCATGGCCTCCTCCATGCGCAGGCCCTCGGTGTAAGGCCACGGATAGCCGCGCAGTCGGTTGATGCCGGGCATCTGATCGGGCCGCGCGGCGGTGACGAACTTCACGAACTTCGCTGCAGCCTTGGGCTGCACGCGCTCCAGCAGTTTGCGCAGCTCGAAACCCGTCCACGGCACGACGGCGCTCCACGCCTCGACGCAGCGGAAGCGATAGACGCGCTCCTCGAGGCCGAACTCCGCCGCCAGCTCCCGCGCATCGAGGGTCATCGGCTTCTCGCACAGGCCGTGGATTTTCACCGGCCACGGTGCGGTGACGAACTTGTCCACGCGGTCCACCACCTCTTCCTTGTCCGTGCTGAACTCGTAGAAGTTGTTGTAGGTGGTGAAGACTTTTTCCTTCGACAGCGGCAGGTCCGGGCTGAAGGCGATGTTGCGCTTCGCTGGGTAAAGCTTCTTCGCGTCGGCGGCGAGGGAGTCGTGCGCCGCGAGCCTGGCCGCGAGCAAACCGCCACCCGCGAAGCCCAGTTCGCGCAGGAATTTCCGCCGGTCGCGGTAGGCGCGCTCCGGGGTCACGCGGCTTTCCGGCAAGTGCCACTCCGGGCGGATGATGACATTTGGCATGGCGGAAAACTGACGCAGCGCCGGTGGGCTTGCATCAAAATTGTTCGGCGGCGCGCCTTCGGGAATCTCCGGGCTTTACGGCCCGCGAGGCTCGACTACAGTGACGCCCGCATGGCCCCAGCCGAAGAGAAGCGCTTCGCCGGACTCCTCAACGAGGAACTTCAGGCGTTGGAGCAGACCGCCAAGATGCGCCGGTTCAAAGCCGGGGAAACGATCTTCCGCGCCGGCGATCCCGGGGATGGCTTCTATCTCGTCGAATCGGGCCGCGTCATCATCTCCGCCGTGGTTGGCGACGAGTCCCGCCCGCTGGCGACGATCGTCGCTGGCGAGTTCTTCGGCGAGATGGCCTTGCTCGACGACGCGCCGCGCTCGGCCACCGCCACCGCCGAGGTGGAGACCAAGGCGTATTGCATTGGACGCGAGGAGCTGCTCGCCCTCCTCGAACGGCGACCCAAACTGGCGCTGAACCTGATCCGCGAGTTCAGCCACCGCGTCCGCTCGCTGAACCGGAAATACATTGACGAGATTTTGCAGGCCGAGCGCTTGGCAATGGTGGGCCGGTTCGCGCGCACCATCGTTCACGACTTCAAGAACCCGCTCAACGTCATCGGCCTGGCCGCCGAGATGGCCGGCATGGACATCGCCACGCCCGAGATGCGCGGCCATGCGCAAATCCGCATCACCCGGCAGGTCGCGCGCATGACCAACATGCTCAACGAGCTGCTGGACTTCACACGCAACACCAGCTCCCAGCTCGTCCTGGCCTCGGTCAACTACGCCGAGTATGTCGGCGCGCTGGGCGAGGAGATCGGCGCGGAAATCGCCGAGCGGGAAATGCAGTTGCGCGTCGAAGCGCCGCTCCCGGTGGTCAGGGTGCAGGTCGAGCCACAGCGCCTCTCTCGTCTCTTCTACAATCTGGTCAACAACGCGGTGGACGAGATGAAGCCCGGCGGCATCGTCACGCTCCGGGCATTCGCGCACGACGGCGAGCTGGTCACGGAGGTGGAGGACACCGGCCCCGGCATCGCGCCGGAGATGGCACAGCGCCTCTTCGAGCCGTTTGCCACGCACGGCAAGCAGAACGGCACCGGCCTCGGCCTCTCCATCTGCAAGAAAATCGTCGAGGACCACGGCGGCAAAATCTCCGCCCGCAGCGAACCGGGCAAAGGCGCGACGTTCATCTTCACGCTGCCGCTGCCGCGCTAGTTTCCGGCGGGGAAAGTAATTGGTGCTCGGTGATTAGTTCCGCTCGCCGCGTCTCCGTTCTTCACTCAGAGTCAGCACCAACTACTAATTACTTTTCCGTCTCGCGATGAACCGCATCCGTCTGTTGCCCGAAAACGTCGCCAATCAAATCGCCGCCGGCGAGGTGATCGAGCGACCGGCCAGCGTGGTGAAGGAACTGGTCGAAAACGCCCTCGACGCTCAAGCCTCCCATGTCACCGTGGACATTCTCGCGGGCGGACGCGGCCTCATCCGCGTGACCGACGACGGCCTCGGCATGAGCCGCGACGACGCGTTGCTCTGCCTCGAGCGCCACGCGACCAGCAAGGTGCGGAACGCCGACGATTTGTTTCGCATCACCACGATGGGCTTTCGCGGCGAGGCCTTGCCCAGCATCGCGAGCGTGAGCCGCTTCACCCTCACCACGCGCGAGCGTGACAGTGAATCGCCCGAAGCCACGCAGGTCGTCGTCCACGGCGGGAAGATTCTCGAAGTCCGCTCCGCCGGTGCGCCCAGCGGCACGAGCGTCGAGGTGCGCCAGCTTTTCTACAATCTGCCCGCACGCCGAAAATTCCTCCGCACGGAGGAGACCGAGCGCGCGCATATCCATCACTATCTCACGCTCGCCGCGCTCGCTCACCCGCACGTTGCCTTCACGTTCACAACTGACAGCCGGACGATTTTCCAACTGCCCACCGCAAAACCGGGCGTTGATGCCGCCAGCCAGCTTGCCGCCCTTCGCGAACGCCTGCGCGCCCTGCACGGCGCGGACCTGAACCTGCTCGGCGTGGACGTCACCGGCAGTTACGAGGAACTCCGCGACCCTGCGGAGTCCGAAACCAGCTCCCGACTCTCAACTCCAAACTCTCAGCTTCGTCTCTGGGGTTTCATCGGCGCGCCCGGTGTCTCGCGCGGCTCGCGTGACGACCAGCATCTTTTCGTGAACCGCCGGCCCATCGAGAATCGCGCGTTGAACTTCGCGCTCATGGAGGGCTACCACACCGCGTTGATGAAAGGCCGCTACCCCGTCGCGTGCCTCTTCCTCGAACTCGACCCCGCGCAGGTGGACGTGAACATCCACCCGGCCAAGCGCGAGGTGAAATTCCACCACGAACGCGCCGTGCGGGCCTTCGTCATCCAGGCCGTCCGCGACACGCTGCTGCGCTTCCACACCGCCGGTAGGGCCGACCTGCTGGTCGGCCAAACCGTCCCTCCGCCGAGTGAACCAGTTTTGCCCGCGCCGCCCGAGGACGCGCAGCAGCGCGTCCCTACCACGACATCGGCACCGCCCGCACCTCTGCCCGCGCCGCCAGACTTTTTCCCCACACTGCCGAGCAAGCCCATCCCCGACTGGCCCGCCAGCGCGCCGAAGCAAACCCCGTTGCCGATGGGTTTCAGCAGTCAGCAAGTGTCGGCCAGCACCGAGCGCGTCCCCCTCGCACCACCACCTCCCATCTCCCATCTCCCATCTCCGTCCGCTCCCCCGCTCCTCGCCGTCCCGCTCCGGCTCATCGGCGTCATCGGCCGGCTCTACGTCGTGCTGGAGAGCGACCGCGGCCTCGTGCTGATGGACCAGCACGCCGCGCACGAGCGCATCCTCTTCGAGCAGATGCTCGACCGCCTCGAAGCCGGCGGCGAGGCCGACTCGCAACGCCTCTTGCTCCCCGAGACCGTCGAGCTGTCCGTGCGCGACGCGGAGTTTCTCCGCAAGTTGCTGCCCGTGCTCTCTCGCCTCGGCGTGGGCTTGAGCGAGTTTGGCGAACGCACCTTCCTCCTCGAAGCCTTGCCGCCCTTCGCGAAAGTTCCTGACGCACGCCGCTTCGTGATCGAACTTGTGGACGCGCTCAAGTCCGCCGGTGAAGGCGTGAACGCGCTGCGCCTCGGCGAAGACGTCGTGACCAAGACCGTCTGCCGTCACGCCGTGAAGGCGAACGATCCGCTCGCCGGCCCTGAGTTGGAGAGCCTCGTCGCCGATCTGCGCCGCTGCCGGATGCCCTACACCTGTCCGCACGGCCGGCCCACGCTCATCGAGATGAGCTTGAAGGAGCTGGAGAAGAAGTTTGGCCGCGCGCAGTGACCGTGGCGCCGAGCATTGCTCGGCTTTGAAAATTCATTTGCTCCGGCCGAACAATGCTCGACCCTCCGTGTCACGATTGGGCCAAATGGTTTGACCCGCCCGCGCTTTGTCTCTAGCAATGCCGCGCTCACTTCACGCGACACGCGAACCGTTACGCCTATGACCGACTCGAACATGAAACGCGCCCAGACGATGACCCTCATCGCGGCCTTCCTTGGCTGGATGTTCGACGGGCTGGAGATGGGCATCTTCCCGCTCGTGGCGCGGCCTGCGTTGCAGGAGTTCCAAGCGGCGGCGGGCATCCTGGACGAGACGTTCGTCCAGCTTTGGATGGGGCGCGTCACGGCGACGTTCCTGCTCGGCGCGGCGGCGGGGGGGCTGGTGTTCGGCTGGCTCGGCGACCGCATCGGGCGCGTGCGGGCGATGACCTTGAGCGTGCTGGCCTACTCGCTGTTCACCGGGTTGAACTACTTCGCGCACGAGCCGTGGCATCTGGCGCTGTTTCGCTTTGTCGCGGCGCTCGGCATGGGCGGTGAATGGTCGCTTGGCGTCGCGCTCGTGATGGAGGCCTGGCCCAACGACAAGCGCCCGCTCATGGCTGGCGTCATCGGCGCGGCGGCCAACGTCGGCTACCTGCTCATCGCGTTCATCGCGGTGATGATCCCCATCACGCGCGACTCGTGGCGCTGGGTGATGCTCGTCGGCGCTGCGCCCGCGCTGCTGACGCTGCTTATCACCTACTTCGTGCCGGAATCGGAGCACTGGAAGCAGGCGGTCGCGCGCGAAGGCAAGAGCAAGCCCCTGCATGAAATCGTCTCCGGCCATCTGCTGAAAAACACCGTGCTCGCCATCCTCTTCGCGTCCGTCGCGCTCATTGTCACGTGGGGCATCGTGCAATGGATTCCGCTGTGGGCCGACCAGATGACCGGCGGCAAGAAGCCTGAAGTGAAAGGACTCATCCAAGTGTTCTCGTCCATCGGGGCCATCACCGGCTGCCTCGTCGCGCCGCTGGTGGGGGCGAAGTTCGGCCGGCGGCCGGTCTATTTCGGCCTGTGCCTCGGCTCGCTGATCGTGTGCAGCATTCTCTTCCGAAGCTTCAGCGAATACAACTTCGCGTTTCTCCTGATGGTCGGCGTGGTGGGCATGTTCACCGCCGCGTTCTACGGCTGGCTGCCCCAGTATCTGCCGGAGCTGTTTCCGACGCGCTGCCGCGCGACCGGGCAGGGCGTGGCGTTCAATTCCGGTCGCATCCTCGCCGCGCTCGGAGCCTACAACATGGGCGCGATCATGGGCTTCTTCGACAAGAGCTACGCGAAGGCCGGCGCGGCCGTTGTGTTCGTTTACCTCGTGGGCATGGTGTTCATCTGGCTCGCGCCGGAGACGAAGGACAAGCCGCTGCCGGAGTGAGAGGCGAGGCTGGGGTGCTGGAGTAATGGAGTTTTGGAGTATTGGGGAAACAGCCGGCAGCCAGCGCTCCAACACTCCACTACTCCATCACTCCGCCATCCCCCCGCCGCCGCTTCGCCCGCTGCCCCAGCGCGTCATACGTCGCGTATTTGTAGAGTTCCGTCAGCGTCGGGTAGTTGAAGCAGGTCTGGATGAAGAGGTCCGCGCCGGATTGCGTGAGCAGCGCGGTGAGGCCCACGTGGACCAGTTCGCTTGCCTGCTCGCCGATGACGACCACGCCCAGCAGCTTCATGTCTTCCTCACAGAAGATGAGTTTCAGAAAACCGTCCTTGTCGCCGATGATCTGCCCGCGCGCGTTCTGCGAGTAACGGGCGCGGCCCACGACGTAGGGCACGCCCGCCTTGGTCAGCGACTCCTCGGTCTCGCCGGCCATTGAACACTCGGGGATCGTGTAGATGCCGTAGGGCAGAATGTTCGCGACACCGCTTTTGTATTTCAGGTCGAAGGCGTGGACCATCGCGACGCGCGCCTGTTCCATCGAGGTCGCCGCCAGCGCCGGGAAGCCCACCACATCGCCGACCGCGTAGATGTGTGGCAACGCGGTCTGAAAGCTTGCGTTGACCTTGAGGTTTCCGCGCGAGTCAGGCTGCACGCCGATGGCTTCGAGGCCCATGTTCTGCGTGTTGCCGGAGCGGCCCGTCGCGGCGAGGAGCGAATGCGTCTTGAGCACTTTGCCGGACTTCAGCTTCGCCGTGAGCACTTCGCCCGTCTCGATGGCCTCGATGCCATCAGGCATGTGGAACTCGACGCCGAGATTCCTCATCCCGTCCGTCAGCGCCTGCGTCACCTCCGCGTCCATGAAGCCCAGCAGCCGGTCGCGGCCTTCGACGAGCGTGACCTTGATGCCGAGCGCGGCGAACATGCAGGCGTATTCGCAGCCGATGACGCCGCCGCCGGCCACGAGCATCGTCGTCGGAATTTCGCGGATGTTCAGGATCGTGTCCGAGTCATACACCCGCGAATCGTGGAACGGGAAATTCGCCGGATGAAACGGATGCGAGCCGGTCGCGATCAGAATGGTCTTCGCCTGCAAATGCGCGGCGGGCGAATGCCGCGGCGTGACCGCAACCGTGTGCGCATCCACAAACGACGCGAAGCCGGTGTAGAGGTCCACTTTGTGGCGCTTGAGATTGTCCACGATGCGCGCGCGCTCCGTCTGCACGACAAGCCGCTCGCGGTAGAGGAAGTCGCGCGGCGTGAGCTGCTCCTTCATGCTGAAATGCACGGCGTGCAGCCCGCGTTGCCGGAAGCCGGAGAGGTAGAGCGCCGTCTCGCGCAGCGTCTTGGACGGCAGCGTGCCGGTGTTCGCCGCCGCGCCGCCCAGCGCCGGCTCCTTCTCGATCAGCGCGACGCGCTTGCCGAAATAAGCCGCCTGCGCCGCGCCCTTTTCACCGGCAGGCCCGGAGCCGATGACGACGAGGTCGTAAGGTTTTGCGTCCATGCGGGTGCGGGATTAGGACGTTGCTGGTGAATGCGGCGAAAGCGTAGTCCGCCAGCCTGCCTGGCGAAAGCCTGAAATACGCGCGCGAGAACACGAGCGCCCAGGCTCGGATCATTCAGTCACGCAGCCGTGGCATTCTTGGCCAGAATTTCCTGCTTCGTCATTTCCGCCAGATCCTCGAACGCGCGCAGGCTCGACTCAGGGAACTGCCGCGGGCGCACGTCCACGAAGCAGAGAGTGCCGATGCAGCTTCCGTCGGGCAGGATCAGCGGGAAGCCAGCGTAGAAACGGATGCGCGGTGATTCCGTCACCAGCGGGTTCTCGGCGAAGCGCGGGTCTTGCAACGTGTCGGGGATGATGAGCTTGGCCCGCAACACGACAACGTGCGCGCAGAAGGCGACTTCGCGTGGCGTCTCTTTCGAGGAAAGCCCTTGGCACGACATGAACCACTGGCGGTTCTCGTCCACGAACGAGATGTAGGCGATGGGCACATCGGCGAGCGCCTTGGCGATGCGCGTGATGCGCTCGAAGCGTTCCTGCGGCGCGGTGTCGAGAAGGTTCAGCCCGCGCAACGTCGCGAGGCGTTTCGCTTCATCCTCGGGCTTCACGGCGCGCCTCCAACGGCACGCGGTGCGCATGATCCAAGCCTGCATGTGCGTGCGCGCGAAGGTCGGTGAGAACGGCGGCGTGAGCCAGTCGGTCACGCGAGCGGCATCGCCAGCGGCGCGGTCTTCGGTGTTAGCGAGGATGACGACGGGCACGTCGTTGCCCTCCGCTGCGGTGGCGCCGCGAATGGCGCGGCAGAGGGCGAAGTCGCCATTGCCCGGCAGGATTTGTTCCGCGATCACCAGCGACGGGCGTTCCGCGCGAGCCATCTGCCAAGCACTGGCGCTGTCCTTGGCCTCCAGCACGCGCAGCCGATGCGAGCGGGCGGCTTCGGCGAGCGCGCTGGCAAGCGAGGGAGTCGCCACGGCAAGGAGGACGGAATGCTCGACGAGGCCGTCCAAGTCGCTGGCCACGGCGGAGGTCGCGGTCGCAGCGGCGACGCTTTGCTTCGCGTCCTTGGCGGCGACTTCGACGACCAAGCCATCGGCGGCGGCGAAGACTTCGAGCGGCGAGGACGCGTCATGCTTCGCCGCGCGCACGGTAGCGACGACTTGGTCAATCGCGTCGTCGTCGCGCAGCGGGTCGTGGTGCGTGAACGCGAGGCGCTTTGCACCGGCGGCGCGGCACACGTCCATCGCGTATTCCATCGTGCTGTGGCCCCAGCCGATTTTCTGCGGATATTCCGCCGCCGTGTATTGCGAGTCGTGGATGACGAGGTCGGCCCCGGTGAGGAACTCGACGTGCCGCTGGTCGCGGACGTTGTAGGCGCGGCTTGCCACCTCCGCTGGCTTGGAGAAAGGCTCGTGGTCGCAGGCATAAACGACGGTCGCGCCGCCGGACTCGATGCGGTAGGCGAGCGTGAGCGCGGGATGGTTTAGGTATTGCGTCGAGATTTTGATGTCCCCGATCTGGAATGTGCCCTCGACGAGTTCGTGGTAGCTGATTCTCGAACCCATCGCCTCCAGCGCGATGGGGAAGTAGGTGTATTGCATCTGACCGGCGAGCGTCTCGCGCAGCGACTGCCCGATGCCGCGCGGCGCGTAAATGTCCCACTCGTTGCCGGGAATGAAGAGCGGCGCGAAGAACGGCAGGCCTTGAATGTGGTCCCAGTGCGTGTGACCGATGAGGATGCTGCCGCGCAACGGCTTCTTGCCGCTGGCCATCAACGCGCAGCCGAGATCGTGGATGCCGGTCCCGCAGTCCAGCACGAGCAGCGTGCCGGCGGCGGACGTGACCTGCACGCAGGAGGTGTTGCCGCCGTAACGGGCGCGGGCGCGGCCGGGCTTGGCGAGGGAGCCGCGCGTGCCCCAGAATTGGACGCGGAGCGCGGGCGGGGTTTGGGTTTCCATGCGTGGCAGTCTTTTCGGCGGTGCATTTCCGTCAAGTGATTTGTGGGGCGCTCGCGGAGGATTCCGGCCAACTTCATCATCGCCGCCGCAACGATTTGCGTTAAAATCCGCTCATGCGTCACCAACTACTGCTCGTCCTCTGCCTGTCCGCGCTGACCGTCCCCGCCCGCGCCGACGACTGGCCGCAATGGCTCGGCCCGCAACGCGACGGCCTCTGGCGGGAGACGGGCATCGTGAAATCCTTCCCCGCCGGTGGTCCGCCGGTGCGTTGGCGCACGCCCATCGGCGCAGGCTACACCGGGCCGGCGGTCGCGGGCGGGCGCGTCTTCGTGACAGATCGCGTGCTCTCGCAGGGTGTGAAGAACCCCGCGAACCCGTTCAACAAGGGAGTTCTCCAAGGCTCCGAGCGCATCCTCTGTCTCGACGAGGCGATGGGGACGGTTCTGTGGAAGCACGAATACGACTGCCCCTACGACGTGAGCTATCCCGCCGGCCCGCGTGCAACGCCGGTCGTGAGCGGCGGCAAAGTATTCACGCTTGGCACGGAGGGAAATTTGTTCTGCCTCAACACGGCGGACGGGAAAGTGATCTGGTCGCACGAGTTCAAGAAGGATTTCAACGCGAAGACGCCGATCTGGGGCTTCGCTGCCAACCCGCTGCTCGACGGCAACAAACTCATCTGCCTCGTCGGCGGCGAAGGCAGCGTGGTCATGGCGTTCGACAAGGACACCGGCAAGGAACTCTGGCGCGCACTCTCTGCGAAGGAACCGGGCTATGCGCCGCCGATGATTTACGAGGCCGGCGGCAAGCGGCAGCTCATCATCTGGCACCCGGAGTCGCTCAACTCGCTCGACCCGGAGACGGGAAAAGTTTTTTGGTCCGAGCCCTTCGCCGTCCGCTCCGGCCTCACGATTCCCACGCCACGCAAGCTGGGCGAAAAACTCTTCATCACCTCGTTCTACAACGGCCCGATGATGCTCAAGCTCGCCGCAGACAAACCCGCCGCCGAAGTCCTCTGGCGCGGCACGAGCAACAGCGAGCAAAGAACCGACAAGCTCCACGCCATCATGTGCACTCCGTGGCTGGAGGACGGCCATATCTACGGCGTGTGCAGCTACGGCCAGCTCCGCTGCCTCCGGGCCGACACCGGCGAGCGTGTTTGGGAGACCTTCAAGGCCACCGGCGCGACCGGCGAAAACAACGGCCGCAACGACCGCTGGGCAAACGCCTTTTTGGTGAAGCACGCCGACCGCTTCTTCATCGCGAACGAGAAAGGCGACCTCATCATCGCGAAGCTCTCGCCACAGGGTTACGAGGAAATCAGCCGCGCGCACCTGCTCGAACCGACCAGCAGCGCTAATGCGCGCCCCATCGTCTGGTCGCACCCCGCCTTCGCGAACAAGCACGCCTATATGCGGAACGACAAGGAGATCATCTGCGTGGACTTGGCTGAAAAGTAGGACAGAGCGTCCCGCCTGTCTTTCTGACTAAACGAATCCGCTCAAGCGGAATTTCGCTGGTGCGGGAGAGCGAGATGGAGGGACAGGCGGGACGCACTGTCCTACTCAGCACCCGCACGGCTTGCGCCGCGTGCGCTTCTCGTGCGAGTGCCCTTCCTTCTGGCAGTCGGGGCACACGCCGAAGAACTCCAGCTTGTGCGTCACTCGCTTGAAGCCGTGCGCACTGGCGACGCGTTTCTCAAGCTCGTCCGCAAAGCAGTCGTCAATCTCCACGATGTCCGCGCAGCAGGTGCAGACAAGATGATGGTGATGCGCGTGCTCGTCGCACGTGACCAGCTCGAAGCGAGCAACTCCGTCGCCGAAGTCGAAGCGCTTCACCATGCCCATCCCCTCCAGCAAATGCATCGAGCGGTAGATGGTCGCAAGGTCGCAGTCGCCCTTCGCGAGCGCGGCGTGGATTTCCTTGTTCGTCATCGGGTGCCGATGCTGCCGGAGCAATTCCAGAATCGCCTGCCGTGGCCCGGTAACGCGCTGTGACTTCTGCCGCAGCCGCGAAGTCAGGTCGGACAACGGCTCGGCGGAGTGGTCGTGTGCGTGAGAGTGGGTAGCCTTCTTCATGTGGCGCGATGCCGAGTCAGAACCGCTTGTTGTAGTCCTCATGCGTGCCAATCCATTGCCAGGGAAAACTGTCACCGGAGAACTTGCCCACGGCGCGATAGTGGTCGCCCACCCGCACTGACCAGTTGGGCTTGCCGATGGACTTGAAGTGCGGGGAGGGGTGGAAGGCGTTGGCGGACCAGAGGGCGTAGATCTTCCGAGCCAGCGCCCGAACCGCCGCCGGTAACGCGCGATAGAGCTGCCAGAATTCCGGCGTGCCGCGGCTGGGAATGATCACGGCTCGCGGAGGATTTCGTCCAAAGGACGCGTCTGCGGGGAAGCTTGGGAAGCGTCCCCCGCGCGATTGAGGGCTGCGAATTTCCCCTGCTGTGCGTCGCGCTGCATCTGGCGGTCCCAGTCATCGTTGGCCCAGCCGCACAGCTCGGCGGTGATTTCAGCCCGCTCCTCAAGCGAGAGCCTGCCGATGGCTTCGCGGATTTCCATGACCGTGCTCACGTTCCGAAAATGCCGCGCGGACGGAGTTTTGGCAAATCAGGATTCACCATGCGCAAGCCTCAAGTCGTCTTGACCGGCTGATTCAACCAGAACCTCCCCGCCACCAGCGAGCCGACGAACACCGCGATGCACGCCATCACGATGGCCGGGCCGCACGGGATGTCCCAATGGTAGCTCGCCACCGTGCCGGTCGCGCCACCGAAGAGGCCGATGATGAGGCTCAGGATGATTTGCTGGCGGAGGTTGCGCGCGAGGTTGCGCGCGGCGGCGGGCGGGATGACCACGAGCGAGGTGACGAGGATGATGCCCAGCAGTCGGATGCTCAACGACACGACCACGGTGAGCACGAGCACGAAGAGGTAGTTCAGCCAGCGCGTGCGCACACCGCACACGTGCGCGAGGTCTTCGCTGGCGGTGAGCAGCGCGAGCTGGCTCAACTGCGCGAAGAGCCACGCGCCGATGGCCGCGCACAGCACTGCTGCGAGCCACACATCGTCCGGGCCGACGCTGAGGATGTCGCCGAAGAGGTAGCGGTGCAGCTCGCCGCGCCGGTTCTTCAGCAGGCTCAACACGATGATGCCGAACGCCACCGAGCCGGAGAGCAGCAGCGCCATGATGGTGTCGGTGAGCAGGTCGGTGTGCTCCTTGAGCCAGAGAATCGCCGCCGCCACGAGCACGCTGAAGAGCACCATCGGCCACGTCGGGTCCTCGAAGCCGAGCAGGAAGCCGAGGCCGATGCCCGCCAGCGCTCCGTGCGCGATGGTGTCGCTGAAGAAGGCCATCCGCCGTGCGGTGACGAACACGCCGAGCAGCGCGCAGAGCGGTCCCATGATGATGGCCACCGCAAAGGCGCGGAGCATGAAGGGTTCGACGTCTTGGAGAACGTTCATTGGCTGATGCCTCCGCCCGGCCCGTGCGAATGGCCGTGATGCTGATACGGCGTGACGTTCAGGCCGTAGGCTTCCTTGAGCGAGTCGGTGTTCATCACGTGCTCGGGCGAACCTTCGCAGCAGACCACGCCGTTGAGCGCATAGACCCACGAGGCGTGGCGATAGACCATCGAGAGGTCATGCGAGACGAGCACGACGGTGAGTTTGTGGCGGCGATGCACTTCGCCGATGAGGTCGTAAAAGGATTCTTCGCCGGGCGTGTCCACGCCGGCGGTCGGCTCGTCGAGCAAGAGCAGGTCGGGGTTCTTGAGCAGCGCGAAGACGATGAGCACGCGCTGGAGCTGGCCGCCGGAAAGGCCCGCGATGGGCCGGTCCAGCAGCGGTTCGACGCCCAGCTCGGCCATCGCGGCGCGGAGGCGGTCGTCGGTGTCGCGGTGGCGATGCCAGAACCAGTGCTGCGTCTCGCGCAGGCGGAGGGCGAGGAATTCGCGGACGCTGAGGATGAAGCTGCGGTCCAGCGCTAGGCGTTGCGGCACGTAGCCGACGCGTGGCAGCGCCTTTTTCAAGTTGCTCTCGCCGAAGAGTCGCACCTCGCCGGCGTCGGGCTTTTGCAGGCCGACGATGGCGCGCAGCAGCGTGGTCTTGCCGGAGCCGTTCGGGCCGATGAGCGCGACGAGCTGCCCGCGGTGCAGGTGGAGGTTCACACCGCGCAACACCGGCTGCCCGCCGAGCGTGACGCGCAGGTCGCGCACGGACACGGCGATGTCGGCGGCGCTGTGACTGCAAGCTGTGTGGGAAGCGGTCACGAGGGGATGGGAGATGGGAGATGGGAGATGGGGAAAAGGCGCGTGGAAGGCCGGCCGCGCTTCGACTCCCTCTCCTTTTGCGCAGCAAGGGGAGAGGGCTGGGGTGAGGGGTTTTGCCCGCTGGCGCAAGTGGCCGCTCCCCTCATCCGGCCTGCGGCCACCTTCTCCCCTCGCTGTGCGAAGGGAGAAGGCTGGAATGCTGGGCGCGCCTTTGCGTTATGCTGCGAATGCTTCATGGCTTGGCGGCGAGTTGCTCGGCGGCTATGCCAGAGTTCACCAAGAGATTTGCTTACTTTGGCTTCGGTAACTTCGGGATGATTCGCTTTGTGGAGTCGTATTCCAGAACGCGCGAGCCAGCCGGATTGATGAACGACTCAAAGACAAACTGAGTAGGTGGTGGGTCAAAGAAAGTTGCCAACTCGATCCTAAGCCGACCGTAGAAACCCTCACGCGTTCGTAAATAAAACATCCCATTTACATTTCGATCCCAAACCGGATCAGTAGCCAAGCGCGCAATTGTCACCGACGGCTGGTAGCCTGTATCTGGCGCAAGTAAGGTGAACTCATCCGCCGTTTGGACAATGCCGCCACCTACGACTTCGAGCGTAATCGTAGAGTCATATTTAGCGCCTCGGTTAGGGTGCAGGGGAACACGGTTGAAACTGACTTTGAAGTTGAGATTCGTAGAAGTTCGCGAGCCAGTGCAGAGGTCGAAATTGGTTGATGTCCCATCACATGGGATTCCTCCGGACAGTCGGACATAAAACATCGGCTCCGCTCCGTGCTTCTTCCAAACGCGGAACACGACTGGGCTGGACGGATCGGGAACATGAGGCGGCCCACCTGAGCCCGCGAAGGCGAAGTGGCGTGGATTCTTAGCGGACGCTTCATAATCGTTCTTCACTAGGGCGACGATGCTGATAGACCCGGCTTTCCGGTTGACCAGACTGAAGCGCCCCTCGTGGTCGGTGATCAATTCGACCTTATCCCACCGCGTATGCCCCTGCACCGGAGTCCGCAAGTAGCCGACCTCCAACTCCAACCGCACTGTCACGCCCGGCACCGGCTGGTTATGCTGGTCAACGACCTTGCCGTGCAGGGCCACCGGCACATTGCCCAACTGCTCCCGCTCGAACTTCTCGGCGGCGGTTTCCTTGCGCTCAGGTGCTTGTCCGCGAAGGGTTGAGCCGATGCAGCAGGCCAAACATAGAATGAGGACGAGGGTGGAAGTTTTCATGGCTTACTTGCCGAGATGCTTCAGCAGCGTGTTCAGGTTCCGTCGCAGGCCTTCCTCGTAGGCGGTGGGCTTGAGCGGGCCGGTTTCGAGGGTGTCGAGTTCGGCGAGCGGGACGCCGGTGTCCTTGGCGATGCGCTGGGCGAGTTTCGGGGAGAATTGTGGCTCGGTGAAAATGATTTTCACGTCCTTCTCACGGATGACTTTCTGCAACGCGGCCAGATACTTCGGCGACGGCTCGACGTCGGGCACTTCCTCAATGACGCCGACGAGGTCGAGGCCGTAGCGGCGTGTGAAATAGGGGAAGGCGTGGTGGTAGGTGACGATGCGGCGGCCCTTGGCGGACGCGAGCGCGGCGGCGAGGTCGGCGTCGAGGGCGCGCAGGCGGTCGAGGTAGCGGGCGGCGTTCGCGGCGTAACCAGCGGCGTTCTTCGGGTCGGCCTGTTGCAGGGCTGTGAGGATGTTCGTGACGGCGTGCGCGGCGAGCGTGGGGTCGAGCCAGAGGTGGGGATTCGGCCCGCCGTCGTGATGATGCGCATGCTCGCCGGAGAGATGAATGTGCGGGAGTTCGGTGATGAGCAGGTCCTTCGGCACGCCGGCGAAGGCTTCGATGACGGTGGCGGTCTTCTTGCCTTTCGCGGCCTTCACGGTGCGCGCGAGCCAGTCTTCCATGCCGAGGCCGTTGACGACGAAGAGTTGCGCGGCGGCGAGTTTGCGGAGGTCGCGCGGGGCGAACTGGTAGTCGTGCGGGCCGACGTTGGGAGGCAGAAGATTTTCGACTTCGGCAAGGTCGCCGGCGACGTTGGCGG
>CAYZJP010000075.1:0-2283 GCA_964478755.1 uncultured Klebsiella sp.
GGTTCCGACCGCTGCCCGCGCGGTGATGGCATTGCCACGCGACTCGTGGCCTGAACCCGCCATCAGGCCGCTGGCCGACGCGCTGTTGGTCGAGGCGAAGAAAGTCCCCGTCCCGCAGCGCACGGAGAACGACTTCCTCGACGTGCAACAGCTTGGCTTTCAGCTCGCATCGAAGCTGCCGAAGGACGTGGCGCTGCCGGTGCGCAAATCCTTCTCCACGCTCGGCGTGAACGTGCTCAGGCTCGGCACGCTTCACGAGCAGATGTTTTTCGACAAGATCCAGTTGGTCGCCGAGGCGGGCAAGCCGGTGGAACTCGTCTTCCACAACTCCGACGCGATGCAGCACAACTGGGTGCTGACGCAAGTCGGCGCGATTGACGAGATCGGCCTCGCCACCGAGAAGATGCCGCCGCAGCCTGACTCCCAGGGCCGGCTCTACGTCCCCGCGTCGCCAAAGGTTCTCCAGGCGACGAAGATGTCAAACCCGACGGCAAGCTTCCGCTGGGGCTTGGCCCGCCCTAAGGGGCCGGGGGATTATCCCTACCCCTGCCCGTATCCTGGTCCCTGGCAGCGGTTGCGCGGCGTGCCCAAGGTCGTGCCGGACCTCGACGAGTATCTCGCGCAGGGCCACGCCGAACCCGCCGCGCCCGTGATCACCGAATGGAAACTCGCGGACTTGGAAGGCGAGCTGGCAAAGCTGGCGAAAGGTCGGGACTTCGCGAAGGGCAAGGCGCTTTTCACGAGCGTGGGGTGCATTGCGTGCCACAAAGTCGGCGCGGACGGCGTGCAGTGGGGGCCGGAGCTGACCGGTGTCTTCACCAAATACAAAAGCGACGCGAAGACTGTGCTCGGGGAAATCCTCGAACCGTCCAAGACCATCGAACCGCGCTATCGCCCTTACGAGTTTACCATCGGCAACGACGACCCCTTCACCGGCTTTCTGCTCAAGGAGGAAGGCGACACGCTCACCATCCAGACCGGCCCCGGCGAAGCGATGGTGAAGAAGTTTCCGAAGCAGGACATCAAGAGCCGCGCGCAGAGCAGTTCCATCATGCCGCCGGGATTGTTGAACCTCCTGAACAAGGAACAAATCCTCGACCTGCTGGCGTTCCTTCAAGCTGGCGGCGACGCGAAGCACCCTGCGTTTAGCCCGACCTCAGCTACCGGACCCACCTTTTAACTCTTTTCGCTGCCGAGGGCATGGATCATTGAAGATTCTTGCGAATGGTGGAATCAGGTGCCAGTTTCGAGTTTTGCCACGCCACAACCTCAATCTGATCAGTCTCTCATTCCCGCACCGGTCCGTAGCGGAAGCCGGACTTCCAACGGTGGCTACTGCGCCATTAGCCGTTGAGGACTGAGTGCGGGATTTTCACGCGTTTCGCGCGAGATTTTCCTTTGACTCTTGGCAGTTGGGAGATTGGTTTGTGGTTCATTGAGCTTTCACGAACGAAACATTCAAATCGAACGAACGATGGTGCACGCATTAATTCTTATCTAACTTATTCATAAAACACTAGTTCCATCTATTACTCTAAAAAACAAACTTGCTCGTGATTAATTTGCCAAGGTAATTATGAACATTGGCACCAACACTGCTTGTGGAGCGACAAGACCTACGTTGGTGCCCTGAGAGCGGTTCTTGGGGTGTCGGCTAGACAACAAAAACAAAACGCACATGAAAATCACAAAAAGCAAAAAAGCCGGGGGCTTCACGCTCATCGAGCTGCTGGTCGTAATCGCCATCATCGCAATTCTGGCCGGCATGCTCCTGCCCGCCCTCGCCAAGGCCAAAGCCAAGGCCGCGCGTATCAAATGCGCGAACAACCTCAAGCAGGTCGGTCTGGCTTTCAAGGTGTTTGCCAACGACAACGACGACCGTTTCCCCTACCGGGTGCCGTCCGCCTCTTACACCACCGCGCCGATGACCCAATGGTATAACGCCGCCGTGAATCCGACCGTAAGTCCTGCGGCGGCTGCACCTCCCGCTGTGGCCAACAGCGCCAACGCCCAAGCTTGGAATCGCATGGGTGTTGCGGTAGACCTTGGAGCGTTGAACGACTTGAAAGCTTACTGGTTCCGCGACCAGCTCATGAAGTTGGCCGGCAATCCAGAGCTCCGGGAGCGGATGAGTACGTTGGGTAAAGAATATGTCGATGGTCGCGGCGCTGGACGTCTTGCCCAGGAACTCTACCCCAATATGAGCAATATCCTATGAAAACAATTGAATCGGTTCCGCTGGAGCTTGGCTACAAGGGTTCCCGTGACTATCTCCATGGAACC
>CAYZJP010000075.1:2293-24968 GCA_964478755.1 uncultured Klebsiella sp.
TTGGCCATGTCCAATTAGCTGGGTTCGGCTAAGATCCTGATGTGCCCGGGAGACCGCAACAAGCTCAACAATATCAAGGCTGACTTCAGCACCACACAAACTGGTTACAATATCCCGAACAATGTTGGTGGCAACAGCGGTGGAACCTATCCCACCTACACTCAGACCACCGTGGTCAGTGGAACGGCCACGCCGCAGGGCAAGGACAACGCCACCTCCTTCACCGTGGGGCTGCAGGGGGATGAGACGCAGCCAAACGTGATGTTGAGCGCTGATCGCAACTTCCTCACGGCCAACGCGGCGGTTGCTCCTGCTCAAAACCCGCTGGCCAACGGGCGGACCTCTCTGATGGACCAAGTCATCGGCCAGGCGGCTTGGATCACGGGCAACACCACCGCCAATCAGGCAGCGCAGCATGACGCTTCAGGCAACTACGCGTTGTCGGACGGCAGCGTGCAACAGGGCACCAGTTCCTCCTTGACGACCCAATTGCGCCAAAGTTCGGCAAGCTTGGGTTACAACGGCCTCGTAACAGTGTTCCCGCTGTAAGGCTCATTTACTTGTTTCACACTTGGGGCACCCGGCAACGGGTGCCCTTTTTTTTCGCCTCAGTCAAATCGCTTGGTCGTGCCGTCGGGTGTCAAAACTCTTGAAGCTACGGAGTGATTTGGAATCGCGGAAACACCACTTCCGTCAACGTCACCACGAGGAAGACGCTGCTGATCACCGCGTTGAGGCGGAAGAAGGCGTTGTTGATCCAGTTCAAGCTGCGCCGTCGCGCCAGGAAATGTTCGAGCAACAGACAGCCCAAGATCAGCACCAAGCCCACAAAATAGACGAACCGGAAGCCGCACATCAGTCCGTAGGCCACCAGCCCGCCCCACATGAGCAGGTGTGCGAGCATCGCGGCGGCCAGCGCGTTCTTCGTGCCCCACGCCACGACCAGCGAATGCAGGCCGTGCGCACGGTCGAACTCCAGATCTTGGAGCGCGTAAATGATGTCGAAGCCAACCAGCCAGAGCACCACGGCCACGGCCAGCACCAGCGGTTGCAGCCCGGTCAATCCCTGTCGCGCGATCAGCACGCCGAACGGCCCGGATCCCAGCGGTTCCGCCTGCGGGGTGAAACCTAGCTCTCCCTTTACCCCCAGCCACGCACCGATGGGCGCCAGCGCCAGTGCCACGCCCAGCCAAACGTGCGTGTAGTCCGTGAACCGCTTCGTCAGCGAATAGAAACACACGAAAAACAGCGCCACCGGCGACAAATAAAAGCACACCGGATTCAGCAGCCACGCCGCGACGACCAAACCAGCGCCGCTCAAACCGCACAGCAGCCCCGCGCTGCCGGGCGAGATTTGGCCGGCGGGCAGATGACGGTTTGCCGTGCGGGGATTCTCGGCGTCGAACTCGCGGTCCACGATGCGGTTGAAGGCCATCGCGCACGTCCGCGCGCAAAACATTGCGAGCAGAATCAAACTGAACGTTCGCCAACCCGGCCAGCCGCGATGTTCCCGTGCGGCCACGGCCATCGAGGCCAGCGCGAAGGGCAGCGCAAAGATCGTGTGCGAAAGCTTCACGAACTCAGCCCACTTGCGGAGCGTTGCAAACATCAGTGCGAGCTTGCGAAACGCGACGCCGGGTGTCACGCGGAACATCGCCGTCGGATCAGCCGTCGAGGGTCATCCACTGTGTGATCGGCGTGGAAAAAATTCCTCGCGGTGATTTAGTCGCTCAACAATGGCGTCGAACAGCCGCCCGAATGTCTTGTCGCCATGTCATCGCTTCTCTTGTCTGTGCCGGCGCTGCGCTTGCCCCGGCCACGCTGCCTGCTGCCGCCACACGCGCCGTGGACTTCGCCCGCGACATCCAGCCCATCTTCGCGGCGAAGTGCTACGCCTGCCACGGCCCGCAGAAGCAGAAAGCACAGTTCCGTCTCGACCGGAAGGCCGACGCGCTCAAGGGCGGCGACTCGCACGCGCCGGACATCATTCCCGGCAAGAGTGCTGACAGTCCGCTGATTCACTTTGTCGCTGGCCTCGTGCCGGATATGCAAATGCCGCAGAAAGGCGAGCCGCTGACGATGGAACAAGTCGGCTTGCTGCGTGCGTGGATTGATCAAGGCGCGCAGTGGCCTGATGACGGTTCTGGCACGCGCGCGAAACACTGGGCGTGGCAGCCAGTGAAGCGGCCGACAGTTCCTTCAACTCGAAATCCGAAATCCGAAATCCGAAATCCCGTTGACGCCTTCCTCACCGCCAAGCTCACGGAGAAAGGGCTAAGTTTCTCTCCATCTGCCGATTCGCGCACACTCATCCGCCGGCTTTATTTCACCACCATCGGTCTGCCGCCCACGCCCGAGGAAGCTGCCGCCTTCGAGCGCGAGCTGCGAACTGGCAGTCGGCAATCGGCAATCGCCAACCTCGTCGAGAGGCTTCTCGCCTCCCCCCACTTTGGCGAGCGCTGGGCGCGGCATTGGCTCGATGTGGTGCGCTTCGCGGAAAGCAACGGCTACGAAAGCAACGGCGCGCGCAAGAACGCTTGGCCTTACCGCGACTGGGTCATCCGCGCCTTCAACAGCGACATGCCCTACGACCGCTTCATCGCCGAGCAGCTTGCGGGTGACGCGCTCGGCGCGGACGAGGCCACGGGCTTCATCGTCGGCGGGCCGACGGACGTGGTGAAATCACCCGATCCCGTGCTCACGGCGAACCAGCGCGCGGACGATCTGAATGATTTCGCCGCGACGACGGCGAGCGCGTTCCTCGGCCTCACGCTGCATTGCGCGCGTTGCCACGATCACAAGTTCGATCCCATCGCGACGACGGATTATTACGCGGTGGTCGCGTGCTTCGCGGGCGTGCAGCATGGCGAGCGCGCGGTGAAGCCGGCGAATTTCGCAGAGCTGACGGCGAAGGCCGACGCGTTGAAAGCACAACTCGCGTCGGTCATGCGCCAGTTGGAGCGTTTCGAGCCGGTAGCCCAAGCGGGCACGAATGCGCCAGCCCGCCGCCCGCCGGTCACGCGCGGTTTGAACCTCGACCGCTTCAACCCGACAGCCGCGAAGTTTCTCCGCTTCACCATCACCGAGACCACGCAGCTCGAACCGTGCATTGACGAGTTGGAGGTGTTCACCGCCGAGACTTCGCCGCGCAATGTCGCGCTGGCCAGCGCGGGCGCCAAGGCCACGGCCTCGAGCACGTTGCCGGGCTATGCGATTCACAAGCTGGAGCACGTCAACGACGGTCAATACGGCAACGACCGAAGCTGGATTTCCAACGAGCGCGGGAAAGGCTGGGTGCAAATCGAGTTCGCAAACGCCGAGACGATTGACCGCGTGCAGTGGAGCCGCGATCGCGACAACGTGCCGCGTTACAACGACCGGCTCGCCACGCGCTACCGCATCGAAGTCTCGCGCGACGACGCGGCGTGGCAAACGGTGGCGACTTCGGATGACCGGCTCGCCTTTGGCACCAAGGCGTCCGGCGGCGTCACCTACTCGGCGGAGGGCATGGCCCCCGCCGAGGCCGGACAGCTCGCGGACCTGCTTGCAGCGCGCAAGAAACTGGAGACGGACATTGCGGCCGCGACCACGTTTCCGATGATCTATGCCGGAAGGTTCGTGAAGCCCGGTGACACGTTCCGTATGCATCGGGGCGATCCGATGCAGCCGCGTGAGAAGATTGCCCCGGGGGCGTTGGCCGCGTTTGTGCCGAAGCTGACTTTGCCCGCTGATGCGCCGGACCAAGAGCGTCGCCTTGCGCTGGCCAAGTGGCTCGGTTCGCCGGAGAACTCGCTTACCGCACGTGTCATCGTGAACCGGCTGTGGCATTACCATTTCGGCACCGGCCTCGTGGACACGCCAAGCGACTTCGGATTGAACGGCGGGCGTCCGTCGCACCCGGAGCTGCTCGACTGGCTGGCGAGCGAGTTGATGGCGAGCGGCTGGAAGCTCAAACACATTCACCGGCTGATTCTGACAAGCGAGGCCTTCACACAGTCGAGTGTCGAAAGTCGAAGCGCGAAATCGCCCGGCTCTCGGCCTGCGGCCCTCGACTCATCGAACCGCCTCCTCTGGCATTTCCCCGCGCGCCGTCTGGAGGCCGAGCCACTGCGGGACGCGATGCTCGCCGTGAGCGGCAAGCTTGACCGCACGATGGGTGGGCCGGGGTTTGACCTTTTCGAGGCGAACAACAATTACGTGAAGGTCTATAACTCGCGCGCGGACTTCGGTCCGACGGAGTTCCGCCGCATGGTCTATCAGTCCAAGCCGCGCACCGAGCTGGACAACACCTTCGGTGCGTTCGACTGCCCAGATGCGGGGCAGGTTTCTCCCAAGCGCACGAGCAGCACGACGCCACTTCAGGCGCTGAACCTGTTGAATAGCCCGTTTGCGGTGCAGCAGGCGCAGTTTTTTGGCGAGCGGGTCGAGCGCGAAGCAGGACAGGGGATCGAAGCTCAGGTGCAACGCGCTTTCCAGCTTGGCTTCACGCGCGCGCCCAGCAGAGATGAGTTGGCGGCGGCCGTGAAGCTGGTGCAGGCGCATGGCTTGGCCGCCTTGTGTCGCGCGCTGTTTAACACCAGCGAGTTCCTGACCGTCTTCTGAACCCGCCGATGAAAAACACTTCAGTCAGGGAAATGATCCAGCACCCGCAGACCGGGAATGGCTTTGAAGTGCTTGTCGTGAGTGAGCACGGCACCGCCGGCCTTCATCGCGCAGACCGCAATGATGGCGTCAGTCAGCGGAATTTTGAAACCGCGCCGGTCGGTCTGCCAGAGGACTTCCTCGGCGGCTTCCCAGACTTTGTTGAGCGTCGGGATGTAGAGCAGGCAGTCGAAGTAGGCAGCGAGCGCTGCGTGGGATTTGGGCGTGCGCATCCCGCGCAAGATTTCGCAGCGGATGACGCCACACGTGGCGAGGTCGTAAGTCTGTGCGTAAGGCGCGAGCACCTGCGCCGGGTCGCGGCCCGCGCGCAGGTGCTCGATGAAGATGCAGGAATCAACGAGGATCACTGGCGTCGCAGGTCACTTCTTCTTGCGCTTCGGCTTGAGATAACTGACCGGCCCACGCGCCGGAGCCACCGGCGGCGGCGCTGCATTTGGCGTCTCCGCCAGACGCAGCGCCATGAGATCGTAGCCTGGGTCCAAAGCTGCGAGGAGTTCGGCCCTGCTCAAACCGAGCCCGGTCTCTCCGATTTCGGCGAGTCTGGCTTTTCTGTCCATTTCCTTGAGCGCGATGTCCACGGCCTCGGTTTTGCTGGCGGCTCCGCTCCACTTCATCACTCTTTCGAGGATGCCTTCATCAATGTGCATGGTCATCTTCACGACCAAAGTATGGCATCTATGCCATACTCACTGCAAGCCCTATTTTCAAAGGCATTCTCGCAGCCAGCACTTTTCCTCGTCGCATGAAAGAACGGCATTCAACTCTCCCCCGTTCACTGGATCGCCGCGACTTCTTGCGCTGGGGCGGCATGGGTTTGGGCGGAGTGGCACTGGTCTCGCTGCTGGCGGAACAGGGCTTGCTCGCGGTGAGCAAGTCGCCGATCCGGCCGGCGGTTGACCCGGCGCGGCCTTACGCGCCACGCTCGTCGCACTTCCCGCCGAAGGCCCGCCGCATGCTGCTGATTTTCTGCACCGGCGCGTTGAGTCATGTGGACTCTTTCGATTTCAAGCCGGAGTTGGTGAAACGGCACGACACGCCGATGCCGGGGCAGGACAAGCTTGTCACATTTCAAGGAGAAAATGGCAACCTGATCAAGCCGCTGTGGGAGTTCCGCCCACGCGGCCAGTGCGGGAAACTGACCAGCGATCTGCTGCCGAATCTCGGAGCGATGGCGGACGACCTGTGCTTCATCCATTCGATGACCGGCAAGTCAAACACGCACGGTCCCGCCGAGAGCCAGATGAGCACGGGCTTCGTGTTGGACGGTTTTCCGAGCATCGGCGCATGGGTGAGCTACGCGCTCGGCAGCGAGAGCCAGAACCTCCCGGCCTACGTCGCGATTCCCGATCCGCGCGGCGTGCCGCAAATCAGCACGCGCCAATGGGCGTCAGCCTTCCTGCCCGCCGCGTATCAGGGCACGCCGTTCAACGCGGACAAACCCATCGCGAACCTCGCGCGGCCCACATCCATCAATGCGGACGCCGACGTGGCCACGCGCGACTTCGTGAAATTTCTGAACGAGCGGCACCTTACGCAGCACCCCGGCGACAGCGAGCTGTCCGCGCGCATCGCCAGCTACGAACTCGCGGCGCGGATGCAGCTCGCCGCCGCCGAAGTCGGCGACTCGCGGGGCGAAAGCGCCGCCACGCTCGCGCTCTACGGCGTGAACGACGCGAACAAGAACAAGGCCGGCTTCGCGAAGAACTGTCTGCTCGCGCGCCGGCTCTTGGAGCGTGGGGTGCGTTTCGTGCAGCTCTTCAACGGCTCGTATGCGATGGGCGAGGGCGTCGGCAACTGGGACGGGCACAAGACCATTGCGAACCAGTATCCTGGCCATGCGGACATCCTCGACCAGCCCTGCGCCGCGCTGCTGCGCGACCTCAAGTCACGCGGCCTGCTTGCGGACACGCTCGTCGCCTTCGTCACAGAGTTCGGGCGAATGCCGACGTTTCAGAAAGGCGCGAGTGGACGTGACCACAACCCGAGCGGTTTCACCATCTGGCTGGCGGGCGCGGGCGTGAAGCGCGGTTTCAGTTACGGCGCAACGGATGACTTCGGTTATCGCGCGGTCGAAAACGTCACGACGATCTACGACCTGCATGCGACCCTGCTGCATCTCCTCGGCCTCGACCACGAGCGGCTGAGCTTCTACCACAACGGCATCGAGCGCCGGCTCACGGACGTTCACGGCCATGTCATTGAAGGCGTGCTTGCCTGAGTGCCCGGCGATTTGGTTTCTTCCCGCTTGAGCAACTTTCGCGCCGGGTTTACCCTCCCGCCAATCAATGGCTCAAGGCCTGTATTTGTCGCAGAAGATGTCGCAGTCGATGGTGCTGGCACCGCAGCTCCAGCAGTCGCTCGCGCTGTTGCAGGCTCCCATTCTCGAACTGCGCGCCCAAGTCGAGGCCGAACTGCAACAAAACGAGATGCTCGAAGAGGTCGCGGTCGCTGAGCCTGACCAGGAGGAGAAGGCGGAAAAGGACAAGGACGAGGCCGCCGATCAGCTCGATCCCGCCGAACCGCCCGCCGACTTAAGCGCGGAGCCGGCACCTGAGAAGGACGCGCCGGAGCCGGTGGATGATTTTCAGGCGGAGTTCGAGCGGCTCACGCAGAACGACCAAGAGTGGCGCGACAGCTTCGCCCAGCCCAGCCGCTCCAGCCCGGAGGACGAGGAACGCCGGCAGTTCATGTTTGATTCACTCGTGGCCGGGCAGTCGTTGCAGGAAGTGCTGCTCGAGCAGGTGCGCGACTCCGAGCTGACGCCGGAGCAGGTGCCGCTGGCGGAGATGATCGTCGGCAACATTGACGAACGTGGCTGGCTTGCAACCAGCCTGGAGGAACTTTCCGCCTCCACGGGCGTTTCCACAGAGAAATTCGCCGCCGCGCTCAAAGTGGTGCAGGACTTCCAGCCTCCGGGTGTCGGCGCGCGCGATCTGGGCGAGTGTCTGCGGCTACAGTTGGAACGCGCTGGTCGGCAGAACACGCTGGAATATCGGATTGTCACCGGGCACATGGAGGCGCTGGGCCGCCGACGTTTTCCAGAGATCGCCCGCGCTTTGAATCAGGACGTCGTGGACATTCAGGAGGCCGTGGATCGCATCGCCCATCTTGAGGCGCGTCCCGGGCGTGCGTTTCTGCCGGACAACGAGCAATACATCGTCCCCGAAGTCTTCGTGCAGAAGATCGGCGACGAATGGGTGGTCACGCTGAACAACGAACAGGTTCCACATCTGCGCATCAGCAACCATTACAAGGACATGATGTCCCGCGCGGAAACCACGCCTGATGTGCGCGAATACATCCGCGACAAAATCCGCGCCGGGAAGTTTCTCATCAAGAGCCTGCACCAGCGCCAGCAAACGATCCACAACATCGCCAGCGAAATCGTGAAGCGGCAGCGGGACTTCATGGAGCTGGGCACTGCGCATCTCAAGCCGCTCACCATGAACCAGGTCGCCGAAGTCGTCGGCGTCCACGAGACCACCGTCAGCCGTGGCGTCTCGGGAAAATATATGCAGACGCCCCACGGCGTCTTCGAGATGAAGCACTTCTTCACCTCCGGTTTCACCTCGGCGGACGGCCAGGCGGTCGCCAACACCAGCATCAAGGACATGGTCGCCGAGATCATCAAGGGCGAGGACCAGTTCAACCCGCTCGCCGACGACGCCATCGTGAAGCTCCTCGTCGCGAAGGGCATCACCATCGCGCGCCGCACCGTGGCCAAGTATCGCGGCGAGCTGAACATCCTGCCGTCGAATCTCCGCCGGGTGTATTGAGCGAAAAAGGTGTTGAAGGCCGTCCCAGGACGCGCTCCTATGCTGTCAGTTCGCCACACATCCTGACACTGAAACCCAGCGCGGCTCGCCCGCGTCTCAGCCTGTAACCTATGAAAACTCCCTCCCTCCTCGCTGCGTCGCTTGGCCTGGCTTTGCTCGCCGGCACCGCCACCGCCGCCAACTGGACCTCCGGCATGACCGAAGGCAACGTCGCCCTCAAATCCGCCGGGCCAATCGCCTTCGGGCCGGACGGAATCCTGTTCATCGCGGACACGCGTGCGGCTGCGCTCGTGGCAGTCGCCACTGGCGACACGAAGGCCGCAGCCGCCAAGGCAGTGAAGATTGACGGCATCAACCAAAAACTTGCCGCGTTGCTCGGCACCGCCGCCGACCAGCTTCTGATCGAGGATCTCGCGGTGAACCCGGTCTCTCACACCGCCTACCTTGCAGTCACGCGCGGGCGCGGGACCGGCGCGACGCCGGTGCTCGTGCGCGTGAAGGGCGACGGCAGCCTCGAAGTCGTCTCGCTCGACAAGGTGAAGCACTCGCGCGCCGAATTGCCCGACGCGCCGGTCGAAGGCGTGCAGGGTGAGGGCAAGAAACAGAGCAATCCGCGCCAGGAATCCATCACTGACATCGCGTTCCTCGAAGACCGCCTCCTCGTCGCCGGCCTGTCGAACGAGGAGTTTTCCTCCACGCTGCGCGCCATCCCGTTCCCGTTTCAGAAAGTTGCCAACGGCACGAGCGTCGAGATTTACCACGGCGCGCACGGGAGGTTTGAGACTCGTTCGCCCATCCGCACGTTCGTTGCGTTCAAGGTCGGCAATGAGGCGCAGCTCCTCGCCGCCTACACTTGCACGCCGCTAGTGCAGTTCCCAATCGGCGAGCTTAAGCCCGGTGCGAAAATTAAGGGCAAAACCATCGCCGAACTCGGCAACCGCAACCGTCCGCTGGACATGATCGTGTATCAGAAGGACGGCAAGGACTGGCTTCTGCTGGCCAACAACAGCCGCGGCGTGATGAAGATCACGACTGATCACATCGCCGGGGCCGACTCCATCACCGCACCCGTTGGGGGCGGCGGCACGAAGGGCATGACGTATGAAACCATCGAGTCGTGGAAGGGCATCGAGCAACTCGACAAGCTCGACCACGAAAACGCGATCGTCATCCGGCGTGCCGAGAGCGGTGCGCTGAATCTCGAATCGCTCCCGCTCCCGTGAGCGGAAGACGCGGACAATCACTGCTTGCGACATGGAGGCCGGCATTTGCCGGCCTCCTCTTTGTCTCGCTCGGCGTGATGGAGATTCGTGCGGCTGAGGGGCCAAACCGCCCGCCCGGTTTCACGGCCGTCTTTCTCCGCTGGGTCGCGGCTCCGAAAGAGACGAATCGCCTGACGCTCGAAGTCTCCGGCTTGGGCAAGGACACGCTGGCCGCACTGCAATCCACCAACTGGCCCGCGACGAACTGGCCGCGCGTGCTGTCGGTGTTCGTCGAGCAGCCGGGCACTGAACCGCTCCCGATGCTGGGCGAGCATCGCGTAGAAGGCAGTCTGCTTCGTTTTTTGCCAGCTTTTCCGCTGGAGCCGGGTTTGCGCTATCGCGCTGTGTTCGACGCGGGGCAGCTTCCCGGCGCGCCCGCATTGGACGCCGGCAAGGTGACGTCCGTCCTGCAAGTGCCCGTGCGTCCCGAACATAGCACCACGGTGGTCACGCAGGTTTATCCCAGTGCCGACGTGCTGCCGGAGAACCTGCTGAAATTCTACGTCCACTTTTCGAAGCCGATGAGTCACGGCAACATTTACGAGCACATCCGCCTGCTCAACGACGCGAACCAGCCCGTCGAGCTGCCCTTTCTCGAACTCGCCGAGGAGCTGTGGAGCAACGATGGGCTGCGGCTCACGCTCTTCATTGATCCGGGTCGCATCAAGCGCGAGGTCAGGCCGCTGGAGGAAATTGGTCCCGCGCTCGTCGCCGGCCGGCGCTTCATGCTCATCATCGCGCGTGGCTGGAAGGACGCCGACGGCAATCCGCTCAAACAGGCATTCATAAAGCGCTTCTTCGTCGGCCCGCCCGACCGGGAGCCGCCGGACCCGCGCCGCTGGGGCTATCAGGCGCCACCTATCCGCACGCGCGAGCCGATGGCCGTTGACCTCGCCAAGCCGATGGATTCTGCGCTTGCGCTGCGCATGATTCACGTCGTGGACGGGACTGGTCAGGCGATTCCAGGTGAGGCGTTCCTCACTGAGCGCGAGCGCATCTGGAAATTTCTTCCGCAGCAGTCATGGAGGGCCGGCCACTATTCGCTCGTCGTCGAGACGACCATCGAAGACCTCGCGGGCAACAACATCGGCAAACCGTTTGAAGTGGACCTGTTCGAGGGCGTGACGAAGCGGCTGGAGCAGAAGACGGTGAGGCTGCCGTTTGAACTGCGCTGAACGGCTCAGGGCGCGCGCAAGTGCCGCTCAAAAAGTTTGTAAGCCTTCTCGCGCATCGCGTCCGGGAAGTTGTGGTCGCAGTCGGGATGCTCGACGATCAGGTTCTCCGGCCTGCCGTGGAGTTTGTAAATCTGCGCCGCTGCGGCGACCACGCGGTCCACGCTGTCCCACTTGAAGTTTGAGTCCTTGAGCGGCGCGTTGATGAAGCAGACCCGCGGCGCGAGCGCTCCGATCAGTTCGTGGAAGTCGAAGGGGATTTCCGCCAGCCGGCCATTGTAGGCGGCGAGCTTGAGCATGTAGCGCGTCTGGCACCAGCCCTTCTCTGGCTCCCAGTTCTTCGGGTTGCCGCCGTAGTAGTCGAGATACGAGTCGAGCCCGCAACTGGAGACGACGACCTTGAGTCGCTGGTCGAAGACGCCGGTGTAAACGGAGTTGTGCCCACCGAGTGAATGGCCAATCGTGCCGAAGCCCGCCTTCGCATTCACGAATGGCAGCGACTCCAAAAGGTCAAGGCCGCGCATGTTGTCCCACACTGCCTTGAGCGTGCCGCTTTCCCAGCCGAGCGCCTTGAGGTCGGGCTGGTAGTTCGCCAGCAGCGGATACGAAGGCGCGAGCGTGACGAAGCCGCGCTCGGCCAGCTCGGCGGCGTATTGGCGGTTGGGTTTCCCGCCCAGACCCACGACGACACCGTGCCCGGTTTTGTTGTCGGTGCCGTGCAGACACAGAATGCCGGGAACTTTCTTTTTCCGGCTGAGCGCGTCCTTCGGAATGAGCAAATAGGCTGGCGTGCGTCCGCCTACGCCTGGCTCGCTCTGATACGTGATGAGCCGCCGCACGTAACTGCCGCAATCCGTCTCCTCTTCGATCTTCACGTCGAGCGGGCAACGCTTCTCCGCGCCGGGAAGAATTCCCATCACACGCTCCATGCCGCGCACGATCTCAGCGCGACGTTGCAGCCAGTCGTTCGGGGATTTCACGCGCTGGACGTTGCCGACCACGTCGCGATAGACGAGCAGGTTGGTGCGTTCCAGGCGCGGCAATCCGACCGGCGGCAACGGCTCCGCAGACGAACGGGGTGGCGAAATGGACGCCAGCGCAAACATTGCGAAACCGCCGAAGACGAGGATGGTTTTCATGTGCGAGTGCGCCCACTCAGACGCGCACCGCTTTGAAAGAGTTCGATGACATTTCGGCGGCTTCAATGTGCCGGGATGTCGGGCGTCTTTGCGCAGCGGAAGCCGAGCGTGCCGACGCAGTAGTTTGCTTGCAGGCTGCTGCGGAAGCCGTAGCGCATGAAGGCCGCATACGCGTCCGGGTCACGCGCCGCCAACGCACCAGCGCCGCAGAACGCATCGCGCTCGGCTCCGGTCAGCTCGTTGCCCGCCCAGGGCGCGTCGAAGTCGGCGACCCATTCCCAGACCAAGCCGTGCAAATCGCGGAGGCCAAAGAAGTTCGCCGGGCCGGTGCCGACAGCGGGCAGGCGGCTCGGAGTGGGCGCGGAATACCAGCGCAATATCCGCTGCTGAAATTCCGGCTCACGCGTGCCATCGGGCTGGGCGGAGCTTGCGGCGGCGGCGAGTTCCCACTCCTTCAACCGCGGCAGCCGTTTGCCGAGCCATCGCGCGTAAGCGCGCGCGGCGAACCACGAGACGTTCGTGACCGGCGCGTTGGTCAGCGTGTCGCCGAGTTCAAGATCGCCGGCCCAGTGCTTCAAGTAGTTCACGTCGGCGAAGCGGTGGTCCACGCCCGATCGCCGCCACTCAGGATTGGCGCGGACGAAGCGCAGGAAGTCCTCATTTGTGACCGGCAGCACGTCGAGTTGGAAGGCGGCGACGGGCGTCTCCGCCGGTTGTGCGGCAACGCGGAAGGGTGGACGGAAGACGCCAGCGGGAACCAACGCCATCCCCTCGCTCGCAGGGATCGTCACCGCGGCGTCCGCAGTGGAGAGCGTCGCCCCGGCGAAAAGTGCCAATAAGATTTTGAAATTGATTCGCATGGACACGTATCACTCGAACGAGCTGGGTTTGGGCGCTGGCAGTTCTCCGCGCAACTTGCGGACGTGTTCCGCTTTCACGCCCTCGCCGGAGTTGCCCCAACTGTTTCGCACGAAGGTCAGCACGTTGGCCACCTGCTCGTCGGTGAGCGTGTTGAGCGGCACCATCACGGCGTTGTAAGTCTTGCCGTTGACGATCATCTCTCCCGACTGGCCTTGCAACACGCCGCGGATGGCGCGCTCGGTGTCCGCCATGAGGAAGTCGGACTTGGCGAGCGGCGGGATCTGGCCGGCGATTCCCTCGCCATTCGGCTGGTGGCAGACGAAACACGTCTGCATAAACACCTGTTTGCCCTTCTCGATCTGGATTTCCTTTGTCAACGCGACGACCTGGGTGTTGGTCTTCACTTCGCGCGCCAGCGCCGCCTGCAACACGGCCAGCCGCTTGGCACCTTCCGTGCCGGCCTCGGCCTGGCTGCCGAGGTAGATCGCGTCCACTTCCTTGCCGGAATAGACGAGTTTGTCCTCGTTGCCCTCGACTTTGAGCATGCCCAACGCGCCCTTGTGGAACGCGCGCGTGAGCGAGTGATCCACGAGGATGAACGTGCCGGGCACCTGCACTTTGAACTCCACGATCGCCGAGCCGCCGGCGGGGATGAGCGTGGTTTGCACGTTCTTCTGCGCGAGCTTCGTGCCGCCCTCGGGATAGACGGTGTCGAAGATCTCGCCGATGACGTGGAACGAGGAGAGGAGATTCGGCCCGCCGTTGCCAACGTAGAGCCGGATGGTTTCGCCAACGCGCGCCTTGAGCGCCCTGTCCCCGACGAGCGAGCCGACCGCGCCGTTGAAAACGACGTAACTCGGCCGTTCATCCACGGCCTTCTCCAGATCAAACGGCTGCAACCCCTGTTCGCCAAATTTCCCCGCCGTGTAGAAGTCGCCTTGCATCACGTAGAATTCGCGGTCCACCGACGGCAGTCCTTCCCTCGGTTCGACGAGGATCAGGCCATACATCCCATTCGCGACATGCATCGCGACCGGCGCGGTGGCGCAGTGGTAAACGTAAAGGCCGGGATTGAGCACCTTGAAGGAGAACTGCGACGTGTGCCCGGGCGCGGTGAAGGACGACGTCGCGCCGCCACCGGGGCCAGTGACAGCGTGCAGATCAATGTTGTGCGGCATCTTGCTGGTCGCGTGGTTCGAGAGGTGGAACTCAACCAAGTCACCCTCGCGCACGCGGATGAAGCTGCCCGGCACATCGCCGCCGAAGGTCCAGAAGACATAGTCCACGCCGCTCGTGAGTTGCTTGACCACCTCGCGGACTTCGAGCTGCACGATGACTTTCGTAGCGTGGGAGCGCTTGATGGGTGGCGGCACGAACGGCGGCTGCGTGAGCACGGCGTTTTCCTGGCCGATGACTGGCTGGTCAGCGAGGGCCTGGCCGAAAGAGTTTCGGGTGGGGCGGACAACCAAACCAGACGCCAACACGACTGCGATGATGAAACGAACCGTTTTCATGCTCCTTGCATGGCTCACCCCGAGGCGGAGCGATAACCGAGAATTGGCGGAGACCGGACAAGATTTGCTTCAGACCACGGTGGGGACCACAGTCATCGTCCGGTTGTGCGGGAAGAATCGGGGCGGTTGCAAGCCGCTTGCACGGTCAAACTCGCGCGGAAATTTCCAGCATCCGCACGATCGGCGCGCGGGCCTTGGTGAGAATCTCGGCGGGCAGTTCGAGGCGCGGTGACAAATTCTTCATGCAGTCACGCAATTTCTCCAGCGTGTTCATCTTCATGTAGCGGCACTCGCTGCACCGGCAGTTGTCCGTGGGCATCCGCATCACATCGAACACCGGCGCGCAGAGGAATTCCTTGCCAGGACACTCTTTCTGCATCCGGTGAATGATGCCCGACTCGGTGACGATGACGAAGCGCCTCGCCGGGCTGATCTTGCAATAGGTGATCATCTTCTCCGTCGAGCAGACCGAGTCCGCCAGCGCGCGCACTTCGCGCAGGCTCTCTGGATGCACGATGATCTTCGCGTCAGGATACGCTGCGCGGGCGCGGAGCACCTGGTCGCGCTGGAACTCGACGTGCGCGTAACAGTTGCCGCGCCACAGAGTCATTGGGCGGCCCGTCTGCTCCATGACCCACTGGCCGAGGTTCTCGTCCGGCACGAAGAGGAGGTCGCGGTCCTTGGGCGCGGCGCGGACAATTTTCTCCGCGTTTCCGCTGGTGACGATCACGTCGCTCAACGCCTTCACAGCCGCCGAGCAGTTGATGTAGGCAATGGTGTAGAAGTTCGGATTGGTGGCCTGTAGTTTCGCGAGCGCGGGTGCGGGACAGCTTTCCTCCAGCGAGCAGCCTGCGTCCTTGTCGGGCAGCACGACGACTTTGCCAGGGTTCAAGATCTTCGCCGTTTCCGCCATGAAATGGACTCCGCAAAAGACGATGACATCCGCGCTTGTTCCCGCCGCCTGCTGCGCGAGGCCGAGCGAATCGCCCACGAAGTCCGCCACGTCCTGAATCTCCGGCACCTGGTAGTTGTGCGCGAGGATGACAGCGTTGAGCTTCCGCTTGAGCGCGAGGACTTCGCGTGCGAGCGGCTCGGCCCGTGCGGGCGACAGCGGCTTGCGCAACGCGGGCTGGGCTTCGGCCAAGTTAATCATGCGGCGGGACGCTAATGCGCGGTGGAAGGAGCGTCAACGGGCGGGCGAGAGGAAACCCGCTCGACAACCCCGCCGCGCTTTTCCACTCTCCCGCCATGTCGAAACCTGCTTTGGGACGCGGCTTGAGCGCGTTGCTGGGAGGCGGAGCCGCCGTCGCGAAGCCCGCGTCGCCCATTTCTCTGCCGAGTTCCGCCGCATCTGGCGAGCTAGTGCGCCCCGTCGCCATCGCGAGCGTGCGCCCGTGCGCCTTTCAGCCTCGGAAGGATTTCGCCGAGGACGCGCTCCGCGAGCTGGCCGACTCCATCAAGGCGCAGGGGATTCTCGCGCCGCTCATCGTCCGCGCGCGTGGCGAAGGTTTTGAACTCATCGCCGGTGAGCGTCGCTGGCGCGCGGCGCAGCTCGCCGGCCTCAAGGAAGTTCCCGTCATCGTCCGCGAGGCTGACGACCGCACGGTGCTCGAACTCGCCCTCGTCGAAAACCTCCAGCGCGAAAACCTCAACCCCATCGAGGAAGCCCTCGGCTACGCGCAGCTCATCGAGCAGTTCCAGATCACGCAGGAGACCGCCGCCGCCAAGGTTGGCCGGAGCCGCGCCGTCGTCGCCAACGCGCTGCGGCTGCTCAAGCTTGCGCCAGAGCTGCAAGCCTACCTCCGTCACGGGCTGCTTTCCGTCGGGCACGCAAAAGTGATTCTCGGTCTGTCCGGCATGGCGGAGCAAAAGCTTGCCGCCGAGCGCGTGCTCAAGGACGGCTTGAATGTCCGCCAAACCGAAGACCTCGTCGCGCGACTCCAGCAATCCAGCACGCAGGCCCCGGTCAAACCCACGAGCGGCAACAAGCCTGCCGCGCCGCGCGATGTCCATGTTGCGAGCCTCGAAACCAAGTTGCAGGAGCGTTTCGGCACGAAGGTCGCGCTGCGCTACCGCAAGGGCAGGGGCGCGGTGGAAATCCGCTTCTTCAACGATGACGACCTCGACCGCATCCTGCAGGTGGTCGGGGTCAAGGTTGATTGAACCGGCGCTTTCCGTTCCATGAAACTCTCCGTCCGCAAATACGGCGACCCCGTGCTCCGCAAGAAAGGTGCGGTCGTCACCGAAGTCACCCCTGAAATCCGGCAGCTCATCGCCGACATGTTCGAGACGATGGAAGCCCACCACGGCGTCGGTCTTGCCGCGCAGCAGGTCGGCCACGCGCTCCAACTCACCGTCATTGACATCCGGCCCATCGAGGACCGCCCCTCCACGCTGGAGTTGGACGGGAAGCCCGCCGACCCGAAGTCCATCATGCCGTTGGTGCTGCTCAATCCCGTGGTGAAGCCCGTTGGCGAAACCGTAGCCGGCTCGGAAGGCTGCCTCAGTTTTCCAAAACTCTACGGTGAGATCGAGCGCCCCGGGTCCGTGGACGTGACGGCGACGAACGAAAAGGGCGAGGTCGTCGCCTTCCGGGCCGGCGGCCTGCTCGCGCGCTGCGTGCAACACGAGGCCGACCACTTGCACGGCATCCTCTTCATCGACCGCATGGACCGCGCGACGAAGGATGAACTCAAGCCGGACCTCGACGAGTTGCAGGCGGCGACGAAGGCGGCGCTGAAGGCAGCGAAGAAGTGATCATTTTCCCCGTCGCTGCGGCAGCAACCACTGCTCGCCGTTCTGCGCCTGGAGAAACGCCAGCAAGTCGCGCAACTCCTCGGTTGTCAGCCCAACGGTTAAACCCTCGGGCATTATTGACACCGTGCCGGGTGTGATGCTCTTGATGTCGCCGCGCGGGATGCGCTGCTCCAGCACGGCGTTGAGTTTCACCACCACCGCGCTGCTGTCCTCGCGCACGATGTTGCCGGTGATGACGTCGTCCTTCGTCTCCACGCGCATCGGCTCGTAACCCGGCACGAAACTGGCGCTCGGAAAAACCATCGCCTCCAGGATGTCGCGTCCCGAACGGATCGCGCCGATGGAAGTCAGGTCCGGCCCCAGCGTGCCACCTTCCTTGCCGATGGCGTGACAGGCGGAGCACTGCGACTTCTGGCCGAAGAAGACAGCCCGGCCGCGCCCAACATCACCATCAGTGAGCAGCGATCCCATCTGGTTGAGGAACTTGATGCGCTCCGCCTGCCGGGCTTCGATCCGCGCGGTCAGCGGCTTCGCGGTCGAGCGGACAGACTCGGGGTAGCTCGCGAGCAAGTCGCCGAGCAACGTGGCACTCATGACTTCTGCGGCGGCCTTGTTCTGCGTCAACGCGGCAATAAGCGCCTGACCGGCCGCCTCGCTCTTGCCGCCGCGATACGCCTCTGCCAGCGCGAGCAGAGTGACACTGTCCGCCTTCGCCACATTGCTCGCGGCGAGCGCGGCCAGTTGTGCCTCGCCCAGCTTTGCTTTGCCCAGCACCTGCGCGGCCGCGCCGCGGGACGCGTAGTCTTTGCCGGAAGCGGTTTCGCTCAGGAACGCAAAGTGATTTGTATCCAGCGGGCTGGCGCGGGGAGACAGCGCGGCGATGGCCGCAATGCGAACCGGGCGGGTCTCCTTGTCCGCGCCGGCAAAACGCCTGAGCAGGCCGTCGAACTCCGTGAGGCCGCGTGTGCGAATCAGCGCGAGTGTCCGCAGGCGGAGCGCGTTGCTCTGTCCTTCCAGCAACGCGCGGAGCACTTCGTTCCACGAATCGGGAAACTTCTTCAGCGGGCTGCGCTCCAGCACGTCGAGCAGGAACAGCCGCCGCGCCTCCTTCGTTTCTGGCCGGTTGAGCGTGACCGCCACGATGCCTTGCAACGCCGCGTCTGCGGCGAAGTTCAACAGCGTCTCGCGAAGCAGCTCTTCCTCACCCGCATCCCACTTGTCCGCGCGCAACCGCGCGCGCAAATAGTCGCGGACACCCGCGCTCCAGTCGGGATGGCGCGTGAAAACCCAAAGCGCGGTGCGGCGCAGTTCGGCGTCCTTGCTCTGCAGCAGCGGCGTGACGTGCGTCATTTGGAGCTGGCTGTTGTCCATCTGGTCGAACGCGATGAGCGCGGCCTTCGTGCTGCGCGGCGGGAGCGTGAACAACTGCGGGATGGAGCTGCCGATGCTTTGGTTCGTCATGCGGGAAAAGTTCTCGATGAGCGCGTAGGTGATCGCGTGCTCCTCGAAGCGGTCGGCGGCGCGCGTCGCGGCGGTGACGAGCGGGCCGTTGCTGCGCTTGTCACCGATGCGGCCCAGCGCGGTGGCGGCCTCGCGCCGCACCGGGGCTTGGTCGTGTTGAAGCATGGCGTGCAAGGCGTCGAGCGCCTCGTCGTCCCCGGCCAGTCCGACGGCCTGCGCGGCGGCGATGCGAACCTCGGTCATCGGATCCTGCAGCGCCTCGCGCACCGCCGCCTGCGCCTTCAGACTGATGAGACGGGACAGTGTCCACACGGCGGCGCATCGGGCATCGGCGAAGAACGACTTGCGGCGTATTTCTGCCAGCGGGCCGACGCTTGGTTCGCCAAGCTTCACGAGCAGCTCCATCGCGCGGTCCACGACAAACGGGCGCGGGTCTTCAAGCAGTTTCGCCAGCCCGGCCGGCTTGAGTTGCTTCCACTTCAGCAACTCGCCTCGCGGGTCGTTGACGTTCGGCGCATCCTCGCGGCGCACCCGGTAGATGCCGCCCTTGAACTCCGGCTTGCTGATGCGCGAGAGCGGGCATTGGTCCACATACCAGCCGCCGGTGTCCACGATGAGCAGGCTGCCGTCAGCGTCTTCCAGCACGTCGCATGGATGAAAGTCCGGATCATTGGACCAGAGGAAATCCGAGTCTTCCGTGGTGAACGTCGCGCCTTGCCGCGTGACTACGTGGCGCTGAACGCGATGCGGGTTGAATTGAGCGCTGAACAGGGTGCCGCGAAATTCCAGCCCGAAGCTCGTGCCGCGATAGCGCGCGAGGCCGGCGGGCGCGATGCGTGCGAACTTCGTCATCGGTGGCATGAGGTCGCCGGTCAGTTTGAACTCGGCGACGCTCTCATGCCACTTGCTGTAAACGCCGCCGTGGAGGAAGTGCATCAACGCGTCGCGCTGGCCGTGCTGCGGGTTCACGAAGTAGGTCATCGTGCCGATCATTTCGCCGGCGGGCGTCCAGATGACTTCGACGGGATTGTCGAAGCCGCCGCCGGCGAAGGACTGGAGTTGCGTGCCGTCCGGACGCAACCGCCAGATGCGCGAGGCGAGGCCCTTCAAGTTTGTGCCTTCCTTTGTGTTGATGTCGAAACCGTGCCGGCCATCGGTGAGATACAGCCAGCCGTCCGGCCCGAGGAACGGCCCGTGCAGGCTCGCCGTGCCGCGCACGTTCCAGCCGCTCAGGACAACGGTGCGCGTGTCCGCCTTGCCGTCGCCGTCCACATCATCGAAGCGCAGCAGCTCCGGCGGCGACGCCACGAACAGCGCGCCATCGTGCCACAGCACGCCCATCGGGATGCCCACGTGGTCAACGAAGATCGTGCTCTTGTCGAAGACGCCGTCGCCATCCGTGTCCTCCAGCATCCGGATGCGGCACTCGGGAGCCTGCGACATCGCGAGGCCGCGAATGTTTTTTCCCGACGACTCGGCGAGGAACAGGCGGCCGCGCTCGTCCAGCGCGCCGAACATCGCGTAGGGCGCAAGCTCAGGCCCGGCGGCGAGTTCGACCTTGAAGCCCTCCGGCACGCGGAGGGCGGCAAGGCCGGTGACGGGTTTGGTGGCCGCGGCTTGGGCCGGCGCGCCTGCGGCGCAGGCCGCCATCAACTGCGCGGCAACGAGGAAGTGAAGGGCGGAAATCGTTGCTTTCACGCGGCAAGAGTAACAGACCCGTATGAATTTGCACCAGTCAGCAAGCTGGCCCGGACAGACAACAAGGGCGCCGTCTGTCGGCGCACCTCAGTTTCTTGCAAGGTGCGGAAGGTGGATCCTACTCCGCAGCTTGGCCAATTTGCTCTGCAAGATACTGAGATGCGTCCCGGCTACGGCACTTTGAGGCTTGGAGCTTCGATTCTCGGCCTTTAGTTTCCTGCCATGAGCAGTGTCGCCATCTCGACTGTCCCCGACGCCCACGGCCACTTCGGCCCGTTCGGCGGGCGCTACGTCCCCGAGACGCTCGTGCATCCGTTGCAAGAGCTGGAGAACGAGTATTTCCGCGCGCAGCACGACCCGGAGTTTCAGCGCGAACTCAGCTACTACCTGCGCGAGTTCATCGGACGGCCCTCGCCGCTTTACTTCGCGGAGCGGCTCACGCGCGAACTGGGCGGCGCGAAAATTTACCTCAAGCGCGAGGACCTCAACCACACCGGCGCGCACAAGATCAACAACGCGATGGGCCAGATCCTCCTCGCGAAACGCATGGGCAAGACCCGCATCATCGCCGAGACCGGCGCGGGCCAGCACGGCGTCGCCACCGCGACCGTCGCCGCCATGTTCGGCATGGAATGCGTGATCTACATGGGCGCGGTGGACTGTGAGCGGCAGAAGCTGAACGTCTTCCGCATGAAGATGCTCGGCGCGGAAGTCGTGCCTGTTCACGCGGGACAGAAGACCTTGAAGGAAGCCGTGAACGAAGCGATGCGCGACTGGGTCACGAACGTCCGCAGCACGCACTACATCCTCGGCACGGCCTACGGCGCGCATCCGTATCCGGTGATGGTCCGCAACTTCCAGCGCATCATCGGCGACGAGGCGCGGCGGCAGATTCTTGAACAGGAGGAGCGGCTGCCCGACCTGCTCATCGCGTGCGTCGGCGGCGGCTCGAACGCCATCGGCCTCTTCTACCCGTTCCTCGAAGACCCGTCCGTGAAGATGCTCGGTGTCGAAGCCGGCGGCCTCGGCATCAAGCCCGAGCAACACGCCGCGCGCTTTCAAGGCGGCTCGCTCGGCGTGCTGCAAGGCACGCGCAGCTACATTCTTCAGGACGAGTTCGGCCAGATTCAATCCACGCACAGCGTCAGTGCCGGCCTCGATTATGCCGCCGTCGGCCCCGAGCACGCGTGGCTGCGCGACCAGGGCCGCGTGGAATACGGCTACGCCACGGACGAGCAGGCGCTCGCCGCGTTCATGAAGCTCGCGCGCCTCGAAGGCATCATCCCCGCGCTGGAAAGCGCCCACGCCGTCGCCGCCTGCATGGAACGCGCGCCCCAGCTCGGCAAGGACGCCCTCATCATCGTGAACCTCTCCGGCCGCGGCGACAAAGACGTGGCGCAGGTGGCGGACAAAGTTGGATTGCAAATGCCGGTGTGAGGCACGGCGGCGACTCGGCCACTTGTTCAGAGTTCACTCCGCGACCAGTTGCGCCTTCATCTTGACCGGATCCAAGGCAAATTTCTTGCCGGCTGGAGGAGTCGGCAGTGTCTTCAAATAGCCGGCAGTCACCAGTTCGTTCAAGTCCTTGGGCGGCGTGTTGCGCTGGAAGGTCCAGAGCTCCAAACAGCGATTCAGCTCGGCCACAGCCTGCTCCGGAGTGGTAGCAGTGGAGAGGAGCGGCGCGGGCAGAGCCGTTGCCTCTGGCGCTTTTTTCCGTTTGCAGCCCGTTGCGAAACTGAGGGCCAGCATGAGCGCCATCAGTGAAGCGATGAACTGGGAAGTAATGGCTGCGGGTTTCACCCGGAAGGTCAGTATCGTCATTCCGGCTAGAGTTTATCCCACAGCGCGCGCGGATCACCCTGCGGAAACTGCATGCCAGTTTCGCTGGGTTTCATCGCCTCCGCGTGGCCGTCCACGAAGCCGCAGGGCGCGCGCTTGTTGTGTCGGGCCACCAGGCGCGTCGGCTCCATGACGGCGTAGTTCCCGTCCGTAGGAGGCCGACAATAAACAGACGCGAAGCCTTCCCGTTCGAGCCACAAGTCGGGATCCGGCTCGGCTGGATTGCTGACCTGCGCGGAGTCCGACATGAAAATGGAACCGGCCGGCTTGGCCACCTGAACTTCCCGGATCTTGTTGACCGCCGGGGCCGTCACCGTAACGCCAAACTCCACATGCATCATGGCAATCCCCATCTTGTTGGCGCTGGCCGCCCCGCCCGCCGCTTGCAACGCGGGCAGCAACAGCGCCGGGCAGCTAAACGCCTGGGCATTCCCCGGGATGTAGTTCACGAGCTTGTCGGGCCACCAAATCACGGCGGCGTTGGGGACGAGGGAATTGGCCAGGGTTGGCTCGCCCGGCTCGGCGGGGTTTCGC
>CAYZJP010000076.1:0-24917 GCA_964478755.1 uncultured Klebsiella sp.
TTGCATCGCAGAAAATGGAACCAAATGCCTGCTGCCCTGTTTCGCAGAGGTCTCTGTTTTTCATTTCCCCTGTCGTCGGGTTCGATATTCTTCAGCGCGTTCATGACCACCCGTTAACCCACCGTCCGCCGCCAGGCCGTAACACGAAAGGAAACCACGCATGAATCCCGATCCCGCGCTCGCCCAGCTCCAGCAAGAAGTCGCCACTCTGCGCCAGCAACTCAACGAGCTGCGCCAGTTCCTGAAGATTCAGCACGAGGACACCCCCGAGCGCAAAGCCGTCGCCCTGCGCATCACCTGCACCACGCTTGAGCTTTGTCATCCCACCGCGCCGGATGATGTCCAAGGCACCTTGTGCGCCACCGGGAAAGGCCCGTTCCTGAACCTGTGGTCACGCGACTCGGATGCCAGCCTCCTCGTCACCGCGCAAGACACCCCGGTCATCCAGCTCTTCTCCAAAGACGGTGAGGAAGCCATTCAACTCGCCGTTGATAATGAAACTGGCCGGGGCCAGATCGCCATCTTCGATCAGGGCAAACCCCGCGCGGTCATGAAGAGCACCGAAAAAGGCGGCGTGCTCTCCGTTGTCCATGATGACGGCAAAACGCGCGCCTGCATCATCAGCGAGGCCGATGGCGGCGAGGCCCATGTCATCGGGGCGCAAGGTCATTCCGCCGTCAAACTCGCCGGCAATCCCGAACTGGGCGGCTACCTCACGGTGAACAACCTCGCCGGCCGGCCCAGGGCAGCCATCAGCGCGATCGAGAACGGCGCTGCCCTCCACATCCTCAAAGAAGAAGGCCAGATCGGCGTCGGCCTCATCGCCAAATCCGACAGCGCCGCGCTGTTCGTCCAGACCGGCGATGAGCATCAAAATCGCGTCTGCCTCTTCAGCCATGACGCCGGCTCTTACGTGCGCATCTATGACGCCCAGGGCACCGTCTCCGCCGAGCTTACGGACGAGTCCGCAGGCGGCGGCCTGCGTCTCTGCGATCACAACGGCAAGGACCGCCACACCCTGCGCCAGACCGAGCAGGGGCCGATCCTTTGTCTCCGCTCCGCCAAAGGCGAAAATCTCGCCACCCTCAGCGCCCTGAATGACGACGGCATGGCGGACCTTTGCTCCGGCACCGGTCACAAGGCGACCCTCGTCAGCGCCAAGGCCGGCCCGGCCCTCTTTCTGAGCGATCCACAGGGTGCGCCGCAAGTCGTCCTGGCCGGTGGCGGCGGCACGCCGGGCCTCCTGCTGCAACCCCAGGCCGGCCAGTGGCCAGTCGCCGGCTTCTACATTGGCGAACACGGCGGCGTCTGCCTCCTCAGCGACCGCGAAGGCATCCGCCGCGCGGGACTCGCCGCCAATCTAACCGGTGGCCAAGTCTCCATCTTCAACGACCTCGGCATCATCCGCGCCGAACTCGCCTGCGCCGATGACGGCGGCCTGCTCAAGCTCAACTGGGGCGGCAACATCGGCGTTTCCGCCATCGCCACGCACCAAGGCGGCGGCGTCCTCGTCAACGACGGCAACGGTGAACTCCAGGCCAGCCTTCCGGCGAGTGACGATGAGGAGGATTAAGTCGGGCGGCGACCTCCCGTAGCGCAATCTGAAGCCCAGAATTCGACGCGCGCTAATTCCACGCCGTGGTTCTCCGCCACGGCGCGGTGCCGCTGCATGTTTTGCAAAGATTCGTTGATGAGTGGGTGACGGCAGAGTCGAAGAGAAGTTCAGACAGCAAACAAGTAGTCAATCAAGCGTTCCATTTGGGCCTTGAGCGTTTGCATTAGCGTGGCGTTCGCGGGCAGCTCCACCAGCGCACGGCTCGGACGCCGCTGTATGTTCAGCATAATCAGGCCGTGCTCGTTCACTTGAAGCTGCAGTGGCTGGAGGTTGAGCTTTTTGCCCACTCGGACGTTCATGCGAGTGAGGCCAGCAGTCGAAATGCCATTCGCAACCTTCAGCCGGCCTCAGAACGCACGATTTAGTGTCATCGGCGTGGGCGGCACAGTCAGCCAGAAACAATGCTGCTCGCATTCACGGGAAAGAATGAACGACCCGCGCCGGTCGCGAGTCAACTTTTCGGCCTGCGGTGAAGCCCTCACTTGCCAAGCACTTGAGCGGCTCCTACTGTCGGCACAACGGCAAATATGAAACGACGTTTCTTTCTCGGACTGCTGGTGGCCGGCCTCGGCCTGAATCTCTTCTTCGGCACGCAGCTTTACCTCTCGCAGGCCGAGACGGCGGCGAAGGAAAACGCCTACGAGAACATCGAGCTGTTCACGCGCGTGCTGGAGACCATCCGGCAGAATTACGTGGACGGCGGGAAAATTTCCTACCAGCAGCTCATCCATGCCGCGCTCCGGGGCATGGTCAGCTCGCTCGATCCGCACAGCGAATTCATGGAGGCGCGCAAGTATGACGACATGAGGAAGGACACCGAGGGCGCGTTCGGCGGCGTGGGCATCGTCATCAGCGTCCGCACCAACGGCAACGCCAGGGGCGTCTCGCTCACCGTCTCCGAGACGATGGAGGATTCGCCCGCCAGCCGCGGCGGCATCGCCGCCGGCGACCGCATCATCAAGATCAACGGCCAGTCCACCGAGAAGTTCAACCTCGAGGACGCCGTCCGCCGCCTGCGCGGCAAGCCAGGCACCGACGTGACCATCACCACCTTCCGGCCCGCGACTGAAGCAGAGGCGGAAATCAAGCTCACCCGCGCCGTCATCAAGGTCGCCAGCGTGCGCGATCAGAACGGCAGCGGCATATATCCGCTCGATGAAAACAAGATCGGCTACGTGCGCCTGCGGCAGTTCGGCGAGCAGACCAGCGCGGAGCTGGAGAGCGCGCTGGTGAAGATGGAGAAGGCCGGCGTGAAGGGTCTCATCATGGATTTGCGCGACAACCCGGGCGGCCTGCTCGATCAGGCGGTGAAGGTTTCCGAAAAGTTTCTTCCGCGCGGCCAGCTTGTCGTCTCCACCGAGGCGCGGCAGATCGCGGACATTGCGAAATACACGGCGTCGGGCATCAAGTCCCGCCCGCAGTTGCCGATGGTCATCCTCGTCAACGGCGGCAGCGCGAGCGCGTCGGAGATCGTCGCCGGCTGCCTGCAGGACTTGAAGCGCGCCGTGGTGCTGGGCGAGCAGTCCTTCGGCAAAGGCTCCGTGCAGAGCATCCTGCCGCTGTCCGACGGTTCCGCGCTGCGGCTGACGACCGCGAAGTATTACACGCCGAGCCACAAAGTCATCCACGAGAAGGGCATCACGCCCGACGTGGTCGTGCCGATGTCGGCGGACGAGGAACGTTACCTCGCCATCAAGCGCTCCGGCATGCCGCTCGACGCGCTCGAAGAGAAGGAGCGTGAACTGGTGACCAAGGCCCGCGACCCACAGTTCGACCGCGCCACCGATATGCTCAAGGGCATCCTGCTCTACGACAAGCAGGGCAAGCCGGTGGGCAAGGTGGCCGCGCAAGCCGCCGAGCCGGCCAAGAAGTAGGCGCGGTGCTCCTCGCCCTCGAATCCTCCTGCGACGAAACCAGCGTCGCCGTCGTCCACGACGGGCGCGTGCTGGCGAACGTCGTCTCCTCGCAAATCAAGCTGCACGCCGAATACGGCGGCGTGGTGCCGGAGTTGGCCACGCGCGAGCATCTGCGCAACTTGCTGCCCGTCGCGCAGACAGCACTCAAGGGCGCGGACATTCAGCCGCAGCAACTCGACGCTCTCGCCGCCACCATCGGCCCCGGACTGCCGCAGGCGTTGATGATCGGTTCGCGCGCCGCGCAGGCGATGGCCTTCGCGCTGCGCAAGCCCTTCTTCGGCATTCATCATCACGAGGCGCATCTCCACTCACCGTGGGTTGCGGGTTCGCCGCCCGTTGCCGAATTCTCCATTTTCCAACCCAATGTCTCCCTCATCGTCAGCGGCGGCCACACGATGCTCGTGTTCGTCGAAGCGGAGCTGAAACACCATCTGCTTGGCAGCACGGTGGACGACGCGGCGGGCGAGTGCTTCGACAAGACCGCGAAGCTCATCGGCCTGCCGTATCCCGGCGGCCCCGAGTTGGATGCGCTCGCCGAGCAAGGCGATGCGAGTGTTTTCGACTTCCCGCGTCCGATGATCCGCGACCTGCACGACGACTTCAGCTTCAGCGGCCTTAAGACTTCAGTGCGTTACTTCCTCCGCGACCAGCCCTTCATCCTCGACGACCCCGACCGCGTCCGCGATCTCTGCGCCAGCGTGCGCGCGTCCATCGTGGATGTGCTCGTGACGAAGACTGTGCGCGCCGCGAAGCGTCTCGGCGTGAAATGCGTGACCGCGTCCGGCGGAGTGACGTGCAATCGCGCCCTGCGCAAGCAACTCGCCGAAGCCTGCGCCAGTGCGGGCCTGACGCTGCGCCTCGCGGACAAATCCCTTTGCACCGACAACGCCGCGATGGTCGGAATCCTCGCCGAGCGCAAGCTCAAGCACGGCATCGCACCGACTTCGCTGGACGAAGAAGTGAAGCCGAACTGGCCGCTGGTCTCCAAGTAGGTCAGCGCGCCGCCTGTTTCGCCGGCTTGCTCTCGATGCGATAGAGCGCCGTGTCCGTGCGAAGGTAGAGCGCGTTGCCGGCGGCGGCGAGGGAGGCGAAGATTTTGCCGGGGAGCTGGTTCTTCTCCAGCACTTCGAACTTGGTGCCCGGCTTCACGACGGTCGTCAGCCCTTCGCGGCTGTGGAGGTAGATCTTCCCGTCGGCAAACGTCGGCGAGGCGCTGTAGTTGCCGCCGAGACGTTCGCGGTAATGCTCCGTGCCCGTCTTCGCGTCGAGACAGGTGACAATGCCGCCGTCGTTCACGAAGTAGAGTTCGTCGCCGACCAGCAATGGTGATGGAATCGTGGGCGCGCCTTTCTCGAAGCGCCACGCGATCTCCGGCTTCTCCAAGCCCTGATAGCGCAACGCGAGGATCTGCGCCTTCATGAAACCAGTGCTCATGTAGATCATGCCGTGGCCGACCACCGGACGCGGCGTGAGCGAGAATCCAAGCTGGCCATATTTCACGCGCCACAGCTCGCGGCCCTGCACGTCGTAGCCGTAAATCCAGTCGGACGACGGCGAGACGATCTGCTCCTTGCCGTTGACTGCGAGAATGAGCGGCGTGCCGTAGGACTTGCGGAGCTGCGGATCCTGGTTCATCTCGCCGGAGCGCGGCGTCTTCCAGGCGAGCTTGCCGGTGCGTTTGTCCAGCGCGGCGATGAATTGTGCGTCGCTGCCGTCGAGATGGAAGACCAAGAGGTTGTTCCAAATCACCGGCGAGCCGCCGGGCCCGTTCTCGTGCATGACAACAAGGTCGGTGTTGGTCCAAAGCACCTTGCCGGTGTGCGTGTCGAGGCACACGTTGCCCATCGCGCCAAAGTGGCAGTAAAGTTTCCCATCCTCGATGACCGGCGTGCAGGAGGCGTAGCTGTTGAGCGCGTGGACCCACTGCGGCTCACGCACGGTCAGCACGAGGACGTTCTGCGTGAGCTTGCCGGACTCGCGGTCCACGCACAGCGCGCGGAACTCGACCTTTTCCAAGACCGTGAGCGGCTGGTTGCCGGTGTTGGCCTTGAGGCGGCGCTCGATGTCCTCCTTTTTCGCGGGTGTCTCGATGGCGGTCGTGAGCCAGATGGTTTTTCCCTCGATGACCGGCGAGGACCACGCGCGGCCCGGCAGCTCGGTCTTCCAAGTCACGTTCTGCGTCTCGCTCCACGCAGCGGGAAGGCGGGTGGCGTTCGCGTGGCCCTGCCCGCCGGGACCGCGCCACTCGGGCCATTCGGCGGCGGCGAAGGCGTTGGAAACGAAGGCCTGCGTGGCGGCGAAAAGAAGGCGCGTTGAGTTCATGCGTTTGACGGCAGGTAGAAAGACGGTTTGCCGGAAGATGTCAATTCAACCGTGCGCTGCTCCCTTCGCTCGCAATCCTAATCTTAATCTTGCTCCTTCTCCGGCTCCTGCGTTTCATCGCGCCCATGCGATCCAACACCCGCGTCGTTCTCGGGCTTATCACGATTCTTTCCGCCGTCGGCTGCGCTCACTCCGGCCATCGGGCGACCACGGGGACACCCGCCGCCAGGTTTGTTCCGCCCGCGCCCATCCCGCTCTGGCCGAAAGCGGCGCCCGGCGAGAAAGACGCCATCGGCGAGGAGAAGGACACTTCCACCGAGAAGAGCGGCAAGGTCGCCGGGAAACCGCTCATCCGCCTTGGCAACGTCTCGCAGCCGGGCATCACGCTGTATCGCCCAGCAAAGGACAAGGACACTGGCGCGGCCGTCGTTGTCTGTCCCGGCGGCGGCTACAGCATTCTCGCCTACGACCTCGAAGGCTCGGAGATTTGCGAGTGGCTCAACTCCATCGGCGTCACCGGTGTGCTGCTCAAATATCGCGTGCCCAAACGCGCGGGCCTGGAGAAGCACACGGCGGCCTTGCAGGACGCGCAGCGCGCCGTCGGCCTCGTGCGTTCGCGCGCGACTGAGTTTGGCCTCGATCCGAAACGCATTGGCATCCTCGGTTTCTCGGCGGGCGGCCACCTTGCGGCGACGGCCTGCAACAACTACGAGAAACGCACTTATGAGCCGGTGGACGACGCGGACCTAACGAGTTGCAGGCCCGATTTCGCCATCCTGATCTACCCGGCCTACCTCACGGTGAAGGAGCAAGGCGACAAGGTTTCGCCTGAGCTGCCGATCACCGCGAACACACCACAAACTTTTCTTGTGATGGCCGAGGACGACGGCGTGCGCGTGGAATCAGCTTTGTTCTATTACCTCGCGTTGAAGAACGCGAAGGTGCCCGCCGAGATGCACCTTTATCCGACCGGCGGCCACGGCTACGGCCTGCGTCCGAGCCAGCACACGGTCACAACCTGGCCCAAGCGCGCCGAGGAGTGGATGCAGGTGCGTGGTCTGCTGACGAAGTGAGCTCAACGTGCCGCCGGTTGCAAGCCGTCGGCGCAGTCACGGCGCCGTCCCCGCGTAGCTCACCCAGCCGCGTTGCACCGCGGAGGTGGCATTGCGCAGCGCGTGGACACATTCGACCGACCGCAAATCCTTCCCTGCCGCGTGGCACAAGCTTGCGGCCTGCGCAGCGACCGCTTCGTCGTAGCCGGCCAGCACGGGAAACAACTTCGCCGCGTCCGTGCCGTGGCGCTTCACGAGTTGCTCGGCGTAGGCGCGGGCGGAGGTGAACTTCCCGTCGCCGTCCGCATCGAGCCAGACCGGGTTTGTCGCGCCCAGCACGCGTGGGGCGAAAATCTTTGAGCTCGGCTGATATGGACGCGGCGTCTCCCAGAACGGCGCGGTCACACCCGGTCCGCTCGCGATGGCGACAAGGTGAACGTCATGCTTGAAGCGCGGCAGCTTGAAGGCCAGCCGTGCCTTCGTGACGCTCCGCACCGGCGCGAGTTTTTGATCGGCGATTTTCACCCCGTTGGCGAACAGCTCCACACGATCCGCCTGCACCCACATGGGACCGAGCACAGTCACGACCGCTGTCGCGTCGCGCTGCCCGCGCAACGCGAGGTCGCCGACGCCGAAACGGCCGTTGACCAGCAGGTCCACGAGCAGACCAAAGCTCACCAGCGCGCGGCCTTCGCGCAGGCTGCGGCAGGCTTCACTCACGTTGATGGCGGCAGGGTCTGTGTCCGCGCACTTCACATAGGTCCGGCCTTGGCCGAGGATGAAACGGCTCACGTCATGCGAGTCGCTGGAACCGAGCGCAGTGAGGCGCTGACCGTGGTTCAGCAGGGCAAACCAGTCGTGGAAGAGCAGCATGATGTCCGACTGCATCGCGGCGGATGTGATGACTTCCAAGCCGTCGAAGCTGAACGGCTGTCCGCGCAAGGCCGCGCCGGAGACGGGGTTGAAGTTCGCCGGGCCGAGCGGAACAAAGCCGCTGTGCAGGTCGCGCGGGTGGTTCAGCGTGACGACCTGCACGCCCGGCGTGGCGCGGATGCCGGGAAGCAAATCCGCCCAGTTCGTCGCGTTGAAGTCCGCGACCACGCTGCCGGGCAAAATGGGAAACGCGTTGAAGTGCCCGGCCTGCGTCGTGACCTCGTTGCCGATGACCGACGTGAAGCGGTCGCTGGTCTGCGTGCGCTGCGCCGCCTCGGTGTAGTCGGCGTGGACGTTGTGGTCGGTGGCGACGGCGAGTTCGATGCCCTCACCCGCGATGGTGAGCATTCGTTCGTCCTCGGTCGCATCGCCGTGCTTGCTCTTCGTAAGCGTGTGAATGTGCGTGTCAGCAGCAATCCAACCGTGCGTCGGGACAGCGCGGCGAATGACCAGGGACACGGATTGCGTCTGACCGGTCGCGATCGTCACCGCCTGGGTTGCGACGCTGAACTCAAAACCGCGCGAGGCGAAGACCCTGTAAGCGCCGGGCAACAAGCCCACGCGGGCCGAACCATCGCGCGCGTAGAGCACGCCGGGACGCGCGGCGAGTTCAGTTTGGTTCGTCGTGCCGGGCAGCAGCGCAGCGAGCGCGCCATCGGAGTCCACGATGGTGAGGCGGCAGGGCAGACCCTTTTTCGTGTCGGAGTCAGTGACATGGAAGTTGAGCGCGGCTTGTGACAGCGTGTCCTTGAGCGGCGTCGGCACGAGTCGGAACTCGCCGACCACGATGTCATCCACCGCCGTGGGCGGAAGGATCGCCAGCGTGTTCGTCCCGTCACGTAACGCGCCCGGCGGCAAGGCGAGCGCGTGGACGAGCGCCGGCTCTTGCGCCACGAGCGAGCCGAGGCGGCGGCCATTGAGCTGCACCTGCCAGCCTTGCTTCACGTCGCGCTGGCGGATGAGGAGCGTCTGCTCGGTGGCATTGCGTTGCGCCTCGAAGCGGATTTCGAGCATTCTCCCGTGCGGCTTCTTCCCCACGAACTCCTGCCATTCAGGAAAACCCTCCGTGCCGAGATGGTAGCGCGTGGCGTCGAGGACTCGGATTTGCGCGGGAATCTGCAGCGCTGCGAGGAGCAGAAACAACGACGACGTCAGCGGAAAGCCACGCGGCATGGCGCAGCTTAACGGCAAGAGGGCACAAGGAGCAAGGGCGCGCAGCGTGTTGCCGCGTCAGTTCAGCTTGGCCAGCTCACTCCGTGTCAGCGCGACGAGCGGGCGCACCGTCTCCGCGCTGAAGTCGAAACGGCAGCCGGCGGTGGCGAAGAGTTCCGGCAGCGGACGCGAGCCGCCGAGGGCGAGGCCGGCCTGGTAGTCGCGCAACGCCTTCACGGGGTCGCGGTGCGAGTTGGCCCAGACCTGCAACGCACCGAGCTGCGCGATGCCGTATTCCACGTAGTAGAACGGGTGGAGGAAAATGTGGAGCTGACGATGCCAGAGATTCGCGCGCGCGGACTCGTGGCCAGACCAATCCACGTCGCCGCCGAAGCGGTCCATCAACGCGAGCCATGCGGCGGTGCGCTCGGCGCGCGTGTGGCCGGGATGCGAGTAAATCCAGTGCTGGAACGCGTCCACCGTGGCCATCCACGGGAAGAAGCCGATGATGCCTTCGAGGTGCGTCTTGCGCGCGCGGTTCGCCTCGGCAGGTGCGTAGAATTCTTCGAGATGCTGGTTCCCGAGAAGTTCCATTGCCATGCTCGCAACTTCGCAGAACTCAATCGGCGCGCTGCGATAGGCGTAAAGGTCTTCGCCTTTCGCCGCGAGCGTGTGGAAAGCGTGGCCGGCCTCGTGCAGCATTGTCTCCACGTCGCGCTGCACGCCGACGGAGTTCATGAAGATGAAGGGCAGCCGCGCCTCGGCAAGCGTGGACTGGTAGCCGCCGGGAGCCTTGCCTTTGCGGTTTGCGAGATCGAGCAAATGCAAGTCGCGCATGGTCTTGAAGCCGCTGGCCAGACCCGCATCAATCTTGTCGAACACGCGCTGCGTGCGCGTGACCATCTCGCCCACCTCTGCGAAAGGTCGGAGCGGCGCGCGGTTCAGCGGATCCACAGCGGTGTCCCACGGGCGCAGAGCGGCCACGCCGAGCTGGCGTTTGCGCTCGGCCTGCAGGTGGCGCACGACGGGCATGAACTCTGTGTCCACGGCGGCGTGAAATTTCAGGCAATCCCCGGCAGTGTAATCAAACCGGCCCTTCGCGCGGAAGGCGTAGGCGAGGTAGTTCGTGAAGCCGGCGTTGCGCGCGATTTGCTCGCGGACCTTGAGCATCGCCTCGAATTGCTCCTCGAACCTGTCCGCCTCCTGCAACCGCCGCTGCGCCACCAGCGTCCACGCCTCCTCGCGGAGTGCGCGGTCCGTCTCCTCCAAGTAACGGCCCATCTGGACGAGCGTCTTCTCCTCGCCACGGAAGTTCACCGTGAGCGAGCCGGAAAGTTTTTGATACTGCTGGCCGAGCCGGGATTCTTCTGTTTGCAAAGGGATGTTCTCCTCGCGAAACAACTCGACGAGCAGCGCCGTGTCGCGGTCAAAAACTTCGTAGCGTCGCGCGTCGAGCTGGCGACGCAATGGGTGCGCGAGGAAAAGCTGCGCGAGCTTGAACTGACGCGGCTTCAACTCGGGCTCAACTTTCTCCACAAAGTGCAAGTAAGCGGCTTCTGCCTCCGGGCTGTCCGTGTGGCAGGTCATCGCGATGTAACGCTGGCTGCCCTCCTGATCGAGCGCGGCGAAGAGTTCGCCCTGGTCGAGAATCCATCGCTCAAAATCGGCGAGCGACCGGCACTGTGGCGCGCGCGCGTCGAGCTGATCGAACAGCGGAGCAATTTGCGCCCACTCCCCGAGGTCAATCTGCGCGGGCACGAAGCGGCGCGGCGCATGGGCTGGCAGGTTTTCAAACGGAAGCAAGTTCATCGGCGCGGAGGATGGCGGAAGCGGGTCGGGATGGAAATCCGAAACGCGCTCTATCCCCGGCTGCGGCGGCCACTTGATTCTCACCGCAGAGGGCCTACGTTGCGCCAAAACAAACAATACACACTCAACCAAAGAAAGGAGCGCGCCATGCCTGCCAAGCTGCTCAAACACTTCCTCGACGAACACCACGTCAAATACGTCACCGTCACGCATTCGCCCGCCTACACAGCGCACGAGGTCGCCGCCCTGGCACACATCCCCGGCCAAAACCTGGCCAAGACCGTGATGGTGTGGATCGGAGGCCGGCTCGCCATGGCGGTCCTGCCGGCCAACCGCCGGGTGGTCCTCCAAGACCTGCGTGACATCACCGGCTACGAGGGCGTCAAGTTCGCCTCCGAGGCTGAGTTCAAAAACCGCTTCCCGGAATGCGAGACCGGCGCGATGCCACCGTTCGGCAACCTGTATGGGATGCAGGTCTTCGTCGCCGACTCGCTGGCCGAAGACAAGGAGATTGCCTTCAACGCCGGCACGCACACCGAGCTGATCAAGATGGCCTACGAGGATTTTGAACGCCTCGTGGAGCCGATGGTGATGAGCTTCACGACGTGAGCCGGGCGGTCCGTCATTCCATCAAATCTGCTCGAAGTAACGCTGCTTCTCCCAGTCCGTCACCGCGTTGCCGAACGCCGCGTGCTCCAGCCGCGCGTGATGAGCGTAGAACTCCACCACGTCGTCACCGAACGCGGCGCGGGCAAACTTGCTCCGCTCGAACAAGTCCGTCGCGTCGCGCAGGGAACTGGGCAGCCGCGTGAGCTTTTCGTCCAAGTAGGCGTTGCCGTGATACTCCGGGCCGCAGTCGAGTCCCTCGCGCACGCCCGCCATGCCGGCGGCGAGCATCGCGGCGAACGCGAGATACGGGTTCGCGTCCGCGCCGGGCATCCGGTTTTCGATGCGGAACGAGCCGCCGTGCCCCACGACGCGGAAGCCAGTCGTGCGATTGTCCACCGCCCACGCCATCCGTGTCGGTGCCCATGAGCCCGGCTGGTAGCGCTTGTAACTGTTGATCGTCGGCCCGAAGAGCAAGCACAGCTCGGGCGAGTATTTCATCAGGCCACCGAGGAACTGGCGGAAGAGCTTGGAGGACGTGGCGCTTTCGTGCTTTCGACTTTGGACTCCTTCGCTCGCAAACAAGTTCTTCCCGCCCTTCCACAGGCTCATGTGGATGTGGCAGGAGTTGCCCGCCTCGCCCGGCGCATACTTCGCCATGAACGTCACCGCCTTGCCGTGTTGTTCGGCGATTTCCTTCACGCCCTGCTTGAAGAGCGCGTGCATGTCCGCCATCGGCAACGGCGCGGCGCAGGTGAAGTTGATCTCGTGCTGGCCGCGGCTCCACTCGCCCTTGCTGCTCTCCACCGGCACGCGCGCGGCGCACATGCCGTTGCGGATGGCGCGCATCAGCGGCTCGTCGCGCGTCGGCTGCATGAGATGATAATCAATCCGGTAATCGCTCGACGGCTGGAGGTCGCGGTAGCCGCCCGCGCGCGCCACGTGGTAGGTCTGGTTAAACAAATAAAACTCCAGCTCGCTCGCACACAGGCAGGTCATTCCCTGCTTCGCGAGCAAGTCCAATTGCCGCCGCAGCACCGAGCGCGGCGCTTCAGTGACGAGCGAGCCGTCCTCTCGCGCGAGGTCGCACAGCACGAACGCCGCGCCGGCCTGCCACGGCAGCACGCGCAACGTTTCCAGTTCCGGCCGGAACACGAAATCGCCGAAGCCTTTCTCCCAACTCGCCACGTTGAAACCGTCGAGCGGGTCCATGTCGAGGTTCACCGTGAGCAGGTAATTGCACCCGTGCGTCCCGTGCTTCGCGACCGAGTCGAGGAAGAAGTCCGCGCGAAATCGTTTGCCAACGAGCCGACCGAACGGGTCTGGAAACGCGACGAGGACGGTGTCAAGCGCACCGGAGCGGACTTGGGATTTCAGTTGGGCGAGCGTCATGGCGGTAGTGCGTTTGAGAGAATTGCTGGCCCAAACTCTATTTCATGCAACCACTGCGGCAAAGCCTTTCGACACAAGTTGATTTTCATCCACAAACCAGCCCTCGCCGAAGTCCCCGCGTTCCGCTAGCGTCAGTCCACCATGCACCCGCGCCGCCTGCCCTGCATCCTCAGCGCGCTTTGCGCCTTTGCGTTAAGCCCGTTCGCCGCCCCATTCTCCACCAACGCCAACCGCCTCGCCTACCTCGACGAGGACGATCCCTTCTACCCGCACCGCGACTTCCCGAAGCTGACCACGCCGCAATGGGTCGGCGAGCCGGGCGTCGAGGCCGTCGTCATCCTCGCGATTGACGACATGAGGGAGTCGAAGAAATACGAGACCTTCCTCCGCCCCGTGCTCGACCGCCTCAAGCGCATGGACGGTCGCGCGCCGGTCAGCATCTTCGCGAACATCGTCACGACCAACGACACGCCGCAGCTCCAGTCGTGGCTTGCGGAAGGCCTCTCGCTCGAAGTCCACACGCTCACGCATCCCTGCCCGCTCTTGCAGAAAGGCAGTTTCACCAACGCTTGGAACACCTACCACGGGTGCGTGGACCTCCTGAGCAAAGTCCCCGGCAACAAACCGGTCGCCTTCCGTATGCCTTGCTGCGACTCGATGAATTCGCCCAGCCCGCGCTTCTACGCCGAGATTTTCAACCGCGTTTCCCCCGACGGCAACTTCCTCCAAGCCGACTCCTCCGTGATGTGCCTCTTGACGGATGACTTTCTTAAGCGCAACGGAGTTGCGCCTCCCCAAGTAGGTCAGCGCGTCCCGCCTGACTCTCCATCTAAAGCTCCCGCTCAAGCGGTTTCTGAAAGTCAGAAGGACAGGCGAGACGCACTGTCCTACACCGACCACTTCCGCAAATACTTCCCCGCCCAAACCAACGCCCTCACAAAGAAGTCCCTCGCGAACTTCGGCACCTACATCGAGGACTACCCCTATCCCTACGTCATCAACCGCACCTGCTGGGAATTCCCCGCGATGGTCCCGAGCGACTGGGAGGCCAATAACGCCCACGGCCCCACCAACGCCGCCACCGTCGCCGACTGGCAGCTCGCGCTCGACGCCGTCGTCCGCGCGCAAGGCGTCTTCACCTTCATCTTCCACCCGCACGGCTGGATTCGCGCCGACCAAATCATCCAGTTCATCGATCACGCCGAGCGCACGCACGGCCAGAAGGTGAAGTTCCTGACGTTCAAGGAAGCGGTGGAACGGTTGGAAACCAATCTGCTGGACGGAACTGAAATGCGTTGGAGTCCAACAGATGGGTATCGCCGGAGGAAAGGAACCGAACTGGCGAGTAAGCGGACACCACTGCGGGAGTCGAAGTCCGGTTTCGACAACGGAGCTCGCTTGCTCGACATCAACAACGACGGCTACCAAGACGTTGTCATCGCAAGCGCCGACGATTCCGATAGCCGGAAAACACGCTTGTGGAATCCGGCCACCAAATCATGGAGAGAAACGGATTTTCCTTCTCATCTCACCAGCAAACTGCAAGTCCTTGAACGCAGGGACTCGATGAACACAGTCCATCATTCTTGGGTTCCATGGCGCAACAGCAACGTGAAGATTGGGCAAATCAGCACCGTGGGAGGTCTGGTAGCCCTTCAACTGGGAGCGGACGGCTCTTCGGAGTTTATCGATGGCAAGTGGGTATGGAGCACGAACCATTTGAAGGGGGCACCGCAAGTTGCCCCACAGTTAGTCGGCTATAATCTTCCCGACGCACCCGGACTTATGAAACCAATCCTGCCGCCAAATCCGGGCACAGTTCTTCGCGACTTCGACCGCGATGGCCGCTGCGAACTCCTCGTTAGTAACGACAAGCAGAACGCCCTCTTCGCGTGGTCCGACGCCGAGCGCACCTGGAAGAAGCTCTCCTACGCCCTGCCGCCCGGCCTCGCCCTCGTCAACGAGCACGGCGAGGACAACGGCCTCCGCTTCGTGGATCTCAACGGCGACGGCTTCGATGACCTCATCCTCTCGAACGAAAAGGAATACGCCATCTACCTCTGGGCGCGCGACGTGAAGCCCCACCTCGGCTGGACCGCCGGCTGGAGCCACAAAGTCCTCCACGAGCAGCGTGGTAGGGCCGACCTGCCGGTCGGCCAAAAAGCCTCGACCACCAATGACGCCAAGGCCGCGCAGCAGCGCGGCCCTACCAACGCCCCCATCTCCTCTGCAAAAGAGATTCCCCCCTTCGTCCGCCCCGGCCCGCACCGCAACAACGGCGCATGGTTCCACCGCGGCCAGCTATTCGTGCAAAACGAGGACACTGCGCATTTGCCCGATCACGTCTGGCGCAAGTCCTTCTCCGAACTCATCGCCTTCGACGTGCCCGCGCCCAAGTCGCCGGAAGAAGCGCAAAAATGTTTTCAGCCCAAGCCCGGCTTCCGCGTCGAGCTGGTCGCCGCCGAGCCGCAGGTCGAGAGTCCCTGTGCCTTCGAGTGGGATGCGCGCGGCCGACTGTGGGTCGTCGAGATGCGCGATTACCCGCTCGGCCTGGACGGCAAGGGCAAACCCGGCGGGCGCGTGAAAATTCTCGAAGACCTCGACGGCGACGGCTTCTACGAGAAGTCCACCGTCTTCCTCGACGACCTGCCGTTCCCGAACGGCGTCATGCCCTGGCGCAACGGCGTCCTCATCAGCACCGCGCCGGACATCCTCTATGCCGAAGACACCGACGGCGACGGCAAGGCCGACGTGAAGCGCGTGCTCTTCACCGGCTTCCGCGAAGGCAACCAACAGCACCGCTTGAACGGCTTCGAGCTGGGCTTGGACAACTGGGTTTACGGCGCCAACGGCGACAGCGGCGGAAGCATCACCTTCGTCAGCACCGTTCTGAGCACCGCCGCTTCTTCTCCCTCGCCCCCACTGGGGGAGAGGGCCGGGGTGAGGGGGCAAGCGCCACCTTCGCCGAAAGGTTCCCCCACTAACTCCGTTGCCCCGCCCCCCCACCCTCAATCCCTCTCCCCCGCTGGGGGCGAGGGAGGTCCGTTGCGTGGCACAGTCAACATCTCGGGCAGGGATTTCCGCTTCCGCCCGGACACCGGCGAGTTCGAGGCCATCGAGGGCCAGACGCAGTTCGGTCGGCGGCGCGACGACTGGGGCAATTGGTTCGGCAACAACAATCCCACTTGGCTCTGGCACTACTGGCTGCCCGACCGCTACCTCCGCCGCAACCCGCACCTCGCCGTGAAGTCCAGCAAGCAGATGCTCGCCAACTACCCCGACTCCACGCGCTGCTTCCCCATCAGCGTGCCGCCCATCCGCTTCAACCAGCCGCAGTCCGTCGGCCACGTCACCTCTGGCTGCTCGCCCGCGCCCTACCGCGACGACCTCTTCGGCCCCGGCTTCGCCACCAGCGTCTTCATCAGCGAGCCGGTGCACAACCTCGTCCACCGCGAAGTCCTCGAGCCCGACGGCGTGAGCTTCACCAGCCACCGCGCGCCCGACGAGCAGGACCGCGAATTCCTCGCCAGCACCGACAACTGGTTCCGCCCGACGATGCTCAAGACCGGCCCCGACGGCGCGCTCTACATCGCCGACTTCTACCGCTTCGTGCTGGAACACCCCGAGTGGATTGCGCCCGAGACGCAAGCCCGCTTGGACCTCCGCGCCGGCGCGGACAAAGGCCGCATCTGGCGCGTCGTCCCGGAGAACCAGCCGCGCCGCAAAGTCCCAAACCTCGCCAAGCTGAACACCACCGAACTCGTCGCCGCGCTCGACTCTCCGAGCGGCTGGCAACGCGACACCGCGCAACGCCTGCTGGTGGAACGGCAGGACAAGGCAGCGATGAAACCATTGGAAACACTGGGGAAATCGGCGGTGAACCCGAAAGTGCGGGTGCAGGCGCTTTGCACGCTCGAAGGCCTGAATGCGCTCGCACCGCAGTTACTCGGTTCCTTGCTCGGCGATAAGCATGACGCCGTCCTTGAACAGCTCTTCCGAGTGCTTGAGCCAATCCTGCCCAAACTCTCGGAGGGCGCGCTTCAGGGCGAGGGGGAATCATCGCTGCGTGAACGCGAAGACAAGTTGTCGGCTCGCGTCTATTTTCAACTCGCCCTTAGCGCAGGACAACTTAGCGATTGGCGCAAGCAATACGCAGCCGGCTCGCTTGCTTCGCTCGCCAAGCCAGCCGCCAGTGACTCGCGCTTGCAGACTGCCATCATCTCATCCCTGACTGGCTGCGCCGGAGAGACGTTCAAGTCAGCGACCTACAACGACCACAGACTTCCGCCGCAGTGGCTCGCCGAAGCCGTCGTCCGCCAGACGCTCGCAGAGAAGGATTCGCACGGGCTGCAAATTGTCTTGGATTACTTCGACAAAGGTTACGAGCCATCGCCCGCAACGTGGAAGCAAGGCGTCATTGCCACGCTTCTCGACGGACTTTCCCAGCGCGGCAAAACCTTGAGCCAATTCGCCGCCGAGTCGGAGCCGGGCCTTCGCGCCGCCATTGAGAAACAGGCCAGCTTGTTTGCCAACGCCCGCACGACCGCTCTTTCTCAATCGCCAATCAGCAATCGTCAGTCCGCAATTTCCCTCCTCGGTCGCGGCCCGAGCGGACGTGCCGAAGACCTCGCTGCGCTCGCCGCGTTGCTCAAGCCCCAGCAGCCAACTGAAATCCAGTCCGCCGCCGTCGCGCAACTCGCCAAGCTCGGCGGGACTGATTCAGCGAGCGCGCTGCTCGCCGATTGGAAGGCGCACAGCCCCGCGCTGCGCGAGGCCGTCCTCGGCGCGCTGCTCTCGCGCCCGGCGTGGATTGACATCTTGCTCGCCGCCGTCGAGCGCGGGCAGGTTGCACCCACGCAAATCAGCCCCGCCCAGCGCCAGAAGCTCACCACGCACCCGCAGGCCGCCCTCCGCGACCGCGCCGCGAAACTCTTCGCCGCCACCAGCGCCGACCGCGCGAAGGTCATCAAGGATTACGCCGTCGTCGCCACGCTTACCGGCAGCGAGACGCGCGGACGCGAGCTGTTCACCAAGAACTGCGGCGTCTGCCACAAGCTCAAGGGCGAGGGCCGCGAGATTGGCCCCGACCTCGGCCAAGTCACCACGCGCGACACCGACTGGCTGCTCACCGCCATCCTCGATCCCAACGCCGCCGTCGAGACGCGCTACCTCGGCTACACCGCCGAGACGAAGTCCGGCCGCGAGTTCACCGGCATCATCACCGCCGAGACACCGAACAACATCGTGATGAAGTCCGCCGACGGCACCGAGGAAACCATCCTCCGCACGGACCTGAAGACACTGACCGGCTCCGGCCTCTCACTGATGCCCGAGGGAATGGAGGCCGCGTTGAAGCCGCAGGACCTCGCCGATGTGCTGGCTTTCATCCGCGCGAAGTAATCGCGAGTCGGATCAGGCAGACAAAAAGTTTTGACGCCGGTTTTTTCTTTCTTAAAGTTGCTGCGACTTTTGAATGCCACCCCGACCGACACCCACGCAACCCGCAGCCCGCGTCAAGACCATTGCGGTCAGCGTTCCTACTCCGCTCCGCAATTGCTGCGGGGGCGCATCGGAGCTGGCAGTCCCGGCGGCGAACCTTCATGCCGTGCTCACGGAACTTGAGCAGCGTTTTCCAAAGCTGCACCGGAGCATCTGCGACGAAACCGGGGCGGTGCGGCGGCACATCAATCTTTTCGTGAACACCGAACACATGCGCGACCACGACGGGCTCGACACCTCGCTCGAACCTGGTGATGTCGTCACCATCATGACCGCAGTCTCAGGAGGTTAATTTATGAGCGCACGCATCATCCTCTGCATCGGAACCAAGAAAGGGCTGTTCGTGGCCGAGTCGTCGAAATCGCGACGCGGCTTCACGCTGCGCGGCCCGTTCGGCCAGGGCGTCGCGGTCTATTCCGCCCTCGTTGACACTCGCGGCACGCCGCGACTCTTCGCCTCGAGTTGCAATCCCTTCTTCGGCATGAAGGTTCTGCGCTCGACCGATCTCGGCAAGAGCTTCAAGGAAACCAAGGCCGCGCCAGCCTTCCCGAAAGACGACGGGCGCGCGCTCGCCAACATCTGGTCGCTCGAACCGGGCGCGAACCGGAAGGAACTCTTGTGCGGCGTCGAACCGGCCTCGCTCTTCAGGAGCCGCGACGGCGGAGATTCTTGGGAGCTGGTGCCGGGCATCAGCAACCACGAGCACGCACGCAAATGGAATCCGGGCAACGGCGGCCTCTGCATGCACACGATCCTGCGCGACGGGAACCGCGTGCATCTTGGCATCTCGACTGGCGGTCATTACCTGAGCGAGGACGGTGGCGAGACCTTCGCGGCCGCCAACAAAGGCGTCGGTGCTGGCTTCACACCCGATCCGTTCCCTGAGTTCGGCCAATGCGTCCACAAGATCGCGGGACACAAGGACGCCCCCGGCCGCCTCTACATGCAAAACCACGGCGGCTGGGCCGAATGGGACGGGCCGGGCGGGCGGCGACCGGACATCGGCGTGTTGCGCAGCGACGACCACGGCCACACGTGGCGCTCCATCGCCAAGGGCCTGCCGTCCGACTTCGGCTTCCCGATTGTCGTGCATCCGCACAACCCCGACATCCTCTACGTCGTCCCGCTCGAACCGCAGACACGCACCTGTCCCGGCGGCGTGCCAGCGGTCTGGCGCAGCGAAAACGGCGGCGGCTCGTGGAAGAAACTCACACACGGACTGCCGAAGAAGGAGTCCTTCTTCACGGTCCTGCGCGACGCGATGGACATTGATGAACTCTCTTCGCCAGCGCTCTATTTCGGGACGACCACTGGCCAACTCTGGATCGGCCGTGACGGCGGCGAAAAATGGGACTGTTTGTTCGACGCCCTCCCGCCGATCCACTGCGTGAAGGCCGCCGTCGTCTGAGGATTCAGGAACCGCAGCCGGCGTGGCGGTGGAAGGCATGGTCGCAACCGTGTTGTGGATTTCTGCAAACGCCCTGTAGCGACAGTCTGTGGCCGCCGTAACTGACTAAACTGGCCGGATTCGGCGGTCGCAGACCGTGCGCTGCAGCGCGCAACACGACTTTTGCAGAGGTCTTTGTTGCGCTTGTAAACACGAGTTGGAAATTTTCCCAAGGTAGCGCGTTCCGCGCAACCTTGGGCTTTGGGACGGAATCCCGTCGGGATTCGCCGATGGCGACCATTCAATCTGGTGCTTGCCCAACAATGCGCGCAGCTCATCCTGAAATCCAATCTTGCGATGATGCTCCTCCTGTCCAGCGATGTATTGCTTCACTTGTTTGAGATTGGACTGGCTCACGGAGAAATTCGTGTAGCCGCCCTGCCACTCGAAGCCGGCGTGATCGCGACGGCGTTCCTTCACCTGTTCCTCCGGCGTGATGGTGTGCTCGAAGCGCCGAGCAGATGCATGCGGTCTTCCACACCGCCGACGAGGAGGGGCGGGCAATTGAGTGGTTTGGAGACGCCGCCGAGATACGAGTGGAGCGTTTCGCGCGGCGGGTTGCTGTGCAGTCGCCGTCGATTGTGACGCGGCCTACAGTGCGACATGGCCTCAGTCGCCGCGCCGCAGACTGGACAAGGCACGGTTGGGAGTTGAAAACTTTCCCGGTCAGTCCGCGTCCAACAAACTCGTTCGCGTTGCCATGAACTACCAGTCTTACCGAAACCTCCCCTCGCTTGCGGGCGTCGCTTCCTTCGCCGACGCCATGCGGCCCGGCCTCTCGGTCGAGGAATGCGTCTGCCGGCTGAAGCGCTATCATTACTCGCTGAAGCGGCTGCACGAGATTTTCATCGCGCGGCTTACGGCGGAACCGATCTACGAGTTGAAGATGGGTTTCAGCCTGCACGCGCACTATTGCGCCGAGCACACGGCCGCGCTGCGCACGCGCGTCGGCGAAATGCGCGAGCCGCCGCTGGGCCTCGAAGAGACGCCTCATGCCGCGTTGGAAATCTTCTTCGAGGAAATTCTCGCCGCCCCCGGCACGGAGGCACTCGTCGTCGGCCTCTACGAGAAGGCGTTGCCCGCGCTACACGCCGCGCTGGAACGCCACCTCGCGGACACGAACCCGCTCGCCGACCATCCGAGCGTGCGCGTGCTGCGCTTCGCGAAGCTCGAAGTGGGTGAGATGCTCAAGTATGGCGCGCAAGTGCTCGCGAGTCTGGTGACGGATGCGTGGCGGAAGGACAACGCCGCGTGGCTGACGTTGCTGGCAGATTGCCTCGCGGCGGCGGGCGGCCTCGATGGAACACACGAAGCGGCGGAGAAGAACTTGGTTCGCCAGTATTCCGCTCGGCCGCATGTCTTCGATGGAACACCACGCCGGGACACGCGCTTCCCCGATCCTTACAACATGGGTGTGAACGCCGAAGTCTTCCTTTACAGCGACGAGTTCCCGCCCGAGCCGAAGACGCTGATGATGTTTTACAAGCGCCTGCGCGAAATTGACGTGCCGGAGATGATGGCCAGCATCATCGCCGAGACGCCCGGCAAGCCGTGGGGCTACTACCGCGACATGACGCGCCAGCTCTGGGACGAGGCCCGCCATGCGATGATGGGCGAGGTGGGCTTCGTGAACCTCGGAATTCCGTGGCCGGAAAAAGTGATGGTGAACTTCACTTGGTCGCTCGGCCTGAACACGCAGTTGAAGCCCATCGAACGCCACGCGGTGCTCTACTTCATCGAGCAGGGCTTGATGCCAAAGACCGGCAAGCGCTTCGAGTGGGAGGTCGCACTGGCGTCGCACAATCCACTCGCCGGCCTCTTTCAGGACTACGATTGGGCGGACGAAGTGCTCCATGCGCGCGTTGGCCGCGACTGGTATGTGAAGGAAATCGGCGATGCGAAACGCGCGGTGGACTACGGCGACGAATGCTGGAGCCGCGTGCTGATGGGCTGGCGCGAATGGCGGGACAAGGGCCTCACCGCGCACCGCAACTGGTGGCCCGACTGCTATACCGCCGCCTGCCGGAGCTGGAATCTCACGCCCGACCCGAAGGTGCTGGGCTTCGACACGAATTACTCCGAGGTGCGCGCGGACTTGAAGAACCTCACGGCTTCGGCGTGACCAGCCGAGCCATCTCGCGGGTTTTTCCTTTGATAAGCCGCGCGCTTCCCGCCAACATCCGCGCTCTTTCGGCTGAAAGTCCGCGCTGGAGGCCGACCTTGACCGCACATGAAACGCACGCATCACTGCAACGCCCTGCGCCCGGAACACGCCGGGCAGACCGTCACGCTCACCGGCTGGTGCCACTCCCGCCGCGACCTCGGCGGCGTCCTCTTCATTGACCTGCGCGACCGCGAGGGGCGCACGCAGACGGTCTTCGACCCGCAGGATTTGTCGAAGGAGGTCTTTGACATCGCCACGCACCTGCACGCGGAGTCTGTCATAGAAATCACCGGCAAGGTCCGCGTGCGCCCAGCCGGCACGAACAACGACAAAATCCCCACCGGCCAGGTCGAAGTGCTCGTGAAGGAACTTTGCGTCCTCAACCACGCGGAAGTTTTGCCCTTCCCCGTGGACGATCCCGAGGTCGCCAACAAGGTCAACGAGGAGCTGCGCCTCCAATACCGCTACCTCGACCTCCGTCGGCCCGAGATGGCGCGCAACCTCCGCGTCCGCTCGAAGGTCGCCACCGCCACGCGTGTTTACATGGATGAACTGGGCTTCCTCGAAGTCGAGACGCCGGTTCTTTTCAAGTCCACGCCCGAAGGCGCGCGTGAATTCCTCGTCCCGAACCACCGCGACCCCGGCACGTTCTACGCGCTCCCGCAATCGCCGCAGCAGTTCAAACAAATCCTCATGGTCGCGGGCATCGAGCGCTACTTCCAGCTCGCCCGCTGCTATCGCGACGAGGATTTGCGCGCCGACCGCCAGCCGGAGTTCACGCAAGTGGACATCGAGATGAGCTTCATCGAGCGCGAAGATATTTATGCGTTGATCGAAGGCTTGCTCAAGCGCGTGTGGAAGACTGCGCTCAACATCGACATCCCCACGCCGTTCAAGCGCATCAGCTTCGAGGAGGCCTTGAACCGCTTCGGCATCGACAAGCCCGACACTCGCTTCGGCATGGAGCTTGTGGACTTCACCGAAGACTTCCGCGCCTCGACTTTCAAGGTCTTCTCCGGAGCCATCGCCAACGGCGGCGTGGTCAAGGCGATGAACGCGAAGGGAATGGCCGGTGCCACGCAGGGCCAGATCGAGACGATGACGGAATACGCCAAGAGCTTTGGTGCGAAAGGCCTCGCCTACATCAAAGTGGAGAATGGCGACTGGAAATCCCCCATCGTGAAGTTCTTCAGCGAGGCCGAGAAGACCGCGCTCAAGACCAAGCTCGCGATTGAAGAGGGTGACCTCATCCTCTTCGCCGCCGACCAGTGGCTCAACGCCTGCGAAATCCTCGGTAAGATTCGCCTCTACTGCGCCGACGTGCTCAAGACGCAGGGCAAGCTCGTCCTCGACCCCGCGCAATTCAATTTCCTCTGGGTCATCGAGTTTCCCTTGCTCGGCTTCGACCGCGAACAGAACCGCTGGTATTCCAGCCACCACCCCTTCACCGCGCCTGTCACGGAAGACATCCCGCTCCTCAAGACCGACCCGAAGAAAGTGCGCGGCCAGCACTACGACATCGTGGTCAACGGCGTTGAACTCGGCGGCGGCTCGATCCGCATCCACCAACCAGACGTGCAGAAGACGATCTTCGAGGAACTCCTGCAAATCCCGCCCGACGAAACGCAACTCCGCTTCGGCTACATGCTGGAAGCCTTCAAGTATGGCGCGCCCCCGCACGGCGGCATTGCGCTCGGCTTCGACCGCCTCATCGCCATCCTCTGCGGCACGCCGAGCATCCGCGACGTCATCGCGTTCCCGAAGACCGCGAAGGGAGTCTGCCTGATGACCGACTCACCCAGCAGCGTCACCCCGCGCCAACTGCGCGACCTGCACATCGAAGTGAAAGCCGCCGTGAAGAAGGACGCTCCAGCCCCCGGCGCACCGGCCGCTTGAGCGAACGCGTTGATCGCGTGACCGGTGAAACACATTTCAAAGGCTGGGCCAAGCCCGGGCCGGTGCCGCCGGGGTTGGTGGCCGACTTGACCGTTGCGCCGGAGGAGTCGCTGGATGCGATCAGCGGGCACTTCCGGTTGTTCCAATTGCGCGAGGGGCATCGCTTCTCCACGGACGACATCCTCACGGCGTGGTATGGCACGGCGTGGTGTCCGACGGCGCGCACGGCGCTGGACCTCGGCAGCGGCGTCGGGACGGTGGGGATGATCGTGGCGTGGCGGTTGCCCGGCGCGCGGTTGGTGACGGTGGAGGCGCAGTCGCAGAGCGTGGCGCTGGCGCGGAAGTCGGCGCGGTTCAACGGGTTGGCGGAGCGCTTCGAGATACGCGAGGGGGATTTCCGCGAGCCGGGCGCGGTGCGCGACGGGGAGTTGTTCGATCTCATCACGGGAAGTCCGCCGTATTTCCCGCCGGGCACGGGCGTGGAGAGCGGGCATCCGCAGAAGGTGGCGTGTCGGTTCGAGTTGCGCGGGTCGGTGGCGGATTATTGCAGCACGGCAGCGAAGCATCTCGCGCCGGGAGGGTTTTTTGCGTGCGTGTTTCCGTTCGAGGCGGGGCAGTTGGCGCGCGTGGAGGACGGGGCAGGGGAAGGGGGGCTGGTGGACGGTCGCCGGGGGGCCGGGGTGGTTCCGCGGGGTGGGCCGGTGGTGGGGGGTGCCTCGGGGGGGTCGCGACCGTTGATGCCGGACAGTTCGGCGGATTAGCGGTCCGGCTGGGCCGCGGGCAGGTCGATCTTGTTCAGCACCGGGATGATCTTCAGGTCAGCGTCCAGCGCCAGGTAGAGGTTGGCCAGCGTCTGCGCCTCGATGCCCTGGGCGGCGTCGACGAGCAGCACCGCGCCCTCGCAGGCGGCCAGGCTGCGGGAGACCTCGTAGCTGAAGTCGACGTGGCCCGGGGTATCGATGAAGTTGAGCACGTAGTGGGTGCCGTCGCTGGGCCACGGGAGCCGCACCGCCTGGCTCTTGATCGTGATACCGCGCTCGCGCTCGATGTCCATCCGGTCCAGGTACTGGGCTCGCATCTGGCGGTCTTGCACCACGCCTGTGAGCTGCAGCAT
>CAYZJP010000077.1:0-24717 GCA_964478755.1 uncultured Klebsiella sp.
GGATCTTCGGTTACGGCTTTATGGCGTCGGTGCTGCCGATTTGGCTCCTGCTCGCGCCGCGCGACTATCTCTCGGCCTTCATCAAGATCGGCACCATGGTCGCGCTCGCCGCCGGGATCGTCGCGATGCATCCGCCGACCCTGATGCCCGCGCTGACGCGGTTTACCGACGGCAGCGGGCCGGTCTTCGGCGGCAAGGTTTTTCCGTTCGCCTTTATCACGGTCGCCTGCGGCGCGATCTCGGGCTTCCATTCGCTCATCGCGTCGGGCACTACGCCCAAGATGCTCGAGCGCGAGCGTGACGCGCGGATGGTCGGTTACGGATGCATGTTGATGGAATCGTTCGTCGCCGTGATGGCGATGATCGCGGCGATTATTATCAAGCCCGGTATCTACTTCGCGGTCAACGCGCCGGCCGGTGTGGTCGGCACGGGAGTGGCCGCGTGCGAGAAGATCTCCTCGTGGGGCTTCGCTGTCACCGACCGGGAGATGCGTGCCCTCGCCGCTTCGATCGGCGAGCAGACGCTCTACGCACGTACTGGCGGCGCGCCGTCGCTGGCGGTCGGGATGGCGCATATTTTCGCGCACTCGCTCGGCGGCGCGGCGGTGATGGCGCTCTGGTACCACTTCGCGATCATGTTCGAGGCGCTGTTCATCCTGACCACGCTCGACGCCGGCACGCGCGTGGGCCGCTACTTGATTCAGGACGCGCTCGGCCACGTCTGGAAACCGCTCGGTGACACCAAGGCGCTCGGAGCAAACTTCTTTGCCAGTGCGCTGGTCGTGATGGGTTGGGGCTACTTCCTCATCCAAGGCGTGCGCGACCCGCTCGGCGGCATCAACTCGCTGTGGCCGCTCTTCGGCATCGCGAACCAGTTGCTCGCGGCCATCGCGCTGTGCTTGGCGACGACGGTGATTCTCAAGCTGCAGCTCGCGGAACCGAAGCTGTCGCCAGAAGAGTCCAAAGTCCAAAGTCCAAGGCCCAAGGTCGGGAATCCGGCGTTCGCGCTCGTCACGTTGATTCCGCTGGTCTGGCTGCTGTCGGTGACATTGACGGCGGGCTACCAGAAGATTTTCCATCAGGAGCCCGACCTGAAGCGACCGCGAATCGGGTTTCTACAAATCGCAAATGAACTGGAGAAGGAGCTGACAGAAAAGCTGAACCCAACCTTGGAGAAAGCACGCGCGGCTGGAGATGCACCCTCCCTTGCTGCTGTTGAGAAATCCATCCGCACCAACCGCACCCTGCGCTTCAACAACCAGCTCAACGCCGTGGTCTCCGGCATGTTCATGGCGCTGGTCATCGCCATCGTGCTCCTGAGCGTTTACGAGTGGCTCTCGCTCCTGTTGAAGCGCCGCGCGCCACAGCTTTCCGAGACCGAGCCAGTCTGGCTGCCCGACTACGCCGTGGCCGAGGGCAGGCCGGTGCAGTGGTGGAACATCTTCGCGCTCGGCTTCCTGCTGCTCAAGGAAGTCAGTGGCGAGGCCGCCGTGGATCGCGCGCAGGCGTGCGTCCCGCGCAAGGTGGACCTGCTCGGCGGCAGCAAGGCGATGACGAAGGAGCAGCGTGGGCAGGCTTACGTGCTCGCGGCGGAGAAGCGATTTGATGGCGGGCCGAACCGATGCTGTTAGCCCCGTTGACGCGGCGAGCGCAAAGCCTAGACTGCTTCCATGACCGTAGCACTGGACAACTACTTCAAGGCCGAAGTCCGCAAGCTCGTGCGCAGCGGACGCTATCGCGACACGGGCGAAGTCATCCGAACCGCGCTGCGAGACTTGCTGGCAAAGGAAACCGGCGGCGATCCTGACTGGGCCTGTCGCGAGTATGGCCTGACGCCGGAGGAATTGGACCGGGCTTGCGCCAATCTGGAACGCAAGGCCGCCGAAGAAATCGCATCGGGGAAGTGTGTGCCGTTTGAATCGCTTCTGGAGGAACATGGTATCCGTCGTCCCAAGCGCCGCGTTTCAGCGCGCCCTGCGAAAACTGCCGCCGCGTGACCAACGGGCCGTGCTGGAGGCGTTGCTGGCGTTGTCCGGGGCGTTCGGACAGCCGCACGTGCATAGCGGTCTGAGCATCCGGCAGTTGAAGCGGCGCGTCTATGAACTGCGCGTCGGTCTGGATCTGCGCGTCGGGTTCACCTTCGCCCAAGGCTCGCTGATGATTCAGACCATCGGCAACCACGACCACATCCGCGCGTGGCTGAAGGAGCACGCTTGAAATGAAACTCGGCCTCTTCGGCGGTTCGTTCGACCCAGTGCATCTCGGGCACCTGCTCGTGGCGCAGGCGGCGTGCGAGGAGTTTGGGCTGGACCGGTTGTGCTTCATCCCGGCGGCGCAGTCGCCGTTCAAACCGGACGCCAAACCCGCCCACGCGAAGTCGCGCCTCCAGATGCTCCGGCTCGCGCTCGCTGGCCAGCCGCACTACGAGGTGGACGCGCAGGAGGTCACACGCGGCGGCGTTTCCTACACGATTGACACGGTGCGCGGCTACCGCCACCGCTTTCCAGACGCGCGGCTGTTCTGGCTCATCGGAGCGGACCATGTCGCGAAGCTCCCGCTCTGGCGTGACGCGGAGGAACTCGCGGCCAGCGTGGAGTTCCTCGTCATCCCTCGCCCCGGCGAACCGAGCGTTCCCTTCCCCGCTCCGTTCCGTGGCGAAATGTTGAGAGGCTTTCCGTTGGGCGTCTCGTCCTCGCAAATCCGCGCGCGGGTGAAGGCTGGCTTGCCGGTGGATTTGATCGTCGGCCCCGTGGTCGCCGAGGCCATCCGCGCGAACAGGCTTTATCTCTAGGCCGCAGTTTGCCACTGTCGCGCCGATGGAAGCCAAGCAACTCGCCCTGCTCTGCCGGAAACTGGCGGAAAACAAGAAGGCTGAAGACATCATCGTGCTCGACGTGCGCAAGCTGTCGAGCGTGACGGACTACTTCGTGATCTGCTCCGGCACGAGCGAGCCGCACCTGCGCGCGATCGTGGACGAGCTGGAGGACGGCTTGCGCAAGGACCACGGGATCAGGCCACGCGCAGAGGAAGGCGCGGCGGGCGGACGCTGGGTGGTGATGGATTTCTTCGACGTGATTGTCCATGTCATGCATCCGGACGTGCGGAAGCAATACGACCTCGAAGGCTTGTGGAGCGACGCGCAGCCGGTGCGGGCGGCTTCGCGCAAGCGCAAGGTGAAGGCGACGGCGGAGTAAGGGGCCAGTCCCTGATTGTCTCAAACGTTCAGCAGCCGGTCGGTCCGTCAGGAACGGTTCTCGATGCCGAACTTGTTGAATGGCGAGACAAACCGCGGGGCTTCGCCGGTGCGGATGACGCGGGAGAGGTAAAGCCACAGGGAGAGGAGAACCAGAAGGTTCATGGATTGCGAAACTCCGTGCCACATCCCGAAGGACTTTGCCGCCGCCTCGCGCTGTGCAGGTGTGGCCGAGCGGCCGTATTGGGCGGCGTATTTGATCTGTTGCAAATCCTTGAGCTTGGGCTGGAGCCAGAGACCGCCGAGCAGGCTGAGTCCGAGCACGCAGCCCACGAGCCAGACCGTGAGGTGCGGCGGCACCTTGCCGGAATACATCCACTCCGCGCTCAGATGCGCCAGCGCGAGGAATCCGCAGAGGTAGTGCAGGATGAAGTAGCGCCCCAGCACCATTTGAGCGACGGCGCCATTGTAAGGCGGCGGGATGAGATTCTTCATCTCGTCGGTGAAGAAAGCCGGCCCGGCGAAGAAGGTGAAGAACACCGTCGAACCAAACCACACCGCCCCCACCGTCACGCCGAAGAATCTCAGGAAGGAAAGCACGCCATCATGCTAGGAAAAATTCCCCGGCGCTGCCAAGCCTCGATTCGAGCGCCTCACGCCGCCGGCTTGGCGGACGCTGCGGCCTCCGTCGCCAGGCTCGCCAGCGTGACGTTGCCCGCCACCGATTTCTCCACTTCCTGAAACCGCTCGTAGTGCCCGCGCACCGACTCACGCGCCGGACCATCGCGCGTGGCGACGCTGCCGTTGCGGCTGGTGCGCAGCGCGTGCAGGACATCGTGGCAGGTGATCTTCTCCAAAGGCCGCGCGGGCAGATAGGCGGTTTCAGCCTGCTGGTTTTCCGCCAGCAACCGCGCGCTGACGAGCGTCTGAAGGATCTTCCCCGCCATGCGCGTCGGCACGCCGAGCGATTCCGACAACACGACGCTGGTCGCGGGCTTGTCCCCGGAAAGAAAGCGCCGCGCGACCTCGACCATGATCCGCAGCCCGATGAACTCGCGGCTGCACTGGTCGAGGCTCTCCACCTGCCGTTCCTGGAAGTAGGCGCGGCGGTTTTGAAAGCTGTAGGCCACCTGCGCGCCGAAGAGCAGGATGATCCACGAGAAGTAGAGGCCGACCATCACCACCGGCACCATGCCGAGGCTGCCATAAACCTTGTTGTTCGACACCACGCGTGACACGTAGAGCACGCTCAGGAGGTTGTTCAACTGCCACAACGTGCCGCCGACAATCCCGCCGACCAACGCGGCCTGCCAGTGCACTTTTGTCGCCGGCAGCAGCGCATAAAGGCCGGCGAAACCGAGACTCAGCAGCGCAAACGGCAGGAACTTGAAGAGGAACGCCGTCACCATTCCGATGCCCAGCGGCATCTTCGCCAGCTTCTCTTGAAAGGCCGCCAACTCCGTGCTGGAAGTCAGTCCGATCACCAGCACCAGCAGCACCGGCCCCAACGTCAGCGCCGCCCAATACTGCGTCACCCGCGCGAACCAGCTCCGCCCACGGCTGACGCCCCAGATGTCGTTGAACGTGTCCTCGATGCGCGAGAGCATCATGATCGCGATGAACACCAGCATCAGCGCCGCGCTGGCGGAGACGGCGCTGGTCTGCTGCTTGGTCACAAAGTCAGTGAGGTTCGTCACGGTTTCCTGCTGCGCCTCCTCCGTGCCCTGGGCTTTCGGCACCACCGCCTCCACGATCTGATGGATGAAAGTCTCGATGTGCTTCTTGCCCTCGTCGCCCCGTAGGAATCCCAGCGCGATGCTCAAGACCAGCGCCAGCATCGGCACCAACGCCAGCAGGCTCGAATACGCCAGTGCCGCCGCCCGCACCGGCACGCGGTTGCGGACGAAGCTCCGCACCGTCAGCACCCAGAAGTGGACGAACGCCTCCGGGCCGGAGAGCTTCTCCTCGTCGGCCACCGCATCCGCATGGTCATGCCATGCGTGATGCGCGCCGGTGAGGAGCTGCTTGAGCCGCGACACGATGCCGTCTGCCATGCCCCGAACCTGCCCAACCGCCCGCATGGCGACGAGCAAAAACCCCCGGTCTCAGGCTTCTCCGAAGAGCCAACTGCGCCTGAGCCCATTCACGTGGGGAGTAAAGGGTGCCCCTTGCCCCCAATTGATGGACAACCGGCGTGCGAGTTCGTGACTAACCGAAGCGGGACGGGTGGCGATGACTACCGGAGCTTGAGAACCGGCGGCGCGGGCCACGCGCCGTTGTCCGCGCGCAGGGCGAGGACCACGCGGTAGTCCACCAAATCGGGGCAAGGGCAGTCAGCGGAGAGGCGATCCCGGAAGTTTTCACTCCTTCCAGAAGAGCGATTCCTGCGGGGGCTGATACTTCACCGCGAGGTGCGGGGTGGCGAGGCGTTGGCCGTCGTTGGCGCGGCTTTGCATCGCGGCGGCGAGGATGCCGCTGGTGAGCAGCGTGCGTTCGATGGGATACGGGGCCTGGCCGGTCACAAACATCCGCTCGGCTTGCGCCATCAGCGCGGCGGAATAGACGACGTTCGGATTGGGCGGCAAATGGAACAGCGCGGAGAGCGGCTCCGCCTGCCCGCGCAACCGCGCCGCGAAGGTGAAGTCGCCGACGAGGCCGTTGAGGAGGAACATGGTGGCCCGGAGGCCGTCCACATACTCGAAGCGATAAGCGACCGGCTCCTTGACGAAGGCGCGCATCTGCGCGGGCGTGGGGTAGCGATGGCTGCCGTTGGGCGGCTGCGCCAGGGTGTGGCTGCGCGCGAGGCACGCGGCGAAGAGCGACGCATCCCAGCCACCCGCCGACCACGAGGGTTTCTCCATCGCCGCCCAGACGGCGTCGCCGCGCAGGGCTTGGACGGATTGCACGCCGGTTTCGCCGCCGCGCCGCCGCTCGGCCATGCACTGGATCACTTCGAGGGCGTGGAAGTCGTAGCTGTCCACGCCGCCCATCGCCACGGACATGACTTCCTGCACGTCGGCCCCGCTGGGCATCTCGACGGCGGGGATCCGGAACGTGACGGGCAGCGAGGAGCCGGCGAGGAAGGGGAATTTCAACTCGCGGGACAGCTCGACCATCTCCTTGGCCCACTCCCATTTCCACGAGAGGTGCTTGTCGTTGAAGACGGGGACGCTGCGCCCGTCCGCGCGGAACACGTCCGTCACCTGTTTGAAGAACTCGTAGCGCGGGTATTTCTTCTGGCCGAATTCGTTGACGGGATAATTCCCGTGCTCGCCGATTTGCAGCACCGCGTCCACGGCCAGTTTCTTTCCTCCGCAGCGCAGCGCCTCCGCGATGGTCGGATAGATCGTGAAGCCGAACTCCTGCGCGCGGTCGCGGCTCAAGTCCTTCGCCGGGGTCTGGTCCACATAGGCGGAGACGACCTGCAACGGCGGGCGGTGCCAGCGGCCCTTCAGCGGGTAGCCGTTGAGGAAGCGCTCGGCCATGTGCCACGCGTGGGATTGGTAGCGCCACTCCGTCGTGACGACGGCGAGTCGCAGCGGACGCGCGGCGTCAGCAGCGCGGGCGGGGAGTTCAGCCGTCGCGCCCGCCACTCCGGCGGCGAGGGTGGCGAGAAATTCACGACGAGACGGGCGAGGTGCGATGGTCATGCGCCCGATTAAACACCGGGGCGGCGGGAAGGCAATGCTGCGACGGTTTGGTCGCGGGGAAACTCCGTTCAGGGCGCGAGGACGACTCCGGGTGGCGGCACCGGCTTGACTGGTCGCGGCACGGTGCTCTCGACGAAGTAGCGGCGGTAGTCCTCGTCCGGGACGGGCTGGTATTTCTTCCCAAACAACTTGGTCAACGTCTCCGCGACCGTCGGCCGCATCTCGCGCGGCACCCAGTCCTTGAGCGTCGCAAGCAAAGTCACCCCCGTGGTCTTGTCGCCCACGGCTCCGAGAAAGCGCAACCCCGCGACGCGCACAAAATCTTCATCGAAGCTCGGCCCCGCCCCCGGCATCGGCGGCACCACGGGCGTGGTCACGACCTGGATCGCGCGCGGAATGGCCGGCTTGTCGCCCATGCCCGCCAGCGCGACGAACGCGGCCTCGCGGGCCTTCGGCAGGTTGTTCGTCAGCACGATTTGCTGGAGCACCTGACGCAGCGGCGGCAGCGCGCGCTTGTCGCCGATCTTGCCCAGCGCGAGAACGAGGGAAACCTTCAACGCCTCGTCGGTGGTGTTGGGCAGCAGCGCGATCAAGCCAGGCACGGCGTTGGTGCTCTTCAACTCGCCCAACGACCACGCCGCGCGCTCCTGCACCACCGGCCCGCGCGATTCAAACGCGGCGAGCAGCGGGCCTTTCGACTGCGGGCTCCTGAGCTGGCCGAGGGCGTGCGCGGCAACCCGCGCCACCAAGTCTTCCCGATCAGTGAGCAGCGGATGCAGCGCGCCAGCCAGCTCCGGGTCCGACCACACTCCCAGCGCCGCTGCCGCCGAGGCGCGGGTCACGCCGCGCCCGTGCTGGAGGAGACGCAGCAGAGCGTCGCGCGCCGGAGTGTCGTGCAACGCCACCAGTGTGAGTCCCGCCACTCGGCGCACCTGCAAGCTGGGGTCCAGTTCCATCCGCCGGAGCATCGCCGCCATCAGCGCGGGACGCGGCACCTGGTCAAACATCGCCGCCAGCGCCTCGCTCGCGGCCAGACGCAGCCCTTCGTCCGGGTCGTCCAAACGCACGAGCAACTCGGAGCTGGCTGCGGCGATCTGTCCGCGTTGAATCGCGCGGACCGCCTCTTCTTGCACAACCACTTCAGGCTGACGCAGCAGCGCGAGCAGCGTCGCGGATTGTCGGCGCGCGGCCTCGGCATCGAGGCCGTGCAGCGCGCGGACGAGGGTAACAATGTTTGTGCTGTGCAGCGCTTCCGGTGAAGGCACTGTCGGAGTCGCCGCTCGAACATAAGTTTCGGAAGCGTGCTGGGCTGGTGTCAATGCCACGTCGAGGACTGCCGCAGTTTTCGCCGCCTGCTGTCGGGTGGCCGCAAGTTCCGTGTCGAGCAGCGCGCGCACACGCGCGGCATCCGTTGGATCGCGAACGATGGCGAGCGCTTCGAGCGCGCGCTCGCGGACGACCGGGTCCGGCTCCTTGAGCACGGCGCGGAGCAGTTCGAGCGTGGCCGCGTCCTTGACCGGGTGCATGACCAGCGGCACCCAGGCCGCGTTTGTGATCGCGAGCCGCGTCGCGTCCGCCTGCTGACACCAAGCCGCCAGCGACATTCCCAGCCAGGCGAGCGCGAGCCAGCAGGCGGATTTCAGATTGGAACTTTGCGTCTTCATTTCTGTGGCAGCAGAAGCCAGCGCAGGCGCAGGAAAGCGATCAACAGGAAAATGCCGGACGCGCTCAAAGACATCGCCACGTGGCGCTGCCAGAGAATGCCAAGATCATCAAACACGCCGCGCGTGAGCACCTGAAGCGCGGAGGCAAAGGGGTTCAGCACAAGAATCATCTCTCGCAGCCGCAGTGAAAGCTGGTCCGCCGTCAGCAACGGCATCAACGTGACGATGGCCGCAAGAAACGTGACCGCATACGCCAGCGCGGTCGCGACCGCCGTGCGCGGTGCGAGCGCCGAGGCAAACAAACCGGCCGCCAGCGCGAAGGCAATCGTCGTCCCGATCACCGCCCAGGCATCGAGGATTTCGCGCGTCGTGTTGATCTCGAGGTAATAGATCGCGAACCAGCCCGGCAGCGTGCCGAGGAGGAGAAAGCCGACGAACAGCAGCGCGACGCCCAGCTTGCCGACGAGGAAGGACAGCGGCCCAAGCCGTGACATCCGCAGTAATTCCAGGCTGCCTCGCTCGCGTTCCTGCGTGATTGCACCGGCGGTGAGCGAGGGAACGATCAGCACGATCAGGCCGAGCTGGAACACCAGCGCCACGGCACGGATGAGATTCGGCGTCGGCCCGACGAGGTTGCCCACCGCGCCAATCATCATGAGCATGGACAAGCCGAAGCAGCTTGCCGCCACGCGGAAAATCCACTGGCCTCCGCCAAACGCCCGGCTGCGTAGTTCCTTCGCAAACATCGGGTTGAGCCAATCAGGGATGCAGTCCCGCCGTCGCTGAGGGTCAATCAGGTAGAACGGAAAGCTCAGTCGCCGACGCGTGAGTTCATCGGCGCTTTCAATGGTGTCTCCGTGGCTGCGGCTGTCCCGTTGCCCGGCCCAGCGCACGCGCCCGACGATGAAGGCCGTCATCGCAACACAGGCCACGCCGCATCCGATCAGATACGTGCGCCATGCGCCCGCCGGCTCGAACGACGGCAGAATCACCGAGGCCATCGCGCCGAGCGGGCTGAACGCGCGCGCTTGATGGATGAACTGCGCGGCCCATGGTTTTTGTTCGAGCAGGAAGTAAGGCACCCACGGCCCGGCGGTGACCACGAGCAGCAGCACATAGGTGATGACCAGCGCCGCGTGCGAATTGCGCGCGACGGCGCTCACGGACAGACCGAGCAGGCCGAACATCACGCTGCTCGCCGCCGTGACGAGGTAGATGACTGCGGCTTCGCGCACCGAAACGGCTCCAAGGAAGAAGCACGCCGCGAAGACCGGCAGCGAGAGCAGCACGAACAGCAGCAAGACGACAATCGAGGAAAAGAGTTTTCCCGCGACGATGTCACGCGGCCGCAGCAGTGTGGCGAAGAGCAGGTCGTAGGTGTTGCGCTCCTTCTCGGCGGTGATGGCCGTCGCGGCAAACGCGGGCGCGTAGAGGATCACCAGCAGCAGTTGCGCGACGCCGCACACGAGCAGCAGCGAACGCGAGGCGCGCGCCGTGGCGGAGTAAATTTCCTCCTGCGGCCACATCCACCAGACCAGCGTGGCGAGCACGCCGAGGTAGAGCGCGGCCAGCGCGAGCGCGAGCGGCGAACGCAGGGAGCTTTTCACCTCGCGGAGCAGGACCGGGTTACTCAGCATCGTCCGCCCTCCGGATGCCGGCCTTGGCCTGCGTGGTGACCTTCATGTAGATGTGCTCCAAGTCGAGCGGCACTTCGCGATACCACAGCACGCCGACGCCCTGCTGGATGACAAATGCCAGCAGGCCGGCGATCTCGTTTTCCTCGCCTGCGAAGGACAGCCGCAGCATCCGCCCGACGATCTCGGTCACTTCGAGTTTCGGAGCGGGAAACCGCGCGGCGAGCAACGCGGCCGCCCGTTCCGGCTCCGCGAGCACTTCAAGTTCGATCAACCGGCGTTGCTCCACCTGCCGCAGCACCGCCTCCATCCGGTCGCACAGGAGCAGGCGCGCCTGTTCGAGAATTCCGATGCGGTCGCAGACCGACGCCAGCTCCGGCAGGATGTGCGAGGAGACGAGCACGGTCTTGCCGAGTTCCTTGAGGTGCTTGAGCAACTGCCGCATCTCGATGCGCGCGCGCGGATCGAGGCCGGAAGTGGGTTCGTCGAGGAAGAGCACCTTCGGATTGTGAATCAACGCCCGCGCGATGCCGACGCGTTGCTGCATCCCGCGTGACAGCGAGTCCACGAAGTAGTCGCGCATCCCGTCCGTGCCGGTGACGTGGAGCACTTCCTCGATGCGCTGCTGCCGCACCGCGCGCGAGAGCCGGTAGGCCGCGCCGAAGAAGTCGAGGTATTCCCACACGCGCATCCCGTGATACACGCCGAAGACATCCGGCATGTAGCCGACCACGCGCTTGGCCTCCTGCGGGTGACGCACCACGTCCACGCCCGCCACGCGCGCGCTGCCGCTGGTGGGCTGGAGCAGGCCGGAGAGGATGCGGATGGTCGTGCTCTTGCCCGCGCCGTTCGGTCCGATGTAGCCGAAGATTTCACCCTCCTCGATGACTAGGCCGAGCGCGTCCAGCGCGAGGACATCGCCGTATGATTTGGTCAGAGCTTCGGTGACGATCATGGCGTGGCACCCTTCAGTTCGAGGTCGAGGTCGCGGATCTGCCAGGTGTGGAGGTTCGGGTTCATCAGCGTGCCGATGCGTTTGCCCTCGGCGGAATGCGCGACGCTCACCACCACGAGCAGGCTGCGCTTCCCCGCGCTCAGGAAGCGCGCCGGCTCCGGCACGCGCAGTGGATTGGCGGCGGGCACTTTCTCCATGCGCGGCAGCAGTTGGGCAACCTCGCCCTGCACCGGAAAATCACCCGGCGCGATGAACACCGCAGGCTGAAACGCCGCGCCGCGAAACTCGAAGTGGACCGTCAGCTCGCGCGCGGCCAGCGCCGGGCAGCCCGCCGGCAGGGTGAACTCGACGACGACCTGCCCCGGCCGCGCGCCGGCAAAGCAGCCTTCGCCCCGCTCGAACGAATACGCGTCCAGGTTGCGGAGCTGGAGCGGCATCACGCCCGGCGGCAACAGAAGAGTCGGGCCGACGTATTCGACGGAGCCTTCCACCGCAAGCAATCCCAACGCGCGCCGCGCCACCGGCGGCTCGATGGCCGCCAGCGGAAACGCCGGGGCATCGCTCCAACTGAACAGCACCGGCAGCGGCTCGCGCCCGCGCAGCAGCCGGAAAAAGCGCCGTTCGTCGTAGGTGATCGGAAAGTCAGCCGAATACACCGGCGTGGGAAAGAAAGCCTCACGCAGCCGCTCGCGCTCCTGCTGGCGGGCTGAACGCAGCAGCCCGGTCGCGCCGCCGCGCACATTCACGCGCAGCCCCGCTCGTTCGAAGTGCGCGCCCGCCGCCACGTCCGACAGCGGTGTCACAAAGCGGTTGAACTTCACGAAAGCGCCGGACAGCGTGGCTTCCGAGCGGTTGGTGAGCGCGAGCGACAACCCCTCCGCGCCGACCCGCACGCGCAGATCGGGCGCCCGGATCGCTGTTTGCGGCGCGCGGCCGATGAGCGTGCGCAGGTCGTCCGCGTGCACGGCCAGATTGCTCACGGACTGACGGGCCTCGTAATCGAGGCGGACCAGCTCCGGGGGCGTGAGCACGCTGCGGCCCGGCGACAGCGAGACGCTGTCCGTGGCCGTGTGCAGGTTGAACACTCCTTCCGTCGGCGAGAACAAGCCGAGCGCTGCCTGCACGCGACCTGAGTCCTCGCCGCTCCGGGCGGTGGCCACATAGACCTCGTTGAGAAACGGATCTGGCGAAGACTTCCACCGGGCCGCCGCCGCGACGGCTCCCGTGCCCGTCGCGAGCGCCAACACGGCGGCCACGGCCCAGCCGCGCTCCGGCTTCGCGGTGAGGCGGGATGCGGCGAGCACCAGCAGCAGCCCACCGGAGACGCCGGCCAGATACAGCAGCACGCCCCGGCGCGAGAGCACCTTCATCCCGGACAGGCTGGCCAGCACCCGCTCGACCTGCGGCGACCGCGTGAGCAGCCGGTCCGCGTGATGCATGAACTGCGGCGAGCCGCCCAGCAGTCCACGCCAGAACTCCTTCGCCCCCGGCCACACGCTGAAGTCCTCGCTGCCGGCCTCGAAGCCCAGCATCGTCACCCGGCCCGCACCAGCGCCCCGCGCGATGCTCCACGGCCGCTCGCGGGCGCCGAGCGTCACCTCTCCGCGCTCCGCCACCAGCCGGGCGATGCCCACACCGTTCGTGAAAACAAATTCACCGGCCACCGCCGGCAGCGTCTCGACCCGCTGCGCCGAGACGAACGTGCCCGGCAGCAGCTCCGCGAGGGCCGGGCTGATGCCCGGCGCGGCGGAGGGCAGCACGATGAGATGGCCACCCTGCTCCACGTAGTCGCGCAGGGCGTGCAGTTGCAGCGGCGACAGCTCCGTCTCCGCCAGCCCGCCCAGCACGAGCGCATCGAACCCCCGCAGCTCCAGCGCACGCCGGGGCAGATTCCTCGGAGCAATCTGCGCGCGGGCGAAGACGCGCTTCTCCACTCCCACGGTCATGTCCCGCAACCCGCGATACCCGCTGAAGCCCGCCTCGGCGATCAGGATGAAGAAGCCGTCCTCGGGCACCTGGTTCCCGATGGCCTCCATCTGGCTCCACGTCTGCAACCCGCCATCCGTGAGCTTCACACTCACCACCCGCCCGAGCTTGACCTGCCCGTTCTGCGCCGGCCTCAGGTCCGGCAGCAAGGGCAGGTCAAACTGCCGGACCGACTGCGCGGGCAGCACGACCGGGCGCGTGAACTGGACGCGCTGCCGCGTGAGGGCGCTCTCCGCCTCCGCCACCAGCAGGCCAGTGCGGGCCGGGCCGGGGTTCTCGATGTCCACCACCAACGGTGTCCAGTGCCGGTTGCGGAACTGCCCGCTGAAGCCCGCCTGCGCGTTGCGGATGCGGGGCGCATCACCCTGCGCGAACACGGCTCCCGCCGAGGCAAGCACCAGCGTGAGGGCAAGGGGACGGAGCACGCGGGGTTTATACAGCGCGACAAGGAATTGACAACGCGGAATGGCCCGCCCTGAGCCGCGTCAGGGACGAAGTTGAATAGCCCTCGTCATGAGCTAGTCCGCACCTGAGTTCCCGGTATGTCTGGGTGAGTTGCGGTTAAGAGTCATGAAACAATTGTTATTTGCCGGCGGCCTCGCGCTGGCCCTCTGGAGTCAATTTCCCGTCCCAGCGCAGATAGCCGGTGGTGCGGCGAATCTTGTGGACGACAAGAAGGCCAAGGCGTTGCTCGACGCAGGCGATGCGCGCTTCGAGGCGGGGGAGTTGCCCGCGGCACTCGATCTCTACAAGGCCGTGCTCGATCGCTATCCCGTTTCGCGCTGGCGCTTTCTCGCGCGGCTCAAGATGGGCAAGCAGTTCCTCAAGGAGAAGAAGTTCGACCTCGCGCTCGACCAATTCCGGCGCGTCGCGGTGGACGACAACAAGGACATGGACCAGCGGGGCGACTCCAGTTTGCAGATCGGCATCTGCTTCTTCGAGATGGGCAAGTTCGAGGAAGCGTTCGGCGAACTGCGCAAGGTCATCAAACAGCATCCCGGCACGCCCTACTCGAACGACGCGTATTACTACATCGGTCAGGCGCACTTCAAACTCGGCCGCTTCGGCAACGCCATCGAAGCGTTCAAAAACGTCGGCACTTCGATTGACCCCGCCGCGCAGGAGGCCGACAAGCTCGACGCGGGCAAGCGCCTCTTCGTGAAGATTGACGACAAGGATCTCTCCGCGCAGGCGAGCGAGGCGGGCGTTCCGGTCGTCGTCGAGACGACTTCGGGCGACAAGGAGACGGTGACGTGCTTCGCGGTCACGCCCGGCGCGTCCGTGCTCATGGGCAGCATCCGCACGCAACTCGGCGACGCCAAACCCGGCGACGGCATTCTGCAACTCATCGGCACGGACAAAATCAAGGTCACTTACATTGACAAGCAGACCGCCGACGCGCAGCTCAACGTGCCGCGCGTGAAGGAAATCCGCGTCGTCGGCAACGCCCGCGTGAAGGTCGTGGACGGCGCGTTCGCCGAGGCCGTCGGCGCGGTCGTGCTCGACAAACCGGCGTTCCTCTCTGTGCAGGATTCCGACCGCGACATCTCACCGAAGGCCGATGAAATCGAAGTCATCGTGCGCACCAAGCGCCCGGTCGAGGAAAATCCCGACAGCGAGAAGGCCGAGAAGCCGGTCAGTAACATCGCCGCCGCGCTCGAAGCCGCGGAGAAGGCGGAGCCGGTCTTCAAGGTCATTGACGAGAAGAAGGTGCGGCTCATCGAGCGTCCCGCCGAGGGCGCGGCGCAGGGCGCGGCGGTTCACACAGGCGTGTTCATCGGCAGCATCCAGATAGCGCGCCAGGGCGACACGCCGAACCCTGCGGCAATCGTCGCACAGGTGAACGACGTTCTCGAAATCGAATACCTCGACGAAGTCAGCCTTGAATCGAAGCCCGTTGCGCGCAAGACGGTGGCGCGAGTCATCGAGGGCAACTTGAATCCACTCCAGGTCGCGAACGCAAAAATCAACGACGAGGAACTCAAGTTCAAGACCGCGCTCAAGACGAGCGAGGCGCTCAAGAACATCGGCAACATCTACAAGGACCTCGGCCTCACCAAGCAGGCAACGGACAAATACAAGCAGGCGCTCGTCGAGACCGAGCAGGTCGCGCGCAACTACGGCGCGCTCAACCAGCGCCTGCTCGAACAGACCTACGTGCAGATGTGGAAGATTTATTACGCGATGGACGACCTCGGCCGCGCGGCGCAGATGTGCCTTGAACTTCAGCGGCGTTTCCCCGACAGCCCGTTCGTGGACGACGCGTTGCTGTTGATGGGCCAGGTGAGCCAGAAGCAGGGCAAGTTTCAGGAAGCCATCGGCGTCTTCCGCCGGCTCGTGGCGCTGAAGAATTCGCCGCTCGCGCCCGCCGCCGCCTACGCCATCGGCGAGTGCTACGAGGAACTCGGCACAGCGCAGAAGAACAAGATTTACTACGACGAGGCGTTCCTCGCGTTCAAGGGCTGCTTCGAGAAGTTTCCAAACTCGAACCAGGCCGGCGACGCGCTCTCGAAGATGGCCGAGTATTACTACAGCAAGGAGGACTACAACCGCGCGCTCGACATCTACGAGGAGGCGCTCCAGCAGTATCAGGACAGCAAGTTCATCGACGTGGTGCTCTATAATTACGGCCGCTGCCTCGTGAAGATGAAGAAGCTCGACGAGGCCGTCGGGAAGTTCAACCAGCTCATCTCGACTTACCCGAACAGCAAGATGGTCGCGAACGCGCAGAAAATCGTCGAAGCCATCGAGAAGCGCAAAGCCGCCGGCACCGCGAACTGAACCGCTTTTTTTTGTCAATGAAAATTCGCTCAATCCTTTCGCTCGCCGCAATGCTCGCGGCTTCTGTTGCCGCACACGCCGCCGCGCTCGATGACGCCCGTGCGCTCGTGCAAGCCGGCAAGCTCGACGACGCCATCACGAAACTGGAATCAGCCCTGCGCAGCGGCGGTGCGGAGAAGTCCCCCATCGCAGTCGAGCTGGCGCGCACGCAAGTCGCCGCCGGTCGCCTCATCTCTGCGCAACAGACCGTGGACCGTTTTCTGCGCGAGTCGCCGAACGACCCGCAGAAGAATGCTATGGCCTACCTCAACGCCCGTCTCCGCGAGGCCGGCGGCAATCTTGCCGAGGCCATCTCACTCTATCGCACCATCGCGGAGCAGACGCCCGCAGTGCCCGAGCGCGCCGAGGCGCTGGCTGACGCGATTCGCGCGGCCTCGCTGCTGAACAACTCCAGCATGGTCGAGCGCTGCCTCGCTGACTTCACCGAGTCCTACCCGCAGGACCCGCGCACGCGCGAGTTCCTGCTGCGGCTCTACCGCCAGCGCGCGGCGCAGAGTGACCATCGTGGCGCGGCGGAGACGGCGCACCGCTACAAGTCCGCGTATCCGCAGGACCCGGCGGGCGCGGCGTTCAGCGAGTTCTACCACCTCTACACTGCCGGCGATTACGGCGCGGCGGTCGCTGCGTTTCAGGCCGAGCGCAAGCTGCCGACCTTCACCCTGAACGGGAGCGCTGCTTACTACGCCATCGAGGCGATGCGCCGCCACACGAACGGCTACGCGCTCATCGAGCCGCTTGCGACGGAATTTGCCACGCTCACCGGCGACCCGCAGTTCCAGATCGCCGCGCTCGAATACTTGCCTGATCTCGGCCTGACGAACCAAGCCGTCGCGCTCGGCAACCAACTCCTGCCCAAGCTCGCGAACTCCGCATCTGCTGCGCGCGTCCGCGCCGGGCTGGCGCAAGCGCTGTGGCGCTCGCGCAATCTCGACGAGGTCGAGAAGCAAATCACGGCGCTGCTCGCGCTCGATCCGGCAAACGGCGCCGCGTGGGATCGCCACTGGGAAGTCGTCTCCGCTCTCAAGCGGCCCGAAGCGCACGCGAAGTTGCTCGAGCAGACGCTCGCCGCGCTGCCGCAGCAGAAGAACCTCACTCTGCGCGCCAACGCGCAGGGACAGATCGCCTACCGCCTCGCGCAGCTCGCGTGGAACCGGCAGGACTACGCGAACGCCGCCAAACTCGCGGCGGCGTTCCTTGATCGTGACGGACTTTCCAGCTACGGCCCGGCGGTCATCAAGGTCGCGGCGGACGTTTGCTTCCTTGGCTTGCCCGAGTCCATGAAGGCGAACGACGACGCGGACACCGCATTGAAGACCGCGAAGGCGAACCACACGAAGGCCACTGGCGAGGCGAAGCGCACACAAGCCCCGCCCGCCGCGAAGGAAGCCGCCGAGAAGGCGCTCACCGCCGCGAAGGACGCGCTCGACAAGGCGCAGGCCGCAGCCGATGCCGCGCAGAAGAAGTTCGACGACACTCGCGCGAAGTCCATCGCGCAGTTCGACGCGCTGCTGCCGTCGCTGGAGAAATATCTCACGCGCACCGTCGCGTGGGGGCCGTCGCTTGCTTCGCTCGACGCGACTTTCAAGCCGTATCTCACGCTCAAGCCCGTCGCCGCCGAATCGAAGAAGTTCAACGAGACGCTTCAGCGAGTGCGGCAGAACGAGCTCGTGAAGGCTTCACTCGCAAACTTCCAAGTGGCCCGTGCTGCCGGCCAGTGGGCGAAGGCCGGCACGTCCGGTGAGCAGTTGCTGCCGAAGTTCCTCGAAGTCGGCGGCGCACTCGGGCTTGAGGCCGGCCCGGAGATTCTCACGGCGATGTATAACGGCGGCCAATACGAGAAGGGCATCAACGCCGCGAAGGCTTACCTCGCGAAGTATCCGAATGCACCCGGGCCGCTTTACTACCTCGTGCTCTGCGCGCGTCAGCTCGGCGCGCCGAAGAATCGCGATGTCATCGCACTCGTGGACGACACGATGACAAAGGCCGGCGGCAACTACTGGCCGTGGGACGGCTGGAACCACATTCGCACTTACACCTTCGAGGTCGCCGAGCAGAACCGGCAGCCCGCCGAGATGGTGAAGGAGTTCAAGCACCTCGCCAGCCTCTATCCCGGCAGCAGTGGCGCGCATGACTATCAGCGGCGCATCGGCGCGTCGCAGGCGGCGACGGGTGAGTTCGATGCGGCGAAGCAATCGCTCATCGCGTCCGTGAAGTCCGCGCAGCCCACGGCGTCCGAGCCGCTCGCGCTGCACGTCATCGCCACGTCGTTCACGAACGCGGCGGATTGGGCGCTGCCGATGCTCGACGCGTATCTCGCTCGGCCCGCGCGCGGCCCGCAGCAGGGCGGGATTCAACTGCTTCGCGGCCACTTGCTGCTCACCGAGAAGAAGGACACGAACGCCGCGATCAAGTCCGTGCAGCTCGCCGCCGCGCGCTCGGGTGACTTCGCGTGGACCGCTGGCAGCATCCCGTGGCAGTGGGGCGAAGCCATCAACCAGGGCATCTACGCGACGAAGCCCGAGGACGCGAAGCCGGCGGATGTCGCGGTGCTCTCGGACATCATCACGTCACTCGGCGCGGTGCAGGCGCACTGGATGCCGAGCGTGCTCGTGCGTCAGGCGCAGGTCGGACAACACTTCGAGTTCGCGCACTTGCTCAACCGCATCACCGTCGGCATGAACCCGAACGACGGCAACTGGCTCGCGAACTACTACATCCCGTGGTCGCAGCAGGTCGCGTCGCTGAACAAGCCGGAGTTGTCCGGTCTCATCCTGCGCTCGGCGGTGAACCGCTTCACCGGCGTGGACCCGAAGCTTCGCGCGCAGGCGTCGCAGGCGCTCTTCAGCCTGAGCAACAAGCACGGTTTCCCTGCGGCGGAGATTGACGAAAAGCTCGAATGGGCGCCGCTGCTCAAGTCCGCCGCGAGCTTCCGCATGGGCGACCCGCTCGCGGCGTGGAAGGCGTTCCAGTTGAACGAGCCGCTCTTCGCGAAGCACGAGGACAAGCTGCCCGCCGATTACTTGCGCTGGGTTTCCGACCGCTTGTTGCAGCGCGAGGATGAGCCGTCGCGCGACTTGGCGGAAAAGATTTTGCGCCGCTGGGTCATCGCGAACGAAAACTCAACCGCCGTGCCGATCGAGGAAAAGGCCAAGACGCAACTCGCGCTCGCGGACTTTTATTTCAAGACGCTGCGCTACGACCTCTCGCGCTCGGAGGCAACCTCGCTCATCAACCGTTTCCCAGCGACTTCCGAGGCGATTGACGCGCAGTTCCGCATCGGCGAGTGCTGCCTGAACCAGAAGATGTATGTGGACGCCGCGAAGGTCTTCGAGAAGATGGCCAAGTCGAAGGACAAGCTCAGCGCGAGCCGCGGCGAGTTCCTGCTCGGCGTGCTCGCGCAGCAGCGCGGCGACGTTGACGACGCGAAGGCGCGCTTCCGGAACGTGATGGACCTCGCGCCCACGAGCGACGTGGCGGACGGAATTCTCTACCGCCTCTCGGAACTCTACGGTCAGGAGAATCGCTTCCGCGACGAGCTGATGTTGCTCCGCAGCATCGGCCTCATCGGCAGCAGCGCGAAGCAATGGCACACGCCGGGAATGCCGTTGAACATCGTCATTCAGGACGCCGACCTCGGCGTGAGTCGCGGCCAGAGCTACGTGCCCGTCGTGGTCACGACGAGCAGTGGCGACCGCGAAGTGGTGCGGCTCGAAAGCGGCTCGGCGGGCAAGGGTTTCTTCCGCGCCGAATTGCCGACGGAGCTTGGCGACGCGAAGGCCGGCGATGGAATTCTGCAAGTCAACGGTTCGGACACGATCACCTACGATTACCCGGACGAGTTCAAGAAGCAGTTCACCACCATTGCGCCGCCGCGCTCGAACATCCGGCTCGCCTCGGACGCGGAATTCAAAATCTCCGCGACCGAGATCAAGGACGAGGAAGAAGTGAGCTTCGAGGAACGCCTGCGCCAGCAGCGTCAGCAGGCGGGCAAGCAGGCGGGCTTGGAGTTCCGCCAGGAGTTCCGGCAGGGCAACGACCTCAAGCCCGGCAACAATGTGTATCTCCAAGTGAAGGACGCCGACCGCGACGTGAGCAAGGACGCCGACACGGTCAAGGTGCTCGTCACCGCCGCGAGCGGCAGCAAGGTCACCGCGACGCTCACCGAGACCGGCCCGCACACGGGCATCTTCCGCGGCGTGCTGAAGACCGTGGAAATCGCGGCGAACATTTTCGCCAGTGACCGCTCGGTCAACAACGAGGCGGTGCGGGCGATCGACAACAATCCCAAGACGGCGTGGGAAGGCTTGAATGACAGCCGCGCGCCGAAGTTCATCGTGGTGGACCTCAAGCAACCGACGAAGCTCGGCGCGCTCAAGTGGGCCTCGGACGGTTTCTTCAAGGACAAGAAGCCGGTCGAGTATGCGATTCAAGTTTCCACGAACCTCACCGACTGGACCACGATTGCGGCGACGACGAACTTCACCGGCTCCACCGCCGAGCAGCGAGCGCGCATCGTCGCAACGAACTCGGGGAACTTCGCGAGTGCGAGCATCCAGCTCACCAACGCCTCGGGCCGCTATGTGCGGATGTTCATCGAGAAGTTCAGCGGCACGGCGCCGCGCATTGCGGAGATTGAAGTGAGCGACGCGACCGGAGCGGTGTTGCTGCCCACGAAAGCGGAGGGAGAAGTCGCGGCCGGCGATGCGTTGCGCCTGACGCCGAGCGACCGCATCACGGCGGTCTATGAGGACGAGACGAGCATGGTGTCCATCGGCAAGCCGCGCTCGCTGACGCAGCAGATTCAGGCGACTTACTACAACGGCAAGATTGATTTCATCGCCTACGATTTCAAGGCTGTCGCGGGACAGGCCGTGCCGGAGACTTACGTGAAGCAGGTGCGCCGCGTGGACCCCGGCCAACGCGTCGTCGTGCGCATCACCGATTACGACATGGACACGACCGACAAGCGCGACAAGGTGAAGTTCACGCTCAAGACCAGCGACGGGCAGGAGCAAAAACTCGAAGCGACCGAGACCGAACCGTTCACGGGCGTCTTCACAAAGGAGTTGGACATCTGGTCCGAGAAGCGGACGAACGGCTTCAAGCTCGCGGACGGCGTGACACTCGAAGCCATCTACCTCGACGAACAAAACACCGACCCCGGCGCGCCGGCGTTGCGCGTGACACATCTCGAACCGTCCGTGCCCGGCGATGTGCAGGTCGGTTTCGTGATGTCATCGGTGAAACTGCGCGCGGACGGGCAGGAGCTGTTCACGTTCACCTCGACGCTCGACACGACCAACGCGCCGGCCATCAAGCCCGTGGCGTTCCGCCCGCCGCTGACGTTTGAAATCATTGATCCTGCGGCGGCGAAGGACTCGTTCAGCGAAATAAAGGCCACGCTCACCACGTCAGGCGGCAGCAGCGTGGAAGTGATTTGCCCGTTGTCCGATGTGGCCGGCGGCAAGCTCGCGAAGCGCAAGGTCGTGGACGACGCGCTCGAAATCGGCCGCTTCGTCGGGCAGATTTTCATGGTCCTCGGTGACAAGGATTCACCACCGACGACCGTGCTTGAACCGGGCGACACGCGCACGCTCGCGCCGCGCCGCAATCCCGCCGTGCTGCAGGACCAGCAGCTCGCGAACGTCGTGCCCGTGCTGAATCTCAACGGTCAGGATGTCATCACCGTGAGCTACAAGGTGAACGGCAAGGAGTTCAAGGACCAGGCGCGGCTCGCGGTGCCAGCGAGCGTGGAGTTCACCGACGGCGGCTACGAGAAGCCCGTCACGAACCTCTACATCGGCGACAAGATTTTCATCGCGGTGAAGGACTTGACCGCCGACGCGACGCCGGAGCGCGATAGCGTCGAGGTCACGCTCACGAGCCCGCGCGGCGAGAAGTTCACGGTGAAATTGCAGGAGACCTTGAGCCACAGCGGCGAGTTCACCGGCAGTTTCCCGCTCGTCGCTGGCGAGAAGCCCGTGCCAAACGACGACAAGATGGAAGCGTGGTTTGGCGACGCCATCACGCTGACCTACGCGAGCAAGACCGATCCGAACACAAAGATTGAAAAGACCATCAACGTCGTGAAGGGCACGGACGGCAACCTGCTCGTGTTCGAGAAGAAATACGCGACGGAGCGCGTGGCCATTGAGTCGCAGTTCCGCATGGCGGAGGCTTACTTTGAGCTGTTCAAGAATTTCCGCGCGCTCAAGCAATTGCCCCAGGCCACGAACTCCTTGAACGAGGGGATGCAGTTGCTCAAGGAGTTGAGCAACGACTACCCGAGCAAGCAATACGAGGCGCGCACGGACTACCTGCTCGGGCAGTTCGCGCAGGAGTTGAAGAAATACGACGAGGCCATCAGCTACTACAAGCGCATCGTCGCGAATCACTCCGACCATCCGCTCGCGCCGGACGCGCAATACAAGCTCGGACAATGTTACGAGGAGAAAAACGACATGGACACCGCGAGCGCGGAATACGTGACGCTCGCCTACACGTGGCCGGAGAATCCGTTGGTCGCGAACGTCGTCGTGCGCATCGCGGAATATTTCTACACGAAGAAGGAATACCCGACGGCAGCGGAGGTCTCGAAGAAATTCGTGGAGCGATTCCCGCAGCACGAGTGGGCGGAGCGCATGCTCTTCCGCGCGGGCCAGTGCTGGTATAAGGCCGAGCAGTTCGCGAAGGCGGGCAAGGAGTTCGACCTGCTCGTGGACAATTATCCGCGCAGCAAATTCCGTCCGGACGCGGTGTTCTGGGCCGGCGAATCGTATCGCAGCGCGGGCCAGCTCGAGTCCGCCTACCGCCGCTACAAGCGCGCGACGTGGGACTACCCGGAGAGCGACGCCGCGAAGTTCGCGCGTGGCAAGCTGGTGCTGCCGGAGATGGTGAACATCGCGGACCGCGACGTGGTGCAGTAGGCAACGGCGAGATTTTTTCCGCCACGGATGGAACACGGATGAAACACGGAGAGGATGCTGGCACGCGCCAATGCGATCCGTGTTTAATCTGAGTTCAATCCGTGGCCAAAGATTATTTTAGACTCCCGTGGCTGACAGGCGTCCCGCAGGGATACACTTATTTGAACGATGCAAATGAAACCTGAAAATGCCCGCGGCGCGGTGCCGCTGAAAATCTTGTGGAAATGGACCGGCGTGAGCGCCGCCTTGCACGGACTGCTCATCGCGCTGCTTTGCGGCTTCAGCTACTGGGGCCACCAGAAGAAGGAAGCCGCGAGCAAGGCCAAAGCCGCCGCCGAGGAAGCCGCCGCGAAGAAGAAGGAGGCCGCCGAGGCCGCGAAGTCCACCAACGCGCCGCCGGCAGCCGCGACGAACGCCGTCGCCGCCGCACCGACGCCGCCCGCCGCTGACGCGAGCAACCGCGTGGCGCAGGCGGAGAAAATTCTCGGCCTCGACAAGGTCGCCAAGACGAACGAAATCCCGAAAAGCCCGTTCTCCTCGAAGGGCGACGACTTGCTGAAGGACCTGAAGTGAGCCGTGAAGCTTTCTTCAGCCACGGATGGAACACGGACAAAACACGGATGAGGAAAAGCAGAAAATCAGGAAGGCAGGAAAGCAGGAAAGGATGGGTTTTCGTGCCTTCCTGCTTTCCTGATTCCCATCTTCATCCGTGTTTTGTCCGTGTTTCATCCGTGGCTAAAACTTAGCTCTCGATGCCTGTTCAGCCACACCCTGTCCCGCGCGTTTGGAATCCGTTCCGGCGCGGCGCGGTGTATTGGCAGGGCAAACACGGGCGGCTGCGGCGCTTCATCACTTACTCGTTCTGCGGGCACGCGGGCATCCTGCTGTTGTCCATCCTCGTGATGTTCATCCCCGGCTGCAATAAAACCTACGACCTCGTCAAAGGCTCCGGCAAGCCCAAGGCGATGATCAAGCAGATGAAGGTCGAGGTGAAAAAAGTGCAGCGCAAACGCGTGCTGGTGAATCCGAACAGCCCCATCGTCTTCGAGGTGCCGCCGCTGGAACTCACGCCGCTCAACCTCAAGGAAGTCACCGCAAACGAATACAAGATCGGCCAAGGCGAAGGCGCAGGCCCGGCGGGCTACGCAGCGGGACGAGAAGGCGCGCGCTTCATCTTCGTGCGCGTGCGCTACGAGGGTGGCAACTGGGATTTCAACATGCGCAACGGCGCGGACGAGAACATGACGAAGGAGTTCGGCCGCCGCGCGAAGATGCCGGTCTCGACGATTCCGCAGGACGTGACGCTGCTGGAGCTGGGCCGCTACGTGAAGGGCCGCGCGCCGCCGGTGGTGTTCATGGTGGGGAGTTATCCGTTTCGCTTCGAGACCCGCGAGATCAAGGCGGTGCGGAATTATCTGCTGGAAAATCGCGGCATGATTTTCGCGGACAACGGTGGCAACCAGTTTCACAGCGCGTTCATCCGGCTCATGCAGACCGTGCTGCCCGAGATCGCCGCGGTGGAGATTCCCGACGACGATCCGATCTATCAGGCTCCATACCCACTGAACGGCTGCCCGCCGCTCTGGGCGCACAGCGGCACGCGCGCGTTGGGCTGGAAGAAGGACGGCCGCTGGGTCGCCTTTTACCATCAAGGCTCCATCTCCGACGCCTGGAAGGACACGCACGGCGGCACGAGCGCAGAGTCGGCGGAGCAGGCATATCAACTCGGCGTGAACATCCTCGCGCAGGCGATGGCTAGCTACAGTGAGTGGAAGCTGGTGCTGGAAGGAAAGCTGAAGAAATGAGCGCGGACTCTAGAGGCTATCCCAAAACCTCCTTTAACAAGATGAGCGTGCAGCCAAAATGAA
>CAYZJP010000078.1:0-23814 GCA_964478755.1 uncultured Klebsiella sp.
CGACGTCGGCCTGCGCCAGCGCGGGCGCGTCGTTGGTGCCGTCGCCGGTCATGGCGACGAGATGGCCGGAAGCCTGCTCGGCGCGGATGCGCGCGAGCTTTTGCTCCGGCGTGGCCTGGGCCATGAAATCGTCCACGCCCGCCTCGGCGGCGATGGCGGCGGCAGTCAACGGGTTGTCGCCGGTAATCATCACGGTCTTGATGCCCATCTTGCGAAGCTGCGCGAAGCGCTCCTTGATGCCGCCTTTCACGACGTCCTTGAGTTGAACGACGCCGAGGACTTCACGACCGTCCGCGACCACGAGCGGCGTGCCGCCGGAGCGCGCGATGTCGTCCACGCCCTGCGCAATTTCCTTCGGGAACGCGCCGCCGAGCTTGTCCACGTGAACGCGAATCGCCTCCGCCGCGCCTTTGCGAATGGAGCGCGGTGGATGCGACGCCCTCGTCGCATTTGCATCTGCTGGCGAATTCCCGGCGACGGGGGCGTCGCCGCCACAGAAATCCACGCCGCTCATGCGCGTTTGCGCGGTGAACGGGACGAATTTCGCGTGCGGCTCGGCGACCTCGCGGCCGCGCAGGTTGAACTTCTCCTTCGCGAGCACAACGATGCTGCGGCCCTCGGGCGTTTCATCGGCGAGCGAGGCGAGTTGAGCGGCGTCGGCGAGGCGCTCGGGCGTGACGCCGGGCGCGGGCAGGAACGCCGTGGCCATGCGGTTGCCGAGCGTGATGGTGCCGGTCTTGTCGAGCAGCAGCACGTCCACGTCGCCGGCGGCCTCGACCGCGCGGCCGCTCGTGGCCATGACGTTGCGGCGGATGAGCCGGTCAATGCCGCTGATGCCGATGGCGCTCAACAGCCCGCCGATGGTCGTGGGAATCAAACACACGAGCAGCGCGATGAGCACAGGCACGGAGAAGTCCATCGCGGAGTAAATGCCGAACGGCTTCAACGTCACGCACACGAGCAGGAAAATCAGCGTGAGCGCGGAGAGCAGAATCGTGAGCGCGATTTCGTTCGGCGTCTTTTGCCGCCTTGCGCCTTCGACCATTGAAATCATGCGGTCGAGAAAGCCGTAGCCCTTCTCCATCGTCACGCGCACGACGATGCGGTCGCTGATGACGCGCGTGCCGCCGGTGACGGCGCTGCGGTCGCCGCCGCTCTCGCGGATGACGGGCGCGGATTCGCCAGTGATGGCGGCCTCGTCCACCGTCGCGATGCCTTCGACGACTTCGCCGTCGGCGGGAATCGTGTCGCCGGCTTCGCAGACGACGAGGTCGCCTTTCGCCAACTCGGGCGCTGGAACTTTTTCCTCGCGGCCATTCTTCACGCGCCGCGCGATGGTGTCCTTGCGCGCGTTGCGCAGGCTGTCGGCCTGGGCTTTGCCGCGTCCTTCGGCAACGGCCTCGGCGAAGTTGGCAAACAGCACGGTGAACCAGAGCCACACCGCGAGCTGGGCGATGAAGCCGCGGTCCGCGCTGGCGGTGTAGATGCCGACGGTCGTCAGAACGGCACCGACCAGCGTCACGAACATGACGGGGTTCTTCACCATCAGGCGCGGGTCGAGTTTGCGGAAGGACTCGCCAATGGCCAGGCCGACGATGTTCCAGTCGAAGAGGGATGGAGCTTTGTGGGTCATAGGATTTTTTTTAGCCACGGATGGACACGGATTCACACGGATGCGGAAATGGAGCGCGGCATTTATGCCGCTTCACCGTGGCAACAATGACAGTTTCCAAATTGCAGAGCGATTGACACAACCACGTTGAAGCGACCTGAAGGTCGCGCTCCGTTAAGCGGACGTTCGCTATGTTGTTTTTATCCGTGTTCATCCGTGTCCATCCGTGTCCATCCGTGGTTAGAAAAGTTTCCCCTGCGCCGTGAGGAAGTGCTCGACGATGGGGCCGAGCGCGAGCACGGGCAGGAAGTTGAGCGCGCCGATGAGCAGCACGGTGCCGACGAGCAGCACGATGAACGTGAAGCCCGACACCGGGAACGTCCCGGCGCTCGCGGGCGCGGCCTTCTTCAGGCCGAGCGAGCCGGCCAGCGCCATGATGGGCACAATCATCAGGAAACGCCCGATGAGCATGGCGAGGCCGAGCGTGGTGTTGAGCCACGGCGTGTTGGCGTTGAGACCGGCGAAGGCGCTGCCGTTGTTGCCCGTGGCCGAGCTGTAGGCGTAAAGGATTTCGCCGAGGCCGTGTGGGCCGGCGTTGTTCAGTCCGGCCTTGCCCCACTCGCTCACCGACGCCCACGCCGAGAAACCGAGGATGGAGAGGCACAGCACGAGGAGCGCGAGCATCGCCATCTTCACCTCGTAGGATTGGATTTTCTTGCCGAGGTATTCCGGCGTGCGACCGACCATCAGGCCGGCGATGAACACGGCGAGCACGACGAACACGAGCATTCCGTATAGCCCCGCGCCCACACCGCCGAAGATGACTTCGCCCACCTGGATGTTGAAGAGCGGGACGAGTCCGCCCAGCGCAGTGAAGGAATCGTGCATCGAATTCACCGCGCCGCACGAGGCGGCGGTCGTGATGGTGGCGAAGAGCGCGGAGTTGAAGATGCCGAAGCGGACTTCCTTGCCCTCCATGTTGCCGTCCGCGAGCGCGACGCCGAGCTGGTGGTGAATGGGATTGCCCGCCGACTCGGCCCACCAGCACACGAGCACGCCGGCGAGGAACATCGCCATCATCGCGGCCCACACGGCCCAGCCGTGGCCTTGGTTCTTCGTCATGCGGCCGAGGTAGTAGGTGAGGCCGCTGCCGATGCTGAAAATGGAGAGCATCTGCAAAAAGTTGGAAAGCGGCGTGGGATTCTCGAACGGATGCGCGGCGTTGGCGTTCGCGTAGCCGCCGCCATTCGTGCCCAGCATCTTGATGGCGACCTGCGAGGCCATCGGGCCTTGCTGGATGACCTGTTCCTCAACCTTTTGGTCCACCATCACCGGCATGTTGGTCATCACCGGCATGCCTTTCGCGTCGAGCTTGGGAACGTCCATCATCACGGCCACGCCATTGGTCAAAATCGGTTTGCCTTGGGCATCGAGCTTCGGTGCCTGCACCATCACGACGACGTTTGTTGTGACGGGCTGGCCTTTGTCATCGGTCTTCGCGACTTGAATCGTGAACGTTTCTGTCAGTTTGGCCTTCGTGTAAGGCTTGAAGTTTTGAATCATCCCCTGCGACACGAGGAACACCGCGAACACGAGACAGATGGGCAGCAGCAGGTAGTAAGTGACGCGCACGAGATCCACCCAGAAGTTGCCGAGCGTGCGCGTCGAGGCGCGCGCGATGCCGCGCACGAACGCCGCCGCGATGCCGATGCCGACGGCGGCGGAGGCGAAGTTGTGGATGGTCAGCGCGACCATCTGCGAGAGATAAGACATCGTGGACTCGCCGCTGTAGCTCTGCCAGTTGGTGTTGGTGGTGAAACTGACGGCGGTGTTGAAGGCGAGGTCGGGCGAGAGCGCACCGAAGCCCTGCGGATTCAGTGGCAGGAGATGTTGCAGCCGCAGAATCGCGTAGGTGAACAGGCAGCTCACCAGACTGAACAGCAGCATGGCGAAGGTGTATTGTTTCCAATCGTGCTCGTGGTCGGCCCTCACGCCCATGAGCCGGTAGGACAGCCGTTCCAGCGGCTTGAGGACGGGGTCGAACCAGGTGCGGCCGTTTGCGTCGAGCACCTGCACGAGATAGAGGCCCAGCGGCTTGGTGATGAGCACCAGCGCGCCGACGTAGAGGGCTAGTTGCAGCCAGTCAGAAGTTTGCATGATGAGTCCTCAGAATTTCTCTGGCCGCAGCATCGCGACCAGGAGGTAGATGAAGAGAGCCAGTGAAATGAGGCCGACGATGAGGTTTTCCATAAAGCCTTTCAGAGCTTCTCGCAGGCGCGGGCGTAAAGCCCGGCGGCGAGGAAGAAACCGACCAAAATCACGGCGAACACGATGTCGTTCATGGCGGCAATGTGCGCGCGAAGCTCCGGGGCGGGTAATCAAATGCCGGCGGCAACGCGTAAAAAAATCATCAACGCCCGCCTCGAAGAAGCGGCGGATCGCCGCCGTCCGAAGCCCGTGTCTTCAGCGCCCGCCAAGCCCGCCCGCCAACCGGCATTGGTGTTCATCTTCATCACGCTGTTCCTCGACATCCTCGGCATCGGGCTGATCGTCCCCATTTTGCCAAAGCTGGTGGAACAGTTCACGGGAAGCCTGGCAGCGGCCTCGCACACATACGGCCTGCTCGCGGCGCTGGCGGGCCTGATGCAATTCATCTTCGCGCCCGTGCTCGGCTCGTTGTCGGACCGCTTCGGACGGAGGCCGGTGATTCTGCTTTCGCTGCTCGGCTCGGGCCTCGACTACTTGCTGCTCGCCTTCGCACCGAATCTTGCGTGGTTCTTCGTCGGTCGGATCATTGCCGGCATCACGAGCGCGAACTTCTCGGCGGCCACGGCCTACATCGCGGACATCAGCCCGCCGGAAAAGCGCGCGGCGAACTTCGGCATCATCGGCGCGGCATTTGGCTTGGGCTTCATCGCGGGACCGGCGCTCGGCGGTGTGCTGGGCAACGTGGATTTGCGGATGCCGTTCCTCGCGGCGGCGGGACTGACGTTGCTGAACTGGCTCTATGGCCTGCTCGTGCTGCCCGAGTCGCTCAAGCCGGAGAACCGCCGCGAGTTCTCCTGGAAGCGCGCCAACCCCATCGGCGCGCTGCTCGCGCTGCAACGCTACCCCGTCGTGTTCGGCCTCACCGGCACCTACTTCCTGATGAACCTTGCGCACCAGGTTTTTCCGAGCACCTGGGTGCTCTACACGAGCTATCGCTACAACTGGACACCGGGGCAGACGGGTCTTTCGCTCGCGCTGGTCGGGCTGACGGCGGCAATTGTTCAAGGCGGCCTGACGCGCACCATCATCCCGCGCTTGGGCGAGCGGCGCTCGGCGACCGTCGGCCTCACCATCAGCGCCGTGGGACTCATCGCTTACGGACTCGCGACGGAAGGCTGGATGGCCTACGTCGTCATCGCTGTCGGATCGCTGGCGGGCATCAGCGGGCCGGCGGTGCAAGGGCTGATTTCCCGCAGTGTCGGCGCAAATGAACAAGGCGCGGTGCAAGGTTCCTTGAACGGCATCGCCAGCGTGGCCGGCGTCATCGGGCCGCCGTTGGCCACAGGATTGTTCGGCTTTTTTATCAGTGCCGGTGCGCCGGTGCGGCTGCCGGGCGCGGCGTTTTTCTTCAGCAGCGGATTGACGGTGATCGCGATGCTGCTGGCAGTGCGGTCATTTCGCCGTGAGCCGCCGACGCTGGAGAAGCTCGAGCCAGCACCGGAGTTGCGCGCGGATTCCGCCGGTGGATAATCGCTTCATGAAAACCGTCGCCGTCCTCGGTGCCTCCACCGACCGCGGCAAGTTCGGCAACAAGGCCGTGCGCGCCTACGTGCAGCGCGGCTTCACCGTCTGGCCGGTGAATCCAAAGGAGCCGGTCGTCGAGGGCTTGCCCGCGTTCGCGAGCATCGCCGACGTGCCGGGCCGGCCCAACCTGGTGAGCGTCTATCTCCCGCCGCCAGTGACGCTCAAGGTGTTGCCCGCCATCGCCGCGAAAGGCTGTGATGAACTCTGGCTGAACCCCGGCACGGAGTCGGACGCAGCGCTCGCGGAAGCGGAGCGGCTCGGACTGAACGTGATTCAAGCGTGCAGTATCATCGGCGTGGGTGTGTCTCCGGCGACGCTCTAGCCGACGAAGTGAAAACGCGGCTGGCGGAGAGCGGCAGGCCCCTTACTGCTTCCCGCCCCTTTTCCACGCGCGCAGTCGAAGCGCGTTGCCGATGACCAGCACGTCGGACAGGCCCATCGCCGCCGCGCACAACACGGGACTGAGCAGGCCCAGCGCGGCCAGCGGCACAGCGGCGGCGTTGTAGAAGAACGCCCAGAAAAGATTCTGTCGAATCGTGCGCAGTGTCGCCTGTGCGAGACCGAGCGCCTCGGGAATGGCTTGGATGTCGGAGTGAAGGAGAATGATGTCCGCCGCTTCGCGCGCCACATCGCTCGCCCGCGAGACGGCGATGCCGAGGTCCGCCTGCGTGAGTGCGGGCGCGTCGTTGATGCCGTCGCCGACGAAGGCCACGCGCTGTCCGTGCGCCTGCAACTGCTGCACGATGCCAGCCTTCTGCTCCGGCCGGATTTCGGCAAAGACGTTTTCTTTTGCGAGTCCTGCTTGTGTGGCGATGGCACCGGCGGTCTGCGCGTTGTCGCCGGTCACGAGGAAAACGGCCTTGCCCTGCCGTTGCAAGTCCGCGATCACCTCGACGGCGTGGGTCTTCAACTGGTCGCGCAACGCGAAAAGCGCGTGCAGCTCAGTTCCGCGCGCGAGGCCGAGGACAGTCGCGCCTTGGGCAGTCCATTCGGATACGAACGAGTTTGCTTCCGCGCTCACGCCCATTTCCGCCAGCCAGCGCAACGAGCCAAGACGATAGGTAACGCCTTCGCTCGTGGCTTCAACCCCTGCGCCACGAACTTCGCGCCAATCCTGTAGCGGCAGTCTGTGACCGCCGTTTCCAGCCTGTGCGTCCGCCGGACGGCGGTCACAGACCGCCGCTACAGCGCGGCTCAACGGATGATTTGATGGCGCGGCCAGTGCGGCAGCAAGTTCCTTGATGGACTCCGCGCCCGGCTTCACCTCATGCACCGCCGCCACACCGAGCTTTCCTTCCGTCAATGTTCCGGTCTTGTCGAAGAGCACGGCGGTGATGCGTCCGCTTTTTTCCAGCGCCGCGCCGTCGCGAATGAGGATGCCACGCTGCGCCGCCGCGTTCACGCCGGCCATGATGGCGGCGGGCGTGGCGAGGCCCATTGCGCACGGACACGCGACGATGAGCACGCCCGCCGCGTGGATGAACGCGGCGGCGAGCGGTGACGCGGGGAAATGCTCCGGCTTCAGAAACGGCAGCAGCGTAGTCGCGACGTGCAACGCACTCTCGTATGCCAAGCCCCACCACAGCCCGGTGCCAACCGCGATGAGCACGACGATGGGCACGAACACCGCACTCACTTGGTCCCCGAGCTTCTGGATGTTTGCGCGGCTCGACTGCGCGCGTTGCACGACGGCGATGATTTGCGCGAGCGCGGTCGCGTCGCCAGTGGCGGTCACGCGGAAGACAAGCCGGCCGTTCTGGTTCGCAGTTCCGCCGTAGAGCTTTGTGCCGGGAGATTTTTCAACGGGCAGCGATTCGCCGGTGAGCATCGCTTCGTCCACGGCGGACTGGCCTTCGAGGACTTCACCGTCCACGGGCACACGGTCGCCGGGGCGGAGCACGACGCGGTCGCCGGCCTTGAGTTGCGCAACAGGCACTTCGCTTTCCGCTCCAGCGTCGTCGAGGCGGCGTGCGGTTTGCGGCACGAGGTTCAACAGGGCTTTCAATGAGCTCGCGGCGTGCGCGCTCATGCGGGCTTCGAGCCAGTGGCCGACGCTGATGAGCGTGATGATGGCGGCGGCCTCCATGAAATAGAGGTGCCCGTGCCAGCCGGTGAAGAGCGCCCACGCGCTGAAGCCAAAGGCCGTCGTCGAGCCGAGCGCGACGAGCGTGTCCATGTTTGAGCTGCCCGCCTTCAGTTGTCGCCACGCGCCGACGTAGAAGCGCGCGCCGCAAACGGCCTGCACCGGCAGCGCGAGCGCGAAGGCCGTCCATTGAAACCAACGCGTCATTCCGAGGCCAAGTGCCCACTCGCCGAGCATGAGCAGCAGCGTGACCGCGCCGCCGAAGACGACGTTGAACTGCCAACCGGTGAGTGGAGACCAAGGGGAATTGCGGATTGCGGATTGCGGATTGCGGATTGGCACTGCCTCGTAACCGGCGGCTTTGAGGGCGCGGATGACAGCATCGGCGGACGGCGTGGCCGACGGTTGCCAGCGCACGGTGGCGCGGGCCGGTTCGAGGCTGACCACAGCGTTCGCGATGCCGGGCACGGCCTCCAGCGCTGCCGTGGCCTTGCGCACGCAGCTCTGGCAGTTCATCCCGCGCACGGAGAACTCCGTGGCGCTCGTGTCAGCGGCAGGCACGGATGGATCGCATCGGTCTGAGCAGGCGCAACTCATCGGAGACACTTAGCCACAACTGGAGCGGATGCGCACGCGCACAAGTGCGATTAACCGGCTCTGGCTTGGCTCAGACCTTTGCAAAGGCGGTGCGCAGAAACTCCCGGTTCGCGCGCGCGTTGTCCGTCGTCTGGCTCGCGGTCTCGGCGATCTTCACGCCTTCGACCATGATGGGACCGTTGAAGCCGGCGGCTTTGAGCCTCTTGAACGCGGCGACCAAATCACACTTGCCCGTGCCCAACTTCGTCATCCATTCGGCCTTTGGCGCCGCGCAGTCCTTGGCACAGAAGCCCGTGACGTGCTTCGCGACGGAGGCGAGTTCGGCGACGGGATCCTTGCCGGTGTAGTAGATGATGTTCCCGGCGTCATACCAGACCTTGAAATTCGCGCGGCCGACTTTTTCGAGGCAGCGCGTGATTTCCTCCGCCGCGCCGCTGCCACCGCCGTGCGGCTTCACGGCGATCTGGATGCCGTGCTTCGCGGCCTGCGCGGCGCCGTCGGCCATGAGCCGGTAGAAGTTTTCATAGTGCTCCGGTTTGTCCGTGCCGAACGTGAGCATGAACTTCAGCTCCAGCCGCGCGGCGTTCTCAATCTGTTGGCGCAGATCGCGGATATTGTCATCGAGCGGCGCGGCGGGCTTGAAGCGAATGGCCGTCATGTTCGCGGTCAGGCTGCGCGCGGCGATGCGTTTCTTAAGCCCGGTGAGATACTCAGGCGTGGCGGCGGCGGATGTGAAATCCTCGCCCTTTTGTCCGGTGAGCAAACCCGTGAGCGCGTAGCCGGCGGACTTGATGCCGTCGAGCGCGTCGTCGTAAGTCCACTTGGTCCACGGGCGGTTGAAACAGCCGACGGGCCAGTTCACGCCGGCAGTCGCGGCGGCTTGGAGAATCGTGGGAAACGCAGCCGTCGCGGCGACGGCACGGAGGAATTGGCGGCGATTCGTTTGCATGGTGGCAAGTTGTGCGCGGCAAACCTGGCAGAGCCGGCCGGACATGGCAACGCTGGGGGCTTGCCAAAGCCGCACCCCCTCCCCATGCTTGACTCGTATGAATAACAAGACGGCAGTGGTGGTGTTGGTGGCGTTGAGCGTGTTGCTGGGCATTGGCCTGCTCATGCGGCACCAAAGCGCGGTCGAACAGAAGCAGAAGGACGACACCAAGATCGCCTCGCTCGAAGGCGCCGTGAAGGACACCGAGGGCAAGCTCACCGAGCAGAAGAAGGTCAACGACACGCTCACCACGAATCTGGTCGCCAAGACCGAGGAGGCCAAGGGACTCACCGCGAAGGTCGAAGCCACGACCGCCGAGTTGAGCCAGACGAAGGATTCGCTCACCAAGTCGCAGGCCGAGACCAAGGCCGCCGAGGCCGCCACGAAGCAGGCGCAGGCGGCGACCAAGGCCGCGCAAGCTGAGACCAAGAAAGTTGAGGGCGCGCTCGCCGCCACCGAGGCCAAGGCCAAGGCTGATGCCGAGGCTGCCGCCGCGCGTTACGCCGCGCTCGACAAATCCAAGGCCGAGGAAATCGCGAAGCGCGACGGCAGCATCAAGGATTTGCAGGACACCCGCGACCAGTTGAACGCCAAGATCGCCGGCCTCAACGCGGACATCGCGAAGCTGCACTCCACCATCGGCACGCTGAACGCCCGCATCACGCTGGTCGAGGGCGAGCTGCAAGTCGCGAAGGACGACAAGACATTTCTCACGAAGGAGCTTCAACGCATGCAGGGCGAGCGCACCGAGATGGAGCGCAAGATGAACGACCTCGCGTTCCTCAAGGAGCAAATGTCCACCATCAAGAGCGACCAGGCCGTCGCCCGCCGGGTGGACTGGATGCGACGCGGGCTGTTCATGGACGAGCGCAAGGGCGCGACGCTGCTCAACGACGGCTTGAAGCCGCTCGCGTCCGCGAAGCCCATGACCACGAAGGGCAGCCAGCTCAACGTCGAGGTCCACCGCGACGGCACCGTGACCATCAAGGCCCCCACGCCCGCCGTGCCGAAGCCGGCCGAGTCCGGCGTCGAGAAAAGCGTCACCGTCGGTCCCGACTTCCCGGCCACGCCGAAGAAGAAGTAGTTTGCTCGCCGGACAGGCCAGCGATGGCAGCTTGCGTGGGGATTCGCGCGGCCCGCTGGTCGTATCATAATGTTTCCCGTCACCGAAAGCTGGTTCCAGTGGGCGCTGCTCTCCGCCGTGTTCGCGGCGATGACCGCGATTCTCGCGAAGGTCGGTCTGACGGGCATTGACTCCGATTTCGCCACGCTGATCCGCACGGTGGTGATTCTCGTCGCGCTCGCCGCCTTCGTTTTGTGCGCCGGCAAGTGGAGCAACCCGCTCGCGCTGGAGCCGAAGCCGCTGCTGTTCCTCACCCTCTCCGGCCTGGCGACGGGCGCGTCGTGGGTCTGCTACTTCCGCGCGCTCAAGGTCGGCGACGCCGCGAAGGTCGCGCCGGTGGACAAGTTGAGCCTGCTGCTCGTCGCTGTCTTCGCCGTGGTCTTCCTGAAGGAGCGCCTCAACGCACGCGAGTGGTTCGGCGTGGCGCTCGTCGGGGCGGGTGTTATCTTGCTCGGCTTCAAGAAATGAGCAGCGCGACGACATTGAACGACTCCTTCGGGCGCGTGATGCGCGACCTCCGCGTCAGCATCACCGACCGCTGCAACTTCCGGTGCATGTATTGCCTGCCGGAGACGGAGGAGGCCGCGAACTTCTATCGTGGCAAGTTCGACGCGCTCAAGAACCCGCAGCCGACGCTCACGCCCATCGTCCGCGAGTGGAAGCCCAAGTCCGCGCTGCTTACTTACGAGGAGATCGAGCGCGTCGTGCGCGTCGCCGTCGGGCTGGGCATTGAGAAGGTCCGCATCACCGGCGGCGAGCCGCTGCTGCGCCGCGACGTGCCGAGGCTGGTTGCGCGACTTGCTCCCATCGCGGGCATCCGCGACCTGGCGATGACGACCAACGGCTCGCAGTTTGCGCCGAACGCTGTCGCGCTGCGCGCCGCCGGGCTGAAGCGCGTGAGCTTCAGCCTCGATTCGCTCGACCATGACAACTTCAAGCGCATCACCGGTCGCGACGGTCTCCGTGCTGTGCTCGCCAGCATCGCGCAGGCGAAGGAACTCGGCTTCGCGCCCGTGAAGGTCAATGCCGTCGTCATCCGCAGCCTGAACGACCACGAGCTGGAGCGGCTCGCGGAGTTTGCGCGTGAACAGGACGTGAGCCTGCGCTTCATCGAGTTCATGCCGCTGGATTCGGGCCGCGCCTGGCTGCGCGATCTCGTCGTGCCGGGCCGCGAAATCCTCGCCCGACTCCAAGCGCGCTTCGATCTGCGCCCCGTGGTGTCCGAGAACAAGTCCGAGACCGCAAAGCGCTGGACCTTTGCGGATGGACGCGGGGAGATCGGCATCATCGCGCCGGTCACGGAAGCTTTCTGCGGCCATTGCAACCGGCTCCGTCTCACCGCCGACGGCAAAATCCGCACCTGCCTCTTCAGCCTGCACGAGCATGACCTCAAGCCGCTGTTGCGCGGCGGCGCGAGCGACGCCGATTTGGCCGCGCGGCTGCGAGAAATTGTGCTCGGCAAGGAAGACCGTCACCACATTGGCGAGCCGGGCTTCCAGCAGCCCGAGCGCACGATGAGCTGCATCGGCGGCTGACGCGTGCGCGTCAGGCGGGTGTGGCGGGCAAGACTTGATTTAGGGCCGCCAGCAGTTCCTCCACCGAAAAAGGCTTGGCCAGGGTCAGGTGCGCGCCGAGTTTCTGAGCCATCACTAGGATGGCTGCGCCGGTCTTGGGCACGCTGCCCGTGATGGCGATGATTTTGAGATCCGGGTAACGGCGGCGGATGTCCAAGATGGTCTCAATGCCATCCTTGCCCGGCATATAGAGGTCCACGACCGCGACGTCCGCCGGGGCCGAGTGCAGGCTGGTCATCGCCTCGTTGCCGTCCCGGGCAACCCGCGCCTCGTGCCCGGCGACTACCAGCGCGCGATGCATCACGGAACAAAAAGCCTCGTCATCATCAGCGATGAGTATGCGTGCCATGGTGTGCGATTTCCGTCTGCCGTCAGCCCAACTCGCGTGGCAATCCTCAGCCCCGCGCGGTGCGAAAGTCGAGTCTTTACCATTCCGCATCCCGCCTCATGTGCGGACGTGAGGACAATTGCCAGGTTCGGCGTCTGTAGCCGGACACCGCATGAATCCTCGCGCTCCGCTCAAAGCCCTCGCCGCCGGGGCCGCCCTGTTCGCCGCCTCGCTCACTGTCCTGCCGCTGCACGCCGCGACGCTCGTGAAGAACGGCCAGCCCGCCGCCGTGCTCGCGCTGCCCGCGCAGCCGGACGAGCACAAGCAGCTCGCGACGGGCAAGGAGGCGAAGCTGGAAAACCGCCGCGACCTCAAGCCGACCTTTCCGTGAGACGAACGCTGTAGCGGCGGTCTGTGACCGCCGATTCCTAGCCGATTGCTTGCGGGGACGGCGGTCACAGATCGCCGCTACGGCTACTTCCCGTTTGACGCCCCTTCGCTTTCTGCAAGAGTCGCCGCCATGAAACCACTGCTCCGCTCCGCGCAATGCCTTGCCCTCGCCACCGTGCTCGCCGCGCCGCTCGCCCGCGCCGAGGTGAACGTCATCGAGAACGTCGCCACCGATGTTTATTTCCACGAGGGCGACATCGGCCGCCACGGCCACTGCAACAACGGCTGGATCGTCTTCAACGACTACGTGCTCGTCATTGACGCGAACTTCCCCAGCGGCGCGCAGGTCATCCTCCCGAAGATCAAGGCCATGACCGACAAGCCCATCAAATTCGTCTTCGACACCCATCACCACGGCGACCACGCGTATGGCAACCAGATCATGCACGAGGCCGGCGCGACCATTGTCGGCCACTCAGGCGTGCTCGCGGAGATGAAGAAATACGAGACGAACTACTTCGGCGGCGGTGGCCCCGGCCGCTGGGAGGACGCCGCGAAGGGCCGCAAGGACGTTGCCGCCAGCAAGCTCCGTCCGCCCTCCATCCTCTTCGACAAGCAGCTCACCTTCGACGACGGCACGCACCGCATCGAGTTCCACCACTTCGGCACCGCGCACACGCACGGCGACGGCTGGGGCTGGCTGCCGAAGGAGCGCATCGTCTTCACCGGCGACTCCTGCGTGAACGGCCCCTACAACTACGTCGGCGACGGCAACATCCACGAGTGGATCAAGACCCTCGACCACGTCATCGCGCTGAAACCGCTGAAAGTTTGCCCCGCACACGGCCCGAGCGGCGGCCCCGAGGTGCTGGCGAACCAGCAGCTCTATTTCAAGTCCCTCCTCGCCGAGGTGAAGAAGCTCAAGGACGCCGGCCAGACCGCCGCCGAAGTGCAGGCCGCGTCCAACACCATCAAGGAGACCCTCCGCAAGAACGACCGCATCGCGATCTACATCGGCCAGTTCATTGACGCGCAAGTGGAGAAGGCCTGGACCGAGATGGGCGGTGCCGCCTTCCCCGCGAAGAAGCAGGCGCAGGCGGAGCCGGTGAAGTTGAAGGGAAATGAAGTGTTCGCACGGACGGAGAAATGAGCAGATGCCATATAAATACAAGCGGCGCACATTTGATGAGGCTCAAGAGCTTGCCAAACGCGAGTTCCGTTCTCGGTGTCAGGAACATTTCTCAGAAGAGGAGCTTCGAGCGCTTCGCGAACGCGGTGCTTCTTTGGGCGGCACTGTGGGTGAAGGTTGGGAGCCAATTGTCGGTTTTAAGCCAGAAACCAACGGTTATTACGAATTCCAGCTTTATCTTCCCTCCGATCAATGTCCCTAAGTGGAGAAGATTTTCGCTAGATTCCTTGTCACTCGCAATCGCGACTCGGACTCTTTCTTGGTGACACGTTCTAAAATTAGATTAGTCGTCCCTGAAAACTCGACTCCGTCCACGCCCGCTTGCGGAGTCGAGTTTTTCAGGGACGACCAACTAAACTAAAAACAAACCACCCGATGCCTCATGCATTCACCCCCTGTCCGCCAAACCGAGGCAAGGCCATTGCTGCAATCGCCATTGATGGTTCCAGAGTGGGGGTTCCATACTGGCGTCGGCCTGGAGTCTGGGATGATGTCAAAGCAAGTATGGACAAATTCAGCGGGCTTAACCCTAAAAACCCCATCGATCCGAATTTTATCTACCTAGCCTACTGGTCCCAGCAGTGGGATGACTTAAACAAGCTCCTCAAACAACTGGATCCTATCACTGACAATGCCCCGTTCGGCAGTCAGGAATCCTTTAATAAGATAGTCAAGGCGGCTGAAGATCACGCGGCGAAAAAGTAATCCTCCTGCTATTGAGTAACTCGGTAGCGTTCGCGTGCCGTATTCGTCATAGCTTCCACTGCTCATCGAAATACCCAGCGCGCAACGCTTCTTCGGGAAACGCCGCCGTCCCCGGTTTCCACGACTCTGCGCCGGGCGTGACTCGCATCACCGCCCAGTCACCAAGACGCGGGAACAGCAGGTAGTTGAACGCGGCGAATTCCTTCTCGTGAAACGTGTGGCCGCTGTTGATGACGATGTAGTGATCGCCCGCGCCATCGAGCGGGCTGGCGTTGATGAGCACGGGCGCGTGGTCCTTCGCGGCGTGGCTTTCCGTGCCGAACTTCACCGTGTCGCGCGTCCAGGTGACGGGCAGCTTCGGCAGCGCCTTCGCGATCCACGGATTGCTGCCGGGGTCGCCGAAGAGGATGAGGTGCTTCGTGCGCACGTCGGCCTCGGTCACTTCGGTGTCATTCTTCACTGGCAAATCGCCACGCATGTAGCGCGCGAACTCGTAGGCGAAGCGCCGCAGGTTCGCGTCCGCCCACGCGCCGACGGCGGGATTCCACGGCTGGCCCGTGCCGCGCACGCAGAGGAACGGCGAGGCGAGCGCATCATCAATCGGCCCCTGCACGCCGGGACGTTTGCCGGTGAGCGCGACGGACTCGCGCTGGCCGGCGAACTTCCACTTCCCTTTCTCCAGCGCGAACACGAGCGCGTGCGGCGCGTCGCCAGCCTTTCGTTTTGGCAAGGCCACGTCAGCTCCAGCAATGCGGACCTTCGCACCCGGTGAAGCGAGCATCGGCGGGTGAATGGCGAACTGCGTGATGTTCTTCGCCAGGCTCACATCCACCGAGCCATCGTCAGCAGCCTTCGCCACGATCTCCGCGCGCTCGTAGTGCTCGCCGAGCGCGAGCAGTTCGAGCCAGTGACAGCGGTTGTATTTCAGCGTCCACGTCACGAAACGCAGCTCGCGCTTCACGGAGTCGAGGCCCTTCGTCGCATATTCGCCGATGCGCCGCATCTGCTCGCGATGCGTCACCGGGTCAATCGTGTGGCCGGTGCCGGGCGAAATGAGGTTCACCATTTCGAGACCTTCCTTGGCCATGACTTCCTTCATGTGGACGTGTGATTGGAAGAACACATCCTTGTCGCCGATGGCTCCGATGGCGGGCACGACGCCGGCGTTCGCGGCAAAATCAATCGAGTCGAGCATGTGCAGGCCGCGCTCCTGATGCGCGGGCAGCGGGCCGACCTTGATGAAGTTCGGGATGGGCGTCTCGGAAAAACAGTGCGTGTCCACGTAGCCGCAGTAAGGTCCGAGCGCGACGAAGCGGCTCGGGTGCTTCAGGCCGAGATGCCACGTGCCCGACGCGCCCATGCTCATCCCGCGCAGCACGATGCGGTCGCGATCGATGTTGTAGTTCCGGCACACCGCTTCGATGGCCTCGAACACATCCGTCTCGCCGGCCCAGCGATAGCAGTTCTCTACGCGGCCGAGCGGGTGCAGCTCGATGAAGTCCACATCGGGCACGGACTTCGCGGCATCATCACCCTCGTCGAAGCGCGCGCCAAATTTCAGTTCGCTCATGCCCACGGGCTTCGAGCTGCCGTGCAAAACCACGTCGAGGCGCATCGGTTTCGTGCCGTCGTAACTGGCGGGGACAATCACGCCGTAGGGTTGCGTGGAGCCGTCCACGGCGGAGACGTAGGCGCGGAGGACTTTGCCTTTGCGACGGGCCCACGGCTGCTGGTTCGCGAGCAACGCATCGGCGCGCTGCTGGCCGCGAGCGAGAGCCTTCTTGATCGAAGCGACGTCGTTTGTCGTGAGGTTCACCTCGTAGCGCAGCGCCCAGGCGATGCCCTTCAAGAACAAGTCGGCGGCGGCAAAGGAATCAGCCTTCACTGCATCACCGGGCGAGACAAGTTGCGTGCGCAAGCCGGCGAGCTTCTCGCGCAGCTTGCGCGACTCGGCAGAGAGAACGCGCTGATCGTCCGCAGAAATGCCGGCGGGCATGAGCGGCGTCGCGCCCGCCTCGCGCAGCACGAACTCCAGCGCAGCGGCAGTGTCCTCGTAGGTGGTCGAGTGGCCGCCGGCTTCGCGGTGGAGCAACAGCGTTTTGCGCCCGGCCTGCTTGAGTTTCTCCGCGAGTCGCAGGACGCTCTGCGGCGGCACCAGCTCGTCGCGCCCGCCGGTCGTGAAGGCCACGGGCATCGTGAACTTCTCCGGCCACAGCTCCGCACTGCGCTTTTTGTATTCGTCCGGCACCTGCGCCTTCGTGCCACCGAACGACACGGCGATGGCGTCCTGAAACTTGTCGTATTCCACATGGTTCGCTGTGCCGTTCAGGCTGCACACGCCCGCGACCATCTCGGGATGCAGCGCAGCGAACGTCAGCACCGCCGTCCCGCCCATCGAGCCGCCGACGAGGAAGACCCGACCGACTTTGTGCCGCTGCCACAGCTCGCCGATGAGCTGCACCGTGTCCGCCTCGGCCAGCGGCCCCATCCACGAAGTCTTCGCCCGGTAGTCCGGCGAGACAAAGATCATCCCGAACTTCGCCGCGACATCGCGTGCGCCTTTGCATTCGCCGCGAGCATCGCGGATGAACTGCCAGCGGTCCGAGCCGTGGCCGTGGAAGGCGAGCAGCACGTCGTGCGTATTCGTCGCATTGAAACCCGGCGGCAGCAGTTCGACATAGCGTTGCTCAGAGCCATCGGCCTTCGCGGTGAATGCGATGTCTTGTGGTTCGTCGGGTGTGACGGCGAACGAGGAATGCGCGCCAAGCATGGCTGCCAACGCCATGAACATAACCCACCACCGTGCAAGCGCAGTGGTGGGTCGAGAGGGTTCGGGATCAGGTTTCATTGGACTTTTGGGCGAACATATCGGTGGGAATAAACAACAGGGCCACCAGATAAATTACGTTGACCGGCGGCACGAGCGCAAGCAGCGCGAATCCGCCGTGCAGGCCCGTGTCACGCACTCTCGGCAGGAGGACGGCGGCGTAGTAGATGGCGAACATCGGCACTATGAACACGAGTCCGGGCACTGACACAATGCCCGGCAGCGCCCGGACCAGCGCATCCCAACACATCAGCACGAGCAGCCCCAAGCTGATGCAGGACGAAATGCTCACGACCATTCGGATGCCGAAGGCGGCGCGGTCGAGACGCTGTGGAAAAAGGATGAAGCCTGACTGACGCGCATCTTTTGGCTCCGCTGTTGGGCTAGGTGGCATGGGGTTGGACGGAAGCAGTTAGTGCACTCTTTGATAGTCGCGTTGGAAAAGAAAACGGGTTCCGCCGATCACCGCCAACCCAGCCAGCACGTATGCCAGCGCGGTTAAGGTGAACAATTTTTCAATGCCGACGCTTTGCTTCAACGCGCCTCCAGCCAGCGTCGCGAAGCCGGAGACAACCGCGCCAAACAAGTTGAGCACGCCCACGGCCGAGGCCCGCGCGTCGGCGGGAACAATTTCAAACGAAGACGGAAAAATGTTCCCCATGAAAAACCCGCTGAACAGACCAAATCCCATTGCCGCAATGCGCGTGGCATCAAGCGTTGTGCTGCTGCCCATCGCGTGCAGGAACGGCGCGCAACCCAGCACGCTCACTGCAAGCAACCAAAGCCGCGCGGCGCGCGTTCGGCGATAGAGCGTGTCCGCGAGCACGCCGCCGGTGAGCATGCCGATGAGCGTCGCGCCTTGCAGGAAGACCGTGGCGTTGAACGCCGCGTCGGCGAGGTTCAGCGAGAATTTTTCGTGCAGGAAATTCGGCAGCCAGCCGTAGAGCAGCCAGAGGCCAAAGACGAAGACGGGGAAGACGACGCAGAGCAGCCAGTAGGTCGGCGTTTGCGCCAGTCCGAGCAGGGCGCTGGAGCTGCCCATCTTCTTTGTTTCGACTTGAGCCTCCTCGTTGAAGCCGCGCAGGAATGCAAAGTAAGGCAGCGCGAAGACCAACCCCACCGTGCCGAGCACGAAGAACGCGGTGCGCCAGTGTCCTTCGTTCGCCATCCAGCCGCCGAACCAGCCGCCGCCCATGTTGCCGAGGATTTGCGCCGTCGTCAGTGCGGCGATGGCGCGCGAGCGGCTGGCGGGCGGAAAAGCGTTCGCCGTGAGCGCGATGGCGGCGGGCATGAACAGCGCCTCGGAGACGCCCATGAGCGCACGGAGCACCAGCACCATGTTCGGCGAGTTCGCGAGGCCGGTGCCAATGGTGACAAGGCTCCACAGCGACAAGCTCCACACGATGAGCCGGCGCTTGGAAAACTTGTCCCCAATCTGCCCCGCAAAGAAACTGCCGAGGCCGTAAACCCAGAGGAACCAGGAGCCGACGAGGCCAAGCTGGCCGTCGCTGAAGCCGAGGTCGGACTTCAACACCGGGAACATCGAGAACACCGCCTGGCGGTCGCAGTAGTTCAGGAAGTAGGCGAACCACATGAACGCCACGAGCAGCACGGCCTGGCGGCTGGGTGGGGGCGGAGTGGATGGCGGTTCGCTCAAACGCGCGAGAGGTTCAATGGTTCACCGGTCACTTCGCCTCGCGTGATGTTGGCGCGGCATCGGCGGTCGCGGTCGCGGTCCGGCTCGTCAGGAACGCGAGCAGGTCGCGCAGCTCGGTGTCCGTCAGCGAGGACACCAGTCCCGTCGGCATGAGCGAGGTCTTCAACTCGGTGCGCTTGACGATGTCGGTCGGCTTGAAGGTGCGCTCTTTGCCGGTGAGATCGCGGAACACATCCACGCTCGATGAGCGCAGCAAAATGCCCGTGAACTCCGTGCCGTCCTTCAGCTCCAGTTGCGTCGGGAAAAACTGCGGCGCGACGTCGCGGTTCGGTTCGAGGATGGACTGCAAAATCGCGCGCTGGTCGCCCTGCTGCGCGATGAAGCTCAGGTCCGGCCCGACGACGTTGCCGCGCCCGCTGTGGCGGTGGCACGTCGAGCACATCGCCACGCGCGAGTGGAAAAAGATGCGGCGGCCGGCCTCGGCGCTCGGTTTGCCGGGCAGCGCGGCGAGACGTTTCAGCCACGCAGCGGTGTCTTCCAGAGGAGGACGGCCCGCGTCAATCGAGGCGGGATTCAGCAGCACGTTCACGAGCGCGGCAGATTGCGGAAAACGCTGTGCGATCCGGGCGAGTGCTTTTTTCGCCGCGTCATCGAGCGGCGCCAGACGCAGCGCGCGCAGCGCCTCATCGCGAATCGAAGCGTTGTCGTGCGCGGCGAGCTTCAACAGCAGCGCCCGCTGTGCGGGCGTCGAAGTTCCGGCCAGGCCAGTGAGCGCGTCCGCGCGCAGCTCGGCGGGACGCGCCTCGTCCGCGGCGATTCCGGCGAGCACGGCGCGCGCGTCGTCGGCATCGCGCGCGGCCAGCGTGCGCACGACTTCAAGCGAGAGACCGGGATCGTTCACGACGAGCAGCTCGCGCAGCAGCGGCACGGTGAGTTTGGCGTGCGGCGGAGGCACGAGCCGCAGCGCGAAGCCCTTCAGGCGCGCGGGCGTCGCCACGCTTGTCACGCGGTCCACGAGCACGTTCACGTCAGTAACGCCGGCCTCTGGCTGACCGCGCAGCGTGTTCCAGGTGGCGAGCACAGCCTCGAACAAACGATAGTCGAGATCGGAGTGCGTCAGCATCCGCTCGATGTCCGCGCTGAAACTCGTGAGCACACCGTCGGCAATCCAACGCAGACACTCGAAACGAATTTCGGGATCGGCGTCGTTGAGCAACAGCCGCACCCACTTTTCCTCTTTGATGTTCACGCGGCGCAGCGCGACCAGCGCCCACACGCGGTCGCGCGCCGCCAGCCCGCGCAAGTGCTCCGGCGTCCACTTCGCACCGAGCCGCGCGAGTGCCGTCAACGCCGCGTCGGAGAGATACGCATCACTACCACGCGCATGATCGAAGAGCTGCGCCTCGGTTAGCTTCGCCCTGCCTTCGCGCAAGTTCTTCGCGAGTTGCGCGGGGGCATTCAGCGGTTCGGGCGCGGGCTTGAGCCACGTCGCCTTTGATTTGTCTATCTCCAGTTTCCACAAACGCCCGCAGCCGTGCAGCGTGTAGGAACTGAAGACCCAGTCGTTGAAATAAAACGCGCCGTCCGGTCCCGCCGCGAGACACGTGGGCCGGAAGAAATCGCTGCCGCGCACCAGTTCGATCTGCTCGGACGTGTAGCCCGCGCCCTTGCGGACGAGCGGAAAATAATCAATGCGATGATAACTCCACGACGGCACGAGCGCGCCGCCGCCGAGTTCAACCATCGAACACGGTCCCTCGCCTGACGGGAAAATCATGCCGATCGTGCCGCGCAGCTCGCCGTTCCACGCGACGAACGGATGCACCGGCGCGCTGCCATACACCCACTGGAAGCCGTAGTCCGCGCCCTCGACGACACTCAGCAGCCGGCACGGCGGACGGCTGCCGGGATCGTTGTCCACCGCGAACAACTCGCCGTCCTTGCGCGCCATGATGCCGAAGGGATTCCAAAATCCATGCGCGATGCGATGCAGGCCGGTGCCATCGGCGCGACAACGAAACACGCCGCCTTCGCCGCGGCCGGTGAGCTTCACCCCGTCACGGCCGGCAAGCGTCCAGTTCTTGCCGAAGTTTTCTCCGAGCGAAAACATCAGCTCGCCGCTCGGCAGCCACGCCATGCCGGAGAGGCCGTTGTGCGGATAGTCCGTCACCGTGTCGAGCACCGCGACGTTCTCCGCCACGCCGGCCACGCCGTCGCCGTTCGTGTCCTTCACGCGCAGAACGCGGCCGCGCTCGGCGAGGTAAATCCAGCCGTCACGGCCGACCTTCACGTTCATCGTCATGTCGGTCGCGTTGTAGAAGACGCGGCGATTCTTGCCGTTGCGGTCGAAGACGAGAATCTCGTCGTGCACCGGCCCGGCGTAACCCTGCGGACGGAAGTGCGTGTGGCACGACACGACCCAGATGCGGCCCTGCGCGTCCACGTCAATGCCCGTCGGCGTGACGAGCGCGGGATGCTCCGCCAGCAACGTGAGCTTCACGCCGGGCCGGAGCACTTCGATCTTCGGCGGCAGCTCGGCGGGAACGTCAGGGGCCTTCGGCGGCGCGGCGGCGAGGAGGCTGGCGAAAGGAAAGGCCGTCATCAGGCCACCAAGAAAAGTCCCGCACCGCGGGCGGACGCAATTGAACAGTCTCATATCGTGGGCGAATGCAGCGACTCTATTACCGCAACCGGCCCAGACCAACACCTAATCCGTGTGGCCGGGCCAGGGGCATGGAAATCTCTGACGCGCTCCCGTCGCGTTCCGCACAAAGAAAACCGGCCTCGGCCATACGTTGGAATTCGCACTCTCGTTTTTTTCTGAACTCCGGGCTTGACTCCCGTTGCCCCGAAACGGTGGTCAACTCCGCAGCGTATGTTCCCGGAGAGAAATAGTTCACCGTTGCTGAACTCTGTTCCGCACTCCGCACTCCGCACTCCGCACGATAGCCGGAGCCTCTTCGTTGGTAGGGCCGAGTTGCGCGCGGCCTCATCCCGCCAGTCAGAACCCGAGGACGCGCACAGCGCGTCCCTACCCGCGCCAGGGTTTCCCATCCCGGCTGCAAGGTTTTCCCGACCAGCCATGAGGTATTCCAACGCGCCTTCAAGGTTGTCCGGCCTGGCTGCGAGGTTTTCTGAGCCAGCCACGAGGTTGTCCGGGGCAGCTTCGAGGTTTTCCAAGCCAGCTTTGAGGTTGTCCGGGTCAGCCATGAGGTTATCCGGTCCGGCTGAGAGGTTTTCCAGCCCAAGTTCGAGGTTTTTCAAGCCAACTTTGAGGTTTTCTGACCCAGAAAACCTCGTGACTGTCCCGGTAAACCTCTGCAAATCAACGGACTGTCTCTTTTTGACCACTTTCCATGAAAAGATTCGCCCGAAACCCCTCACCCGCCCTTCGGGTGCCCTCTCCCCTCGTCCGACGAAGGGAGAGGGATGTTCCACCGGTTGCTCCATTTCCCCCTCCGCCACCCTCTCCCTTCATCGGATGAGGGGAGAGGGCCGGGGTGAGAGGTGCGCCTTTCATTCCGACTCCCATCTTCTGACTACAGACTCCCCCATCTCCTATCTCCTAACTCCCATCTTTTAAAACCTATGGCCAACCAACCCTTCTTCCCCGGTCGCGAAGGCGACCAAGTCCTCTGGTTCTCCAACCTCCAGAGCAAGGCCGCCGGCTACTACACGCCACTGGACATCAGCACCGGCCGCCAGACCAAGCTCACCCTCACGCTGAACTGGCTCATCTGGACTTGGCAGGTCTATGCGCCCACCCGCCGACCCGAAGGCCCCGCCTCGACGAAATGGCGCAATGACATCGCCACTGGCACGCCCGATCCCATGACCAGCGCCGTGCCGCCCGTGCCCGCCAGCCTCACGCCGCCCAGCGGCACGCCCTACTTCGGGATGCTCACCTGGCTGTTCGAGGAAATCGCCCGCTGGAAGACCGCCGAGGGCTACACCGACACCATTGGCAAAGACCTCGGCGTCATCGGCGCCGCCGCCACCACGCACACCGACCCGCCCGGCCTGACCCAAGGCAAACTCGCGCTGAACAGCGTGGAACTCCTCTTCACCCTCTACGAGCACGACGGCGTGTGGATCGAATGCCAGCGCCAAGGCGACGCAGGATTCAGTTCCGTGGGCAGCGACACCGCCTCCCCGTGGACCGACACCCGCCCGGTGAAAGTGCCCGGCACGCCCGAATGGCGTGACTACCGCGCCTGCTGGTGGGACCACAGCACGCCCTCCATGCAGTTCGGCCCCGTGCTAAGGGTGATCGTGAATGGGTGAAAGCAATTCAAAGAACGTGAACAAATCAGCCTGCTTCGTGTTGGAGGCCGTCATGCCCTACCAGAGGGAGTTCGACAGACGCGATGCTGTAAGTTTGCACGATGCGTCTTGCGCTCGGTCAACCCGAAAGGGCGAACAGGCCCTTGGAGCGCCGACGTCAGCGCGGCGATGGAGGAGTATTACGCGTGAATCCGCGAAGAAATGTGAGCAAAGATAGTGTCATTAAAGTTCAAAGAAAAAAACAAAACAACATGAAAGAGTTAATTGTAATGACTGTCTGCGTCGGGATCATTTTCACCAGTGTTCAACAGGCACGAACAGCCGATGCAACCGGCCCTACTAAAATAGGGAAGTTTGAGTTTCATAAAGAGTTTCCTCACATTGGCCGGTTTATCGTCGAACCTAAGTGGAATGCTGGTGATCCAAATTGGCCCAACAAAACCCACCAGCTTGTTTTACTAATTGGACCAGCCCGAGCTGGTGGTCTGGTTACCATTTTCCAAATAGAAAATACTGAGACCGGAAACAACATTGAACGCAAAGAATTGGCCTTTTCCGTAAACGATAAGAGTGAAATCCAAGCCTTTAAGGCTGCTCTCGAAAAGATAATCGGAGACCTCTGCGAAACAGGGCAGCAGGCATTTGGTTCCATTTTCTGCGATGCA
>CAYZJP010000079.1:0-23602 GCA_964478755.1 uncultured Klebsiella sp.
CGACCAGTGGTCCTTGCCGTTGCCCTTGTTGTAGGTCGGCGTGCGGCCCATCTCGCTCTGCATCACCACGACGAGGCGGTCACGAATCTTCAATGCCTCCGCGCGCCGCAGCGTGTAGGCGATGCCCGCGAGCAGTTCCGGCAACAGCTTCATCTGGTCCACGTCGTTGTTCGCGTGGCTGTCGAATTGGCCGATGCTCAAGTTCGCCGAGACGCACACGCCGGCCTTGAACGACGCCAGCGCTATCTCCGCCTGCTGCGCGAGCCGCTCCTTCGGCACGCTCGCGGGGATGTGCGGCGTCACGCGCGCGAGCGCCTTCGAGTTCACCTGCGCCGCGTAGAGCATGGACTCCGCGCGCTCCTGGCGCGGGAGCAACGGCAGCGCGTTCCGCATTTCGCGCTGTTCCGCCAGCGCTTTCTCGATGCGCGTGAGCGCAAAGTCTTCGTGATACGGCGAGCGTAAATTGCCATCGAGATGATCGGCGTTCGCGATTTTTTGCAGCGACGGCAGATACGGCACGCGCGACATCGCGACGACGTTGCCCGTCGCGGAATAATTTCCAAACGTGAGGAACGACAGCGGGCACGCCGGCCCCTTTGCGGCGGCGACGAGCGCGGCGAACGTCGGATACGCGAGGCTGTCGAGCTTGCCCGTGGCCATGTAGCGCGCGCCGGGCGCGTGATTGTTCACTGAGTAGTCGAGGCCGTTGAACGTGAGCAGCTCCGAGCCGAACTCCGCGTAGAACTCCTCGTTGCTCATGCCGCCGGTCTTGTGCTTGTCCGTCGGCGCGAACTTGTGCGCGCCCTTCGTGAGGATGTCGCCGTCCTGGTAGAGCCGGTTGATTTCATTCACGCCCTTGGGGTCCATCAAGTAGGTCGTGTCCCAGCCGCCCGAGGCGTTGAAGACGATATAGAACGGCCCCTCGTAAGGCGGCTCCTCCTTCACCGCCGCGCGCAACAGCGAAGTCATCCCGCCGGGGCACGCGAAGCCAAGGCCGGCGAGTCCGCAGAGTTTTAAGAAGTCACGACGCATAAGATGGAATGGAAAGAAATTGCCCGCGAATGACGCAAGTTGACGCGCATGTGTGGAGAGACGGAAGGACAGCCGAACTGCTCCGGGTGGAACGGGCCACCGGCCCGTTCTCGGCGGCAACCTGCCGCCGAGCTTCGGCACGGGGAACACTCGAACGAAATGAAGCGTTCCCGGCGCACCAACCGGCGGCGGGCGGGTCGCCCGCCGCAACGGGCCGGTGGCCCGTTCCACCCGGAACAAGCCGGGCGTTGCGCGAACTTTCGGTGCACTTCTGTTTCGCGTTCATTCGCGTGTTTCGCGGGCAGCTACTCATACAGGAACTCTTGGCGGCGCATGAGGTAGGTCACCACGGCGCGCCAGGCGCGGACGGTGTAGTGCGGGTCGGGCACGGGCTGCACGAGGTTTTGCCGGCACGAGTAAATCTCCTCTTTCTCGAAGTTCTTTTTCGCCGCCGCGTCGCTGACGATGCCGGCGAAGAGGTCGAAGGTGCGCGTGACTTCCGCCGAGTCCGGCGCGTCGAAACGGCCGAGGAGGCGCTGGTGCAGGTGGACAATCGCGCGGCGAATTTGCGCGTCGGCCTCAGCGTTGCCGGGCACCACGTCCGGCTCGATGCGCGGGAAGAGGCGGCGGTCGCTGGGGGCGCGGCTGAAGTCCAGCGCGGTCTGCTTGCAGGCGACGTCGTTGGCGAGGATGCGCTGGATCGCGCCCATCGCGCCGCTCGGGTCGGCGGCGCGCTCGGTGACTTCCTTCGAGTCAATGCCGCCGTAGAGCATGTCCAGCCCGCCGTCGCCGTGCTTCAGGCGGCCCCAGCCCTTGCCGAAAATCGCGGCGACCTTCCGCTCGACCTGCTCCGGCGCGAGCATCCGCACGAGACCGAGGTCGTCCAGCTCGGCGCGGCGCGCGGGATTCGCGGCGGCGGTCGCGAGGCCGTCGGCGCGGTAGAAGTCGGAGGCGACCCAGTCCCTGAGCACTTGCTTAAAGTTGAAACCCGTCGCGGCGAAGCGCGTGGCGATGGCTTCGATTTGCTTCCGCTGCTCGGCGTAAGCGCGGCGCTTCGCGGCGAAGAGCGGGTCTTCCAAGTCCTTCGGCGGCAGTAGAACTTTCCGTCCGCTCAGAATGTAATAAGCGTGCTCGACCATCGCGACGGCGAAGCGCGGGTCCTTCGCGGTGCGCTCGCCGAGCCATTGCAACGCACGCCAGCGCTCGCTCTCCGGCATATCCTCGCCCTCGAAGCCGGGCGCGAACATATCTTTGAACCAGCCGCCTTTCCGCTTTCCATAAACGCCCATGTCCGCGAAGCGCCAGTAGTCCTGAAACAGCCCGGCCACCGGGTCAATCGTCTTGTGGCACACGACGCACTCGCTCGCCTGCATCGTGGGGTTCTCGAACTTCGCGGAGACCGCCGCCGCATCGCTCACGCGCGCGGCCAGTTCGAGCACGTCAACACCGAGGAAGTGCAGGAAATAAACGCGGGCGCGCTGGCGGTTGCGGTTGGTGTCGGTCGTCGGGTAGCGCGTGAGATACTGGAACGCACTGAGCAAACCGGCGTGCGGATAGAAGCCCGTGGCGGAATCCTGGTTCTCGCTTTTGCTGCGGCCCGTGAGCGCCTTTAACTTCACCGGGATGAACTCGAACGGGTCGCTCGGGTTTTTGAACTTGTCCTTCACGTCGTCAAAAATCCCGTAACCGCGCGCGCCGTAGGGCGAGACCATGAAGTAATCCGCCGTCACGATTTCCGTGAACGGCCGCTCGTTGCGCACGATGTGCTCGATGAGCCGCATCGGTTCGGCGAGCAGCGCCTTGCGGTAATCGCTTGCGAGCTGGTAGCCCGCCTGCCGCCGCTCCTTCTCGTCAGTGAAGCGGTCGAGAAATTCCTTGTTCAACTCCTTGTTCTGATACCAGCCGCGCGACTTCTCGAAGTGCTCGTAGGACAGCACCGACTGGTCGGGATTTCCGTCCACGCCCAGCGTGAGGAAGATGTCGTTGAATCCCTCGCGCAATCGGTCATAGAAGGCGTCCTCCTTCAGCAGCGCGTCGAGAATCGCCGGCATCGCCTTCACGCCCTGCGAGGTCACCGCGCTCATCTCCGCATCCGTCGGCAGACGTGCGCCGAGTTGGAGCGTCACGCGGCGCAAGAGCTGGCGGTCGTCCAGCATCACCACGCCGGCGAAGAACGGCGGCGCGTTCTTCTCGGCGTTTGCTGAAGCCTTCGCAAGCGTAGCGGCATCCGGCGCGTTCACCAGCCGCGCGAACTCGGCGAGGATGCGCTGGCCGGAGGAATTCTTCTTCACCGCCTCCTTGCCGCCGTGCTTCACCTGGCCGGTGGCCTTGAGCAACAGGCGCGTGGATTTACCTTCCTTCGCCAACGCCATCGCGGCGAAGGCCGCTCGATTCGCGCGCATCGCCTCGGTGCGCTCCGTTCCCGACACGCGTGCCGGGTCGCGCAGCACGAGCTTGGAATCCTCCGCGTCACCGCCGGGCTTGTGGCACTTGAGGCAGGACTCGGCGGCGACCTTGGCCCAGACTTCGCCGGCGAAGTAATCATCCAACAGCGAGCAACCCGCGCCGCTATAGGGCTTCAGTTCCGCGCCGCGCGACGTGTCGGCGAGGAACGCCAGAGCCGCGAGCAGGGCCGGAATGAATCGGGTGTAAAGGGTCATCAGCGGCATCTTGGACGCAGGAGAAATCCGTTCAATCGGAACTTTTTCATCTCGGCCCGCTGGCTTGCCACGCTAGAAAGGCCTGTTCAACTGAGAGCCGTTGCGCGAGCGCTTGGTAACCCTCGGTCAACGGATGGCTCGCGTCTGCATACAGCGAGCTGGGCAGCGGCTCTGGGACTGCGAAGAAAATATGCTCGTCCCGCAGCCACGCAGCCACGCCGTCGCGGAGACTGCGATAGGCCGCGCGGTTGTCTTCAGCAATCATGTGTTCGTTGAACGGGCCGACGACGACCAGCACGTCGTTGCCGCGCGCACGCAGGAGCCGCGTGAGGCGCTGGAACGCAGCCCATTGAAGCGAGGTGTCGAGCGTGACCCACTCGAAGCGCGTGGAGCCCCCTCCGGTCGTGGACCAGGGTTTGTGTCGGGCGCTGGCAGGGCCGCGCTCGGGGTCTTGCGCCGGCGCGGTGGGCACGCGGAGGGAGATTTGTGCCAGGGGATTTTTGTAGGCGTTCGGATGGGCGGGCGGCTCACCGGAGCCTTGTTCCAAGGTCCAGTCGGGAATGCTTTTCTGGTTGAACGCGGAATTTTGCAGGTGGCTGACCCACGACAGGACAGGAACATTCCGTTCAACCAGCGCGCTGAGGCGTTCGCTCGCGTCGGCGCGGTAGCATGGGATGCGCGGCGAGAATTGCGGGACGAGCCGCGCGTGGTTGAAGCGTTCTTCCTTCTTGGTTTGCAGATCCGCTTTGGGGCTGCTCATCCAAAGCAGATTGCAGTGGAGAATGACTTTCCGGTCGCGGAGCGCGTGGCCGTAGTGTTCGACCAGGCCTTCGAGTGCGAGTGGGAAGAGGCCGTTGACGCCGGCGTTGACGAACGCATTTGTCTGGCCGGCTTCTTGATTCAGAAAGTGCGACAGCGTGCCGTCCGGCAAAACATATTCGCCCCAGATGACCGAGTCGCCGAGCAGCACCGCACCGGTCGCGGGCAGTTCCTGAAGGCGGCGTTCGTAAAGCCAGTAGTCTTTGCTCAACGCGTAAGGGATGCGATAGTCCGGCCCGGTGTCGAAGCGCTCGACCTTCTTCCACGCCCACGGGGCGAGCACGACGAACGCGAGCACGATGGCGGCGACGAGCAGCCATTGCCGCGCGCTCAGGCGGACTTCGTTCACGAAGACCGTTTCCATTCCGACTTTGGGCACTTGGGCGTTCATCTCAGAATTGGAAATAGATGAACGCCCCGCCGCCCGAGGAGCACAGGAAGAGATACAAGATCATGCCGACGGCGCAGCCCACGCGCACGAAGCCGGTTTGCAGCGCCGGGCGCAGCGTGGATTCATAGGCGAGCTGGTAGAGCCAGATCACGGCGATGATCGCGAGCATGAGCGCCGGCATTTGCGGGTCCGTCCAGCCGGCGGTGCAGATGCGCCGGATGATGAGCAGCGCGTCCGGCAGCGAGGTGGCGCGGAAGAAAATCCACGCGAAGCAGACGAACGCGAACACGCCGAGCTGTTTCAACAGGCGCGGCACGCGGTCGCGGTAAATGGCCGAGCGTTCCAGCTCGCGCGTGACCATGACGCCGAACGCGTGGAGCAAACCCCAGATCACAAACGTCCACGCCGCGCCGTGCCAGATGCCCGAGATGAAGAACGTGATGAAGAGATTGCGATACGTCTTGAAGCTGCCCTCCTTGTTACCGCCGAGCGGAATGTAGAGATAGTCGCGAAACCACGTCGAAAGGCTGATGTGCCAGCGGCTCCAGAATTCACCGAGGCCCGTCGCGAGGTAGGGATTGTTGAAATTCAACATGAGATTGAAACCCATCACCTTCGCGATGCCGCGTGCCATGTCCGTATAGCCGCTGAAGTCGAAGAAAATCTGCCACGCGAACGCGACCGTGCCGAGGATGAGCGCGGGCGCGCCGTAGGCCTTCGGGTTGTCGTAGATGCGCTCGACGTAGTAGGAGAGGTAGTTCGCCAGCGCGAGTTTCTTGAAGAGGCCCACGAGGAAGAGCGAGAGGCCGTCGGTGACATCCTGCGTGCGGATTTTCGGGAACTCGTAGAACTGCGGCAGCAGGTGCGACGCGCGTTCGATCGGGCCGGCCATGAGCTGCGGAAAGAAACTCACGAACGCGGCGAAGCGGATAAAGTTTCGTTCGCGGTGAACTTTGCCTCGAAAGAAATCAATGCTGTAGCTCATGGACTGGAAGGTGAAGAACGAGATGCCCGCCGGCAGCAGATAGGCCGCGCCGAAGGGCATCAGCGTCGCAGGGTCGGGCAGCGTGGTGTGGACGTTGAGCCGCGTGAGCAGCGCATTCCCATTCTCGACGAGGAACTGCGCGTATTTGAAAAAGAGCAGGATCGCGAGGTTGTTCACGATGCTCACGCCGAGCCACACCGCGCGGCTCGCGAAGAACGCGCCCACCGCCATCAGCGTGAAGATCAGCGTGAGCACCGCCATCGTCGGCCGCAACGTGGGCAGGCCCGCCAGCGACATTCCGAGGAAGCCTACTGCACCGAGGCTCGACACGCAGAAGGCCACCTTCAGCACGCGATCGTCGAACTGCGGATGCGCGAGCCGCTCGCGGAGCGTGGCTTTGGGCTGGTCACGCGGACAGTGGTCCATCAGCGCGACCAGAATGAAATCGAGCGCCGTGGAATAGGAAACCAGGATCAGGTAGTAGGGATTCCACCAGCCGTAGAAAACGTAGGACGCGAGCAGCAGCCACGGAATCCACAAACGCGTTTTGCGCAGCAGCAAGAAGCCCGGCACCACGACCAGCATGAACAGGAAGAAAGGCCAAGTGTGGAAGAGCATGGCGGGCGCGGAGGGTCACATCATTTCTTCACAGAAACCGTTCCACTCCCACGTATCGGAATCGAAGCACCGGAGTCCGTCAGGATAAAGCTGTCCCTTACTTTGAAGTGAAGTGATGCAGGTGCGCGACCATCTTCCGCCACGCCAGGGCGACTGCCGTTTGGTTCGAGTAGCTTCCTGCTAGTTAAAACCGAAAAGTCGAATACTGACTCTGATCGGCCGGCCACGAGCACGACTGACCCTTGATCGTATTTTGCCTCGAAACCTCCCCATGGAATTTTCCACCTGATTCCAGCCTCATCCGTCAAATCGCTGCATCTGATGATATCAGCGAGGCGTCCGGCTCTCAGCCTGACCGCCGTTGGCCTCGGGTTCCGTATCCTCAGGCGCACTGGAAGAGTGGTTATCCCATCAAGACGTTCACTTGTCACTACGTCGCCCAACTTGATCTCCAGCAACTCAATTTCAATCGCGGCTGGGGTTTCGGGCTTGCGATACGTCAGGTCGATCGGCAAGAGCAGCGTGTCCAGCGCTGCTGATAGCGGGAGATCGATGACGCTGATCGGAATGACAACAGCAGGATGCACCGGCGGCTTTTGGATACTATTGGGGTTGGCAAGCAGTTGACCGTCAACTCTGGTTCCGGGATAAGGCCGAACCTCCTCGTGGCTCCCCGTATGGCTGAGGACCGATGCGCAGCCAGTGCAGACAAAAAAAACACCGTAGAGTGCCAGCTGAATATTTTGGACGAGCTTCATTTGTCAATCGCCGCCAAACAAAATTCTCATTTCGGCCGCGCAAGCTTGGCTATTTCCTCCGGCGTCGCGCGACGCACGCAGCGGAAGCCGCAGTAGTCCGTGAAGAAACACGCATCCGTGTCGCCAGTCTTCTGCCCCTGCCGGAACGACGCGCGGCACATCTCCGCGCTGGCCTTCCACGAGCCGCCGCGCATGACGCGCTTCACGTCCTTGCCGGGGTTCGGCGGGCCGGTCGGATTCTCAGCCGGACTCTCCTTGTAGTAAGTCGGCGAGTAAACGTCCTCGCACCACTCGGCGACATTTCCGTAGAGATCGTGGATGCCCCAGCGGTTCGGCTTCCGCTCGCCGACGGCGTGTGTCTTTGAGTCACCGTTGTCCGCGAACCACGAGAATTGCCGGAGCTTGTCTGCCGTGCCGAAATCGAAATCTCCTGTCACACCCGCGCGACAGGCGTATTCCCACTCCGCCTCCGCCGGCAGGCGATAACCGTTGGCGCTGAAATCGCAGTCGAGGTCGGGAGTCTTCTCGTTGTAGCAGGGCTTCAGCCCTTCGAGCAGCGAACGCTCGTTGCAATACTGCTTCGCATCCCGCCAGCGCACGCGCTCCACGGGCTTCTTGGGATTGTCCTGCCAGTGCGACGGGTTCGGCATCTGGGCTTTCGTGAACAGTTCGTGCGTGACTTCAAACTTGTCCATGAGGAACGCGCTGACCCTCACCTTGTGCGCCGGGGCTTCGTCCTCGTTGCCTTTATTGCTGCCCATGATGAACTCGCCGCCCGGCAGTGCGACCATCGCAACGCCAGAAATGGAAATCACTTCGACTGGCTGGTTCGCCACGACAACCGGGCTGGCGGAAATCCCCGCTTCAGGTGTCGCGGAAGGCTCCGTCTTTCCGCACGCGACGAGCAGCACGGCAAGCCCTGGCCCAAACCATCGCCACACCGCACGAATCACTTCTTGCCTCCCGCCTTCTGGCCGGCCTTGAACCACGCGGACTCTTTGTTGCTCGCGCCGTTGGTAGTCAGCGCGGTGAACTCCGCCTCGCTTGCGGTGTTCAGGTCCAGCACGCCATTGCGCTCGGCGGAAACGGCGATGAGATTCCAACCGTCGGCGTGGACGCCGACGATTTCACACGCGGCCATGAACGTCCCCGGCTTGTTCGGATCGCCCTTGCCGTTCGGCCCGCGGCTGATCGAGAGGAACCGGCTGTCGGGCGACCAGTCCACATGATAAATCTTCAGCTTGTCGTCCTTGATCTGCACGCGGCGCTCGCCCACGGACGGGTCGGCCGCATCCGTGTCAATCGGCGCGGTGGCGATCTCGTGATCGCCCGGCCCCCACGCGATTTGTTTGCCATCGGGACTGAAGCACGGCCGGCAGCCGGGAATCTTCAGGTTGATGATTTTGTTCCCGTGCCGCTCAATGAGCATGATGCCGTGACCGACGCCCATGCCCGCGTGAACGGTGGCCACGACCCACTTGCCATTGGGCGAATAGCTCGGGTTGTAGAGGTGGTGCAGGCTCGCGCTGTTGGGATGCTCCTCGATCTTGCCGGTCGCGAGGTCAATGAAACTCATCCCCTTCGTGTAATAGTCAATCACGTTGAACTTCGGAAACTCCTGCGGCAGGAAGCCAATCACTTTTCCATCCGGGCTCCAGAACGGCTCGCGCGCGTGGTCGGCCAGCTTGCGGCGGTGCTTGCCGTCCGCGTCCATCACCCACAGGCTGCGCACCGTGTCGCGCCCGTCGCCCTCGTCCACCGAGAAGCAAATCTTCGATCCATCCGGCGAGACCTGCGGGTAATGCTCATGCACGTTCGGCGTCGCGGTGAGGTTCACGACCCCCGAGCCGTCCGCGTTCATCGCGAAGATTTCCCAGTTGTCGTTCGTGTAAGTCTCGTAGGCGATTTTGAACGGCAGCTTGCTCAACTGCTGGCGCAACGGCGCGTCCGCGGCCGTGACATTGGTTGCGATGGCACAGAAAAACGCGCCCGCGAACGATGATAAAGCGCAATGCTTCATCAGGCTGTAGAACTTGGATTGGAGAGGCATCAGACGAAGTTAAACACGGGCCGGAATGCGCTCAACAACAAAGCACCGACGGTGCGCACGGCAAAATCACAATGGAGCCAACCTGTTCACTTTGCGCTGGCAGTCGCAGCAGCACGGCGCACGCAGCGGAAGCCGTAGATGTCGTAGCCGAAGCAGACGTCGGCGGAGCCGGGGTTTTCGTTGTAGCGGTAGCCTGAGCGGCAGTTGTCCGCGCTGAAGCGCCACGCGCCGCCGCGCAGGACTTTGTTTTTCCCTTCGGCGGGGCCGGGCGGGTCTTGCTTGGGCGACTTGGAGTAATACTCGACTTCGTAAAAGTCGTTGCACCATTGCCAGACGTTGCCAGCCATGTCGAAGAGGCCCCAAGGATTTGGCTGCTTCTGGCCGACGGGGCGCGGGTGACCACCGGAGTTTTTGTCGAACCACGCGAAGTCGCCGAGCTTCGCGGGTGTTGCGCCGAAGAAATAAGGCGTAGTGGCGCCGGCGCGGCAGGCATATTCCCACTCGGCCTCGGTGGGCAGGCGGTAGCCGTCGGCGGAGAAGTCGCACTTGAGCGTCGCGAGATCATAGCACGGCTTGAGGCCCTCGGCCTCGGAGCGCTTGTTGCAGAACTTCACGGCGTCGGACCAGCGGAGTTGCTCGATGGGATTCTGCGCGCCCTTCCAGCGCGATGGGTTCGCGCCCATGAGCTTCTGAAACTGCTCCTGCGTGACGAGATTCTTGTCCATGAGGAACGCGCTCACGGCGACTTCGTGCGGTGGGGCGTCCACTTCGTCCTTGTCGCCCATGAGGAACTTGCCAGCGGGGATCGGCACCAGCGCAGTGTCTGCGACAGGTGTCGCTGCGGGAGCTGCGGTTGCCTTGGGAGAAGCTGCTGGTGCGGCTGGAGCGGCGGAGGGCGCAGACGTGGCCGGCTTTTTTTCACACGCGGAAAACAGGAACGCCATGCCGAGCAAGACCAGCCAACCGGGAGACAAGAGTTGTTTCATCGAAGCGCGGACAAAATTGAGTGCGTGGCGTTTAGTAATCCGCCCAAATTTCGTAGCCGTCGGCGTTGCGGAGAATCTGCCGGCAGCGCGCGCGGATGTCCTCGGCCGCAGCCACGGCCTTCGGCAATTCGGCGCAGCCGTAGCCGGCCTCCTGCGCGAGCTGGCGCGCGACCATGTGGCACTTGGCGACGACGTAATCCTGCGCGCCACCCATGCCGCGCCACGCCTTGAGCAAGGCGGCGTAGGTCTTCACGTTGTCGGGGTCGGACTTGAGGGTCAGAGCCATCGTCTGCTTGGCCAACTCGGCGGCGTGATCGAGCGACTTCATGTTCTCCTTCTGCACTTCGATCTCCTGGGGAATCTGCTGGACGGTTTGTTCGAGTCCTTCGAGGAACGGCTTCAGCTCCGGCGCGGCCTGGGCTTTCGCACGGAGCACTTTGATCGTGTCATCGGCGAACTTCCGATATTCGTCAATCCGATCCACGTGGCAGCGGACGAAGAAAATCATGTCATCAATGGCCTCCGCCACAAACTGCTTCTTCCCGGTTTCCTCGCCGACCTTGAACACCGCCTCGATCGCCTCAGTGCAGCCGCACGTGCACGCGCGATGCACGCCGTCGCCGCCGCGCCGGTGGTGTGTGCGAAGCTTGCGCCCGGCGGGATCGAGGATCGCCTCCGTCATGGGCCGGCCCAACGTGGCCTTGAGAATGTCCACTGGCGTCTGGATCGCCAGCGGCGTGTCGCGCGGCTCGACGCAGTAGATCAACGCGTCGCCCTTGGGTGGAACCTTCTTGCCGAGGTGAAGGAAAGCCGCGTCGCCATCGAACCACGCCGGAAAATCATACGAGCCGGACACGCCGCGCCAGACAGTGCCCTTCGTCTGCCGGAAAGCGTAGGTCGTCCGCACGCCGGACTCGGACAACTGCGTCTTCCACTTCGCGGGGAACGGCGGCTTCCACGCAAGCGCAACGTCCTTCTCCAGAAAGTTGGCCTTCAATTCCTCGCGATGCCAAAGCCCGGGCGCGGAAAGCGCGGTGAGATAAAAACTTTGTCCGTCGCCGAGAATGTCCAGTGATTCGATGCGGCGCTTGCCATCGGCATTGCCGACGCTGAGTTGCACTTGCTGCCGACCCTTCGGCCAAGTCACGACCAACATCTGGTTTCCTCCACGTTGCAAACCGAGGAACAGATTCTCCGACGGAACGGCGATGGAGTTCGCTGACGGAAACGCCGCCGGATCGTAAATCAAGTCATCGCCAACGAAGCTGGGCAGCACCCCATACTCAATCGGACTCTGCAGGCGCAGCCCCTTGAGGCTGGCCGACGGCTTCACCTCCACGATGTCGTTTCGCCCGAATGAGAACAGCGCGGTGGCCGGCGTGCCCTTGCCGGCGTAGGTGACTTCGAGCGCGACTTCATCGCCCGCATTACGCACGACAGCGTATCGGCTGATGGTTGTCGTCGCATCGGCGGTCGCGGCGAACGGGATGACTTCCGCAATCTTCACCGGCTGGCCAGCGCCGGCCTTCGCGTAAATTCCCACGCTCCCGTGCGCCGAGGAAAACACGGCGAGCAGGCTCTGGTTTTCGATCATCGCGTCGCCCTTGAACGAGTATTCGCGGCCCCAGTAGCCGGGATCCGAGATCGCCTTGGCGGGGCTGGCCTCCAGATAGATCAAATTGCCCGGCACGGCCAGCCAGCCCGTTCGATTTGGCGGCGCGCTGGTGATGGGCAGCGGCGTGCCCGTGTCCCACAGGACGACGTTGGCCGCGCGAATTACTGGCGCAGTCATGGCCAGCGCTCCGACGAGCCCGAGCGCGCCGGCCCGCGCCACTCGATGTAGAAAACCCAAGTTCCGTCGTGCCATTTCGTGCTTCACATTCATAACACAGTTCTCGGTGGGCACCCGCCGCCATTGACTCAAGCGTCGCAGACTGGATGCATTCGGAACGTCCGACGAACGAACCAGCGCCGCTGTTCGCACTGCGCCGAAGTGAAGGGAAGCTGGCTGAGCCGGCTCAATACTTCGCCGCCGCGCCGCCGGGCTTGAGGCCGAGCGCGGCCACATTCTCCCGCGCCTTCGCGAGCATCATGCCCAGCTCGCTTGCCACGGCGATGAACTGGAAGCCTTCCGCCGCGCGGCGCTTGGCCGACTCCACGTCCGGCACATGAATGCCGGAGGCGATGCCGTATTTCTTCGCGGTCTCGCGCACCGCCTTGAGCGCGTCCACAAACGGCGCGTAGTCACTGTCGAAGGCCGGCTTTTTGCCCATGCTCTTGTGCAAGTCGTTCGGCCCGATGAACACGCCGTCAATGCCCGGCACGCTGAGAATCGCGTCGAGATTCGCCACGCCCTGCACGTGCTCGATCATGACGATCAGGAGAATTTCGTCGTTGGCCTTCTCGTAGTAGGTGGCCGGGTCAGTGCCGAAGTTCGGCGCGTGAAGCTGTCCGCCCACGGAGCGGTTGCCAATCGGGTGATAGCGCGTGTGTTCGACCGCCGCCTCGCACTCAGCGCGCGAGTTGACCATCGGCACCACCACGCCCCACGCGCCGAGGTCGAGGACGCGCTTGATGTTCTCGCCGGTGTTCCACGGCACGCGCACCAGCGGCGCGGCCCCTCCGGCTGTGATCGCCATGAAGCTGTTCGAGACGGTCTCGAAGTTGTAGCCCGAATGCTCCATGTCGCAGGTGAACCAGTCGAAGCCCAGGCCGGACACGAGCCGGGCGGCGACGGGATCGGGCAGCGCGAGCCAGGTGCCGAAGCTCGGCTCACCGCGTTTGAGTTTGGCGCGAACGTGATTGGTTTTCATTTCGGTCGGGATTGTTGCGCGGAGGCCGGAAGATTTGCACTCAACTTTTTGAAGCGGTCGCGCATTTCGTTCAACGTGCCGATGGTGAGGAAGGCTTCGTAGTCGAGCCTGAACCCGTTCGTGATCGCCAGTGTGCGAATCGGCGCGAGGTAGGAGCAGCCGCTGCCTTCAGGACCGGCCTTGCCCGCGCTGCGATAGAACGTCATCTCCGTCGTGCCCGGCACGAAGACACCGAGGCCCCAATCGCGCGCGTCCACGTAGGCGGCCCAATTCTCAGCGAGTCCCTTGTCGTATTCGTTCGGCCAGCCGGGCACCCGGCGAGTGAGCACGCCACCAGTCCACGGCGCGTCACCTTTGTAGTAAACGAGATTCGTCAGCGCGAAGTCCGCGAAGACGGCGGGCAGTTCCTGATGCGCGGGCGGGTGTGCCGGCGGTTTGAAACCGCCGTCTGTTGGCTTCCGTTGCGCTGCGGCCGGCGATTGCAAATCGCCGGCACGGGGTTCGGTGTGAGTCATGCGGAAACGCAGATGCGCCACGCGGTCGCGCAGTTCAATCCACTCCTCCATCGTCACCTCCGGCAAGTCCACACCCGTGGCCCAATGCTTCGGCAGCGTCTTGGCGTAGAGCGTGGTTGCGGTGTTCGTGAAGGCCAACGTTCGCGCCGGCTCACCGCGCCAGCCGCCGCCCTGCACAGGATTCCAACGCCAGGGCCTGCCGTTCCAATCCGAGCCGTCCTTCGCTCCGTAGTAGGACTGCTGGATGAACCGCCCCTTGTCGTGATGATTCAGCAAGTTCCGCCCCGTCGCGCTCTCGCCAAAGAACCCGATGCTCGCCCCCGCCGCGCGATCCACACCGAGCCGCACCTGACCGTTGTCGAGGTAGAGCCAGTCGGCGGCGAGGCCAACGGATGCGACAATGAAAACTGCGAACGCGACGCAAAATCCAAACCAGCGACTTGCTCCGCTGCGGGCCATCACTTGAGCTTCGCCCGCAACGCCGGCGACTGGAACACGTCGCCATTCACCACGTGAGTCGGCTTCTTGCCGTGCATCAGGTCCACGATGGCCTGCGCGGCAGCGAGGCTCACGCGCTCGCCGGTCTCGCGGCCGTTGAAGGCCTGATGCGGCGTGAGCAGCACGTTCGGGCAGCGGCGCAGCGGATGATCGTTGGGCAGCGGTTCGGCGGTGAAAGCGTCCACGGCGGCACCGGCGATGGTCTTCTGCTCGAGCGCGCGGACCAGCGCGGCCTCGTCCACGAGCGCGCCGCGCGCGGTGTTGATGAGGTAGCTGTTGGGTCGCATCTTTTTGAACTGCGCCTCGCCGATGAGGCCGCGGTTCTGCGGCGTGAGCGCGCAGTTGAGGGAGACGAAATCGCTTTGCGACAGCAACTCATCGAGCGAAACGAACTTCACTCCCAGCGCCTCGGCGTGCGGGTTCGGTGCGATGTCGTGGCCGAGAAGCTGCATGTTAAAACCCGCCGCGCGCTTGGCCACGGCCTGGCCAATGCGCCCGCAGCCGATGATGCCGAGCGTCTTGTTCGACACGTCGTGGCCCCACGCGACGGACCAGCGGTTGTCGCGCATGACGACGTGGCCCTCGTGGACGCGCCGAGCGAGCGCGAAGAGCAGCGCCCACGTGTAGTCCGCCACCGCGCCGTCGAGCATGCCCGGCGTGAACGCGACGACAATCCCAAGCCGCGTGGCCGTGGCGATGTCAATCGAGTCGTAGCCCACGCCCCAGCGCGAGAGGCACTTGATGCCGGCGGCGTTGGCGTGTTCCAACACGGCAGGCGTGTATTTGTCCGCGCTGCACAGCGTCGCGTCGCAGCCGGCCATGAAGGCTTGCACGTCGTCCGCACTGAGCGGGCCGAACTTGGGCGCGAGCACAACTTCGCAACCGGAGTCGCGCAGGAGTTGGTAAGCAGGCTGGCCGACTTCTTCAGCGGCCCGGGCGGTGATGAGCACTTTCCACGACATAGGGGCGCGAGTGTGGAGACATCGCCGCTCGCGTGCAAGCGCGCGCCTTTCTCCTCCTGCTCGTAATCCACGCAACCGTTGACACGCTTTGTATCATCGGCGCAGAAACGTCCCATGCCATTGCCCGCCAATCTCTACGCCACTTGGCGTGCATCGCGTCCAAATGCGGCGCAGTTGCACGAGGACGGCCCGCCGCCCGAGCGCTTGCTGCAAGCGGTCTGGCAGCACCAGCGCGTGCTGCGCGACCAACTCGCACTCGTGGACGGACGTGCCGTGCGCGTGTTGCATCCGGGCTTCCGCAACCGCGAGGCGGGGCCGGACTTCCACGATGCGATTGTGCAATTCGGCTCTGACACTCCGCGGCGTGGCGACGTAGAAGTTGACTTGGCCGCCAGCGGCTGGCGTGCCCACCGGCACGACGTGAACCCGAACTTCCGCGCCGTTGTGTTGCATGTGGTCTGGGATGGCAGTGGTTCCGATGGCCTGCCCACGCTCGCGCTCAAGTCCCGGCTCGACGCGCCGCTGGGCGAGTTAAGCGAGTGGCTTGGCGGCGAGGAGTCTTCGCGCGGCGGTGAACTTGCCGGTAAATGTTCTGGCCCGCTGCGTGAACTGCCGCGCGCGGAACTCGACGCGATTCTCCGTCAGGCCGCGCTGGTGCGGCTCCAGTTGAAGGCCGCGCAGCTCGCGGCCCGCGCGCGACAATCCGGCTGGGAGCAGTCGCTATGGGAAGGCCTCTTCTCCGCGCTGGGCTACAAGCACAACGTCTGGCCCATGCGCCGGCTTGCGGAGTTGGTCGGAGCGTCCGGCGACAAACTCCCCGCCGAACTCTGGCAGGCGCGCATCTTCGGCTGGAGCGGCCTGCTGCCCGCCGAATTGCCGCGCGTTCGTGGCGCAGATGCGGATTACCTGCGCCAACTCTGGGACGCTTGGTGGCGCGAGCGGGAGCGGTTCAACGAAGTCATTTTGCCCCGCGCCGCGTGGCGCATGAGCGGCCTGCGCCCGGCGAATCAACCGTTGCGCCGGCTCGCGCTCGTCGCGCACTGGCTGGCCAGCGGAGACTTGCCCGCGCGATTGGAGCGATGGTTCACGCGCGAAGTCGCCGATCAGCAGCTCGCCACCTCGCTGCTCGAACGGCTTCAACCTTCCGGCCATGACTTCTGGTCGTGGCACTGGACGCTGAAATCGCCCCGGCTCAAGAGTCCCCAGCCCTTGCTCGGCGCGGCGCGGCTCACGGACCTCGCGGTGAACGTCGTCCTCCCGTGGCTTTGGGCGCGCGCCGCAGCCGGCCGCAACCAATCTCTTTGCGCGTCCGCAGAGACGCGTTTTCTCACGTGGCCCGCCGGCGAGGACAACGCCACGCTCCGGCTGGCGCGCGAACGGTTGTTCGCCGGGGCACCACCGCGTGGATTGTTCCATCATGCCGCGGGGCAACAGGGCTTGCTCCAAATTGTCCGTGACTTCTGCGACCACTCGAACGCCCTGTGCGACCAGTGCCGTTTCCCCGAACTGGTCCGGCGTGTCAGTGCGTGAAGCGGTGAGTGTGGCGTGAGCGGAAGCTTGGAGGCCGCTGTCAAAATCCGGCTGGCGTTACCTTTGTCTTGAAAATGTCCCGGCAACCGCTATCCACAGGCCAACGCTATGCCGTCTTTCAGCTACGTCGCCCGTGAAGCCGCCTCCGGCCGGGAGGTCCGCAACGTCATGGATGCAAACACCGAGCAGGAGGCCATCGCCAATTTGCTCGGGCGCAACATGCTCGTGGTCTCCATCCAGGAGGCCAGCGGCAAGAAGGGCAAGGCCGCCAGCGGTGCCGTGCCGTTGCAGGACTTGGTCATGTTCACCCGCCAGCTCGCCACGCTGATCGACGCGGGCATCGCCATCGTGGGCGCGCTCCAGGCGCTGGCCGAGCAGACGGACAACAAGATCATGCGCGATGTCATCCGCGACATCTGCGCGCGGGTCGAGAGCGGGGACAATTTCTCGGCGGCTTTGACGAAGCATCCCAAGACCTTCGAGCGCCTCTACTGCTGCATGGTGGACGCGGGCGAAAAAGGCGGCTTGCTCGCGGAGATTCTTGCGCGCCTCGCCACTTACCTGGAGAACACCGTCCGCCTCCAGAAGAAGGTGAAGTCGGCGATGATGTATCCCACGATCGTCACGCTGGTCGCCATCACGATCACCATCTTCCTGCTCGTCAAGGTGGTGCCCACGTTCGGCGAAATCTTCTCCGGCTTCGGCGCGAAGCTGCCCGCGCCCACGCAGTTCCTGATTGATCTCTCGCAGTGGATGAAGAAGTGGTGGTGGCTGATCGGCCTGTGCGTGGGGTCGGTGATTTATGGCTGGCTGTCGTTCATCAAGACGAAGGTCGGCCTGGAGTTTTGGGACCGGAACCGCATCCGCCTGCCCATCTTCGGGCACATCGCGCACAAGATTTGTCTCGCGCGGTTCTCCCGCACGCTCGCCTCGCTCATCCGCTCCGGCGTGCCCATCCTCGAGGTGCTCAACATCACCGCCAATTGCGTCGGCAACGTGGTCATGGAGAAGGCCATCCGGTCCGCCGCCGCCGACATCGAGAAGGGTGACGGTATCTCCGGCGCGCTGGGCCGGCACCCGGTCTTCCCGGTGATGATCATCCGCATGCTCAATGCCGGCGAGCAGACCGGCAAGATTGACGCGATGCTCGAGCGCGTCGCGGACTTCCTCGATGACGAGATCGAAACCATTCTCGACGGCCTGACCTCCCTGATCGAGCCGCTGCTGATCGTGTTCCTCGGCGTGACCGTTGGCAGCATCGTGATCGCGATGTTCCTGCCCATCTTCAAGATGAGCGACATCATCAACCCGCCGGGGCGCTGACCGCAGCTTTTCAGAGAAACTCGGCGCGAAGGCGGCCCCTTCCGCCGAGTTTTCTTTTGCCTTTGACCATTTTCCTTTCTCCTTGGCCGCATGGTCGCCCGCGTCACCCTTGAGATCGCGCTCCGCAAGGAATTCGATTACGCCATCCCGCCGGAGCTGGCCGGGCAGGTGGAAGTGGGCACGCGCGTCAAGATCCCCTTCGGCCACAGGCAAGTCATGGGATGCGTCACTGCGCTGGTCGAGCACTCCACGCACACGAACCTCCGGCTTCTCACTGGCATCGTCGGCAAGCAATCCCTCGTCACCGCGAAAGTTCTCCAGATCGCGCGGTGGATCGCGGACTACTACTGCTGCGCGCCGGAGACCGCCTTGAAGAGCGTCCTGCCCGAAGTGATCCGCCGTGAGAAGGACGGCTGGCGCGAACGCCTGATCGTCCGCCTCCTGCCCGTCACCGGCGACGCGCCCAAGCTCACCAAGCGCCAGCAGGAAATCCTGAACCTCCTCGAAGAACGCCGCGAGTTGCCGCTGCACGAACTCCTCGAACTTGCCGAGACCACGGCCGAGACCGTCCGCCGCCTCGAAGACAAACATCTCCTCCTCATCACGAATCAAGTTTCCGAACGCGACCCGTATGCGAAGGATGTCATCAGCCGCACAGAGACGCTGACGCTGAACGCCGAGCAGGCAAAGGCGCTGGCGGCGATTTGCACGCGGATGGATGCAGTCGGGAAGTGTGAGCGTGGGACAGTCATCACCCACACCCTCACACCCGCCACCTTCCTCCTCCACGGCGTCACCGGCTCGGGCAAGACGGAGGTTTATTTGCAGGCCATCGCGCACGCGCTCGCGGCGGGCAAGGGCGCGGTCGTGCTTGTGCCGGAGATCGCGCTCACACCGCAGACCGTCGAGCGCTTCAAGGCGCGCTTCAGCCACGGGCCGCTCCAGACGCAAGTCGCCGTGCTGCACTCGCACTTGAGCGCGGGCGAGCGGCACGACGAGTGGCACAAAATTCGCCAGGGCCGCGCGCGCATCGTCATCGGAGCGCGCTCAGCCATCTTCGCACCCGTCGAGCCGCTCGGCCTCATCATCGTGGACGAGGAACACGAGCATTCTTACAAGCAGGAGGAAGCCCCGCGCTACCACGCGCGCGACGTCGCTGTCGTGCGCGGCCAGATGGAGGACGCCATCGTCGTGCTCGGCTCGGCCACACCCTCGATGGAAAGCTTTTACAACGTCCAGCGCGGCAAATACGCGCTCCTCGAACTCAAGCTCCGCGCCGACGACAAGAAGATGCCCATCGTCCGCGTCGTGGACATGAGGCAGGCCGCGCGCAAAGACAAAGGCACGCCGATCTTCTCCGAGGAACTCAAGGAAGCCATCACCAAGCGTCTCGAACGCCGCGAGCAAACGATGCTGTTCCTCAACCGGCGCGGCTACTCCAGTTCGCTCCAGTGTCCGCAGTGCGGCTTCGTGGCCGAGTGCCCGAATTGCAGCGTTGCGCTCACCTACCATCGCCGTGCACAGAAGATCTGCTGCCACATCTGCGGCCACGAGGCGTCCGCGCCGACGGTCTGCCCCGAGCCGAAATGCCGCAGCGCCGCCATCCGTTATGCCGGTCTCGGCACGGAACGCGTCGAGGAAACGCTGACCAAACTTTTCCCGCACGCCCGCATTGCGCGGATGGATAGCGACCTGATGAAGCGCAAGGAGGATTACCGCCGCGTGCTCGGCGACTTCAAGGCCGGCAAGACCGACATCCTCGTCGGCACGCAGATGATCGCGAAAGGCCTGCACTTCGAGAATGTCACGCTCGTCGGCGTGATCCACGCGGACTTGAGTTTGCACATCCCCGACTTCCGCGCGGGCGAGCGCACCTTCCAGCTCCTCACGCAAGTCGCCGGTCGCGCCGGTCGCGGTGATGTGGAGGGCGAAGTGTTCGTGCAGAGCTTCACGCCGTTTCATCCCGCGATTCAATACGCGCGCCGCCACGACTACACGGGCTTCTACGAACAGGAGATCGAGTTCCGCGAGCAGCTCAACTACCCGCCCGCCTCGCGCCTCGCGCTGCTCACGTTCAAGGGACGCAACGAGGAAAAGGTGAAGCTCATGGCCGAGCACGTGACGCGCGAACTCGAAGCGCTCGCGAGCGGGAAGGCGGTGCCAGAGTCCGAGAGTGCGAGCGCGCGAGAGTTGGAGCTGTTGCCCGAAGCCGGCCCCACTCAAACTCTCACACGCTCTCGCTCTCACACTTCCCCGATGCGCGATCTTGTCCTCGCCGGCCCCGCGCCCGCGCCGCTGCTGCGCGCCGAGACGTTCTACCGTTACCAGCTCATGCTGCGCACGCGCCAGATGCCGCGCGTGAGCAAGGTGCTTGGCAAGCTGCTCGAATCGCTCGAACTGCCAGAGGACGTCACGTTGACGGTGGACATTGACCCGGTGAGCTTGATGTAGTGGCGCGGACGCGCGCTTGCCCTGTGAAAAATTCCCGCGCACGATGTGGTCATGCGCTTTCCGTTTTCATCCATCATGCTCGCCGCCGCTTTCATGTCATCACCGGCCCGAGCTGCTTCACCGGGAGTCGTGGTGGGCGAATTCATCTACGAGACCGCGCCGTTCCCGCAGTGTCACGCCTCGACCATCGTGGAAACGAAGGACGGCCTCGTCGCCGCGTGGTTCGGTGGCACGCGCGAGAGGAATCCCGACGTCGGCATTTGGTTGTCGCGCCACGAGGTCGGCAAATGGACTGCGCCCGTGGAAGTGGCCAACGGCGTGCAGACCGATGGCTCGCGTCACCCATGCTGGAACCCCGTGCTCTTCCAGCCCAAGACCGGGCCGTTGCTGCTCTTTTACAAGGTCGGTCCCAGCCCTAGTTCGTGGTGGGGAATGCCGCGGACTTCGACCGACGCCGGCAAAACCTGGAGCGACGCAACGCGTCTGCCCAATGGCATTCTCGGTCCCATCAAGAACAAGCCAGTGCAACTCGCGAACGGCGACATCCTCAGCCCCACGAGCAGCGAACACGATGGCTGGCGCGTGCATTTCGAGCGCTCGCATGATCTCGGCAAGACGTGGGCCATCATCGGCCCGGTGAACGATGGCAAGGAGTTCGGCGCGATTCAGCCAAGCATTCTGTTTCACGGTGGCGACCGTTTGCAGGCCGTGGGCCGCACGAAGAACGGCAAAATTTTTCAGGTCTGGTCCGAGGACGCCGGCAAAACGTGGGGCAAGATGAGCGCGACGCCGTTGCCCAATCCCAACTCCGGCACGGATGCGGTGACGTTGCGCGATGGCCGGCACTTGCTCGTTTACAATCACACGACGAAAGGCCGCAGCCCGTTGAACGTCGCCGTGTCGAAGGACGGCAAGGAGTGGCAGGCGGCCGCAGTCTTGGAGAGCGAGCCGGGCGAATACAGCTACCCTGCGGTCATCCAGGCCGCCGACGGGCTGGTGCACATCGTCCACACTTGGAAGCGCCAGCGCGTGAAGCACGTCGTCCTCAATCCCGCGAAGCTGGAGTTGAAGGCCATGCCCGACGGCGTGTGGCCGAAGTGAAGACGTGAGCGGCGCTGCGAAACACCTCTCATTAGCACCCGGCTTCAGCCGGGTGACGACGGTGGCAGGCCAGGAAACCGTTTCAACGGTTTCCCCATTTGCAACGCGGCCTGAAGCTCATACAGTCGCGCCCGATGAAAGCGGAGTTTGATTCCATCGAGGCCGTGCTGGCGGACCTCCGGCGCGGCCGCATGGTCATCGTCGTGGACGACGCCGACCGCGAGAACGAGGGCGACCTCGTCATGGCCGCCGAGCACGCCACGCCGACGGCGATCAATTTCATGGCGCGGTTCGGACGCGGCCTCATCTGCGCGCCCACCACGGGCGAGCGCCTCAAGCAGCTCGGCATCGAGCGCATGGTCACGCAGAACCGCGAGACTTTCAAAACGGATTTCCAGGTCAGCGTGGACGCCGCGCGCGGGATCACCACCGGCATCAGCGCGGCGGATCGCGCGAAGACGATTCAAATCATGGCCGACCCGACGGCGGTGCCCGATGATCTCGTGCAGCCCGGCCACGTTTTCCCACTTCGCGCCAAGCCCGGCGGCGTGCTGCAACGCGCCGGCCACACGGAGGCGACGGTGGATTTGGTGCGGCTCGCTGGCTGTCGGCCCAGCGGCGTCATCTGCGAAGTCATGTCCGACGACGGCACGATGGCACGGCTGCCGGAGCTGCGGAAATTCGCCCGGAAGCACAAGCTGAAGATTTGTTCCATCGCGGACCTCATCAGTTACCGCCGCTCGCGCGAGAAGCTCGTCGAGCGCATCGAGGTGGTGAAGATGCCCACCGACTACGGCGACTTCGACCTGCACCTCTACCGCTCCCACACGGACGGCCAGCACCACATCGCGCTGGTGAAGGGCGACGTGGCTCACAGCGAACGTGTGCTCGTGCGCGTCCACAGCGAGTGTCTCACCGGCGATGTCTTCGGATCGCGCCGGTGCGATTGCGGCCCGCAGCTCCAGCAGGCGATGAGGCAGGTCGCGGACGCTGGTTGCGGCGTGATTCTCTACATGAGGCAGGAGGGCCGTGGCATCGGGCTGGGACCGAAGATTCAGGCTTACAAGCTCCAGGAGAAAGGTCTCGATACGGTCGAGGCGAATCAGAAGCTCGGCTTCGGCATGGACCTGCGCGAATACGGCCTCGGCGCGCAAATCCTCTGCGACCTCGGCTTGAAAACGATTCGCTTGCTCACGAACAACCCGAAGAAAATCGTCGGCCTCGAAGGCTACGGTTTGCAGGTCGTCGAGCAAGTGCCCATCCGCGTGAAGCCGAACCCGCACAACGAGCGCTACCTGAAAACCAAGCGGGAGAAACTCGGCCACCTGCTGTGAGCTCCGCACCCGACCATCTGATTGAGGATCGAAGCGGCGCGGCTGAGGAGAGTTTCGCCTTAACGCAGAGGCGCAGAGAACGCAGAGAGTCGCGAACCGCATCAAACTGCGACCGCCTCACATCATCGACGAAATTTGCGTTGCTTCCTTTGCGTTCCTCCGCGTCCTCTGCGTCTCCGCGTTGAATCAAACTTCACCTGTTTCCACCGTATGATTCCGACAGGGACGCTCCCGCCGCTCACACCCGGCACGCTCTACCTCGTCGCGACGCCCATCGGCAACCTCGAAGACATCACGCTGCGCGCGCTGCGCGTGCTGCGCGAGTGCGATGTGGTCGCCGCCGAGGACACGCGGCGCACGGGGCAACTGCTCAAGCACTTCGAGATTTCCAAACCGATGTTGAGCTATTTCCAGTTCAACGAGGCCAAGCGCTCCGAGGAAATCCTCGAACGGCTCAAGCGCGGCGCGAAGGTCGCGCTCGTCACCGACGCCGGCACACCGGGCATCAGCGACCCCGGCGAGCGCGTCGTGCGCGCGGCGGTGGCTGCGGGGCTGCGAGTTGAGGCGGTGCCCGGCCCGTGTGCGCTCGTCGCGGCGTTGACGGCGAGCGGCCTGCCGACCGACGAGTTTCACTTCATCGGCTTCCTGCCGCACAAATCCGGCCAACGGCGCCAGCAGCTTGAAGCGTTTAAAAACTTCGCCGGCCCGCTCGCGCTTCACGAGCCTCCCTTGTCCATTTGGAAGTTTCTGGTGCAATGGGGCAAAGTTCTTCCCGA
>CAYZJP010000080.1:0-23183 GCA_964478755.1 uncultured Klebsiella sp.
GGGGCCGACGTTGGCCAGCCAATGAATCTCATTCCACCTAAAACAGCGAAGAACCAGATTTTTCATCCGTGGCACCAGCGGTTACAACATCGCGCTCAAACGCTTCAGCAGCGCCCCGGTCGCCTCCAACCACCAGCCGAGCACGGTGAGCAAACGGCCCTGGCCCGTGAGCAGCGGGATGCCCAGCAGCAACACGAGCACGTTGCCGAGGAAGATGACGACGCCGGAGAAGAGGTAGCCCTGCCCGGTGATGTCCGACTGGCGGGTCTTGAGAATCTCCCACGTCAGCGTGAGATGGAACGCGTAAGCCGCGCCCAGCAAAATGTGAAAGACCGGCGTCCACCGCGCCCAGCCCCAGATGAGATGCCCGCCGAGGAACACCAGCACCACCAACACCGCGTAGAGCGGGAAGAAATACGGCGCGAGCGCGACGAGGAAATTGGACTTCGTGATGACCACCTCGCCGCCCTGCGATGTGGCCTTGAACTTCTTCACCTTGCCGCCAAAGAGCCACGACCACACGACGTGCGTCAGCTCATGCCCGACCACATAAATCCACATGGGCTTTGGCAGCAGTGCGAAGACCACCAGCCAGCACGCTGCGCCGGCTCCGAGCGGCACCCACACTTCCGACGCGCCGCCGCTGACGCGCACGACTTTCACCAAGGCCGGCACTGCTCCCGCGCAGAGTGGCAACAGGAGGAAGCCGACGATGAATTTGAGCCACTTGGGCACGGCGCAAGTTGCGGTGAACGGCGGGAAGGAATCCAGAGCAATCGCGCCGACACCTTGACAAGAGAGTCGAATGGCAGCATCACTGCCCAAGTCCATCTGACAGCACATGAAACTGCGCAACACCTGCCGAACTGGCTTCACGCTGATCGAACTGCTCGTGGTCATCGCGATCATCGCGATCTTAGCAGGGATGCTTCTGCCGGCGTTGTCGAAGGCGAAAGAAAAAGGGATGGGCACGCGCTGTATGAGCAATTCGCGGCAACTGGCCTTTGCCTACAAGTTTTACACTGACGACGCAGACGGGAAGCTCGTGGAACTCGCCCGGGACGACGCCAATGCAAACGTGACGGCTCCGAATCCGATCGCGGCGCACGGGGCGACTTACATTTGGTGGCCTGATCTGCTTTCCAAGCAGGTGAGCGGCAATCGTGACATTTTCAAATGCCCAAGCGTCAAAGTCGGCACCTTGGGGATCGGGATGAACCACATGGAACTCGGCAAATGGATTCCTACAGGAAACAACTCGTTCAAAGAGCATGAGGTTGCCAAACCGGAAGACACCATCGTCATTGCCGACGCTGGGCAGATGAGTCTTACGTCCATTCCTTCGCCGACTTTGAGCCCCGACAATTGGCAACTGGAAACGCCCATGTCTGGAACGCTGCTGTGGCGCACACCGTCGAACACCCCGTATTACGAGCGGACCGGAGTCGGTAACGCCTGTGGCGAGCGGGTGGTAAACCGACACAGTGGCCGGGCAGCGGCAATTTTTATCAACGGGAGGGCGGATTTCATGCCGGCGAGCAAGTTCGGTTTTCAGGATCCGGTCACGGGAGCGACAATTGCCGTGGGTGATCCCCGGGCGTTGTGGGACCGGCAGTAAGACTGTGGTTGTTGCGCTAAGGGTTTCCGAGCACAACGTGCCCTTTCTTCGCGTCAATGACGAAGCGTTTGCCGGGAGGGGCGGGCGGCACACTGTTCAGCATCTTCGCCTTCACCAGCTCGTCCAAATCCTTCGGCAAAGAGCCTTTCGACATGACCCAAGCTTGCACCAAGTCATCCAGCACCTGAAGCTGTAGTTGTGGATTTCCACTGGCCAGCTTCTGGTCCATTTCGCTGTGTGCCTTTGCCGCAGGTGAATTGGCCGGCAATGCTGGCGCGGGGGTAAAGGTGCCCTTCGGCGCAGATGGTGCGGATGAGCCGGCAGCCGGAGCGGAAGCGGTCGGATCCGCGTCCAACGTCGCCGCCTTCTTCCTACAACCGACGATGACCAGCGCGACGACGGCGATGCAAGTGATGGTTCGTTTCATGATTCGTTTGGAACTTCTTAGCGGTGGAAGCGATATGAATCCAGCCACAACTTGACTTGGGCGATTTCATCGAAGCCACGCTTTGGTTTATTTAGAATAATTCTAAATCTTGACGTGAGCCGATGACGCGCTAGCTTGCACACCATGAATACGGCTTCGTCGAAAGCCCAGCCAGAAAGCACTCTCAACGAGTGCCTCGCCCACAGCGGGCTGCGCCTCACGCCCCAGCGCCAGCGCGTCCACGAGGTGCTGCGCGAGAAGATGGATCACCCGACCGCCGACCAGGTTTTCATGCGCGCCAAGGGCAAGATGCCGGAGATTTCGATGGCGACAGTTTACAACTGCCTCGACGCGTTGGTGCAGTGCGGCCTCGTGCGGCAGGTCACGCTGGATCGCGGCGCGACGCGTTACTGCCCGAACATGCAGGATCACTCTCACTTTTACTGCGACGAGTGCGGCAGCGTTTATGACATTCTCCAGACCATTTCGCCGGACGACGCGGACATCAAGCTGCCGCGCGGCTTCCGCTTGAAGAACATCGAAACCAACCTCCACGGCCTCTGCCCCGACTGCGCGGCAAAGGCGAAGTGAACCCAATTCTTAGCCACGGATGAAACACAGATTTAACATGGATATGAATCAGGAAGGCAGGAAAACAGGAATGAAACAGGACGGACTTCGGTTCCGTCTGTTCCTGCTTTCCTGCGTTCCTGATAAATCTTCCTCCGTGTTCCTTCCGTGTTTCATCCGTGGCTAAAAACTTTTTCCCATGAGCGAATCCCTCAACACCATCGAAGAGTTCGTCGCGTCCGATTACAAATACGGTTTCGTCACGAACATCGAGTCCGACACCGTTCCGCCGGGCTTGAGCGAGGATGTCATCCGTTTCATCTCGGCCAAGAAGAACGAACCGGCATGGCTCACCGAGTGGCGGCTGAAAGCCTTCCGCCATTGGCAGACGATGACCGAGCCGAAGTGGCCGAACGTCACCTACCCGCAGCCGGATTATCAGGCCATCAGCTACTACTCCGCGCCCAAGCAGAAGAAGGCGCTCGACTCGCTCGACGAAGTGGACCCGGAGTTGCGCAAGACCTTCGACAAGCTCGGCATCTCGCTCAACGAGCAGAAGCGCCTCACCGGCGTGGCCGTGGACGCCGTCGTGGACAGCGTGTCCGTCGCGACGACGTTCAAGGGCGAGCTGGCGAAGCAGGGAATTATTTTCTGCTCGTTCAGCGAAGCGGTGAAGGAACATCCCGACCTCGTGCAGAAATATCTCGGCTCGGTCGTGCCGCATACGGACAACTTTTACGCCGCGCTGAATTCCGCTGTCTTCACCGACGGTTCTTTCTGCTACATCCCGAAAGGCGTGCGCTGCCCGATGGAGCTTTCCACTTACTTCCGCATCGAGGCCGCGAACACCGGGCAGTTCGAGCGCACGCTCATCGTCGCGGACGAGGGCGCTTACGTGAGCTACCTCGAAGGCTGCACCGCGCCGATGCGCGACGAAAACCAGCTCCACGCCGCCGTCGTGGAACTCATCGCGCTCGACGGCGCGCAAATCAAATACAGCACCGTGCAGAACTGGTATCCCGGCGACAAGGAAGGCAAGGGCGGCATCTTCAACTTCGTCACCAAGCGCGGCCTCTGCAAAGGCGCGAACTCGAAGATTTCCTGGACGCAGGTCGAGACCGGCTCGGCCATCACGTGGAAGTATCCGAGCTGCATTTTGCAGGGCGACAATTCACAGGGCGAATTTTATTCCGTCGCGCTGACGAACAACCTTCAGCAGGCCGACACCGGCACGAAGATGATTCACATCGGCAAGAACACCCGCAGCACCATCGTGAGCAAGGGCATCAGCGCCGGGCGCGGCCAGAACAGCTATCGCGGCCAGGTGAAAGTGATGAAGGGCGCCACCAACGCCCGCAACTTTTCGCAGTGCGACTCGTTGCTGCTCGGCGACAAGTGTGGCGCGCACACCTTCCCCTACATTGACGTGCAGAATCCGACCGCGCAGGTCGAGCACGAGGCCAGCACATCGAAGATTGGCGAGGACCAGATTTTCTACCTCAACCAGCGCGGCCTCGAGACGCAGGACGCGGTGAACATGATTGTGAACGGCTTCTGCAAGGAAGTCTTCCGCGAGCTGCCGATGGAATTCGCCGTCGAAGCGCAAAAGCTGCTGGGCGTGAGCTTGGATGGGAGCGTGGGTTAATTTGAAAGCAAAGAAGGCGAAGCCATGAAACCAAATTCATTCCGCATAGTTGAAGCACGGGTTGAGGAACGTCCTCACTATTTCGACTTCGTGAAGAACGACATCACCGGCCATCACCCTTCAATGGCAAATTTAACGTATGACCCATTTCCTGATGCAAAAGGTGGAGATGTGGTCAGAACTGAAATCATCGGTCGTAAATTGGTGCTGCACGCCAAAATTGAAGGCCCGTTTGACGCTATCAAAATGGGCGCGGCTCTCAATTACGAGGGGCATAAATTTGCTTTGGAGAAAATTACCGAACATATCGACACGGAATCAGACCAATGCCTTTTTGAGGTTGAAGGGTTCGCCTTCACATCGCTGAACGAACCGATTCAAGTTTTGAAACTGCTCCGAGAATCGTTGGCTGCAGGCATTAGTCGTTAAGAGCACGGACAATGACAGACGAATGAGGTGCGAATTGAACAAGTGTTTTGCCAGGTCCAGCAGCAACGTGACACTGGTCTCCCTGCAGCCCAGCGGGCTGCCAGCCATTAGCCGGGGGTTGAGCGCAGCGACACCCCCGGTCGCGTCCGCAAACGCCCCGCACCGCGACAGCGGTGCCAGCAAACTGCGCTCGCATCCCACAGGCTGGCATCGCTCCGCGATGCACCATTCTCGTCCGAGCATCCGGGGGTATCGGCTTCGCCTCAACCCCCGGCTAATGGCTGACACGGCTTCGCCGTGTTCACCCGCTGCATCTTCACCGGTTCGGCACCTCTTCGATTGTCAGAAGTGGAGCATCGCATGAAAGCCCGTCTCTACCTCGAAACCACCATCGTCAGCTACTTGGCCGCCCGGCCAACCAGCAATGTGACGCTGGCGGGGCATCAGGCGGTCACGCGCGCCTGGTGGCGTCGCCGTCGGAAGGATTTCGAGATTTTCATCTCCGACACCGTGCTGACCGAAGCCGCCGCAGGCGAAGCAGCGATGGCGAAGCGGCGAGTTGCGCTGCTCAATCCGTTCGGTGTGCTAGCCACCAATGAGGAAGTGGACGACTTGGCTGAAGCACTCATCCACGGTGGGCCGCTGCCGGTCAAAGCCGAGCGTGACGCAACGCACATCGCCCTTTCCGCAGTCCACGGAATGCACTTTCTGCTGACATGGAACTGCAAGCACATTGCCAACGCCCGAATGCTAGGAAAGATTTCCGAGATTTGCAGTGACCACGGATTCGCCTGTCCAGTGATTTGCACGCCCGATGAACTCATTCACAAATAACCTATGAAAACCAAATCCTACGAAGACCCCATCGTTGAGGAAGTCCGCAAGGTGAAGGAAGCCCTTGCGGCCAAGTTCAACTACAACCTCCGTGCCATGCTGGCCGACCAGCGTGAAAGAGAGAAACGCTACGGCAAACGGCTGGTTTCCTTCGTGAAACGGAAGAAGACCGCCAAAGCCTAGTCGCCAATGATGAAACACGGATTAAACACGGAAGCAGAAACTTGCGGCAGCGCGCCGTTTCCCTTGCCTTCATCCGTGTTAGGTCCGTGTTCAATCCGTGGCTAAAAATCTTTTCCCAATGAGCAAACCACTAATCGAAATCAAAAACCTCTCCGCCGGCATCAACGGCAAACAAATCCTGAAAGGCATCAACCTCACCGTCCGCCCCGGCGAAGTCCACGCCATCATGGGCCCCAACGGTTCCGGCAAGAGCACGCTCGGCTACGTGCTCGCCGGCCGCAAAGGCTACGATGTGACCGGCGGCTCCGTGACCTACGATGGCAAGGATTTGATTGAGCTGCCGCCCGAGGACCGCGCGCGCGAGGGCCTCTTCCTCGCCTTCCAGTATCCCGTCGAGATTCCCGGCGTGAACAACACTTACTTCCTCCGCGCCGCCTACAACGAGCTGCGCAAGCATCGCGGCCAGGAGGAAGTGGACGCCGTGGACTTCCTCGCCATCGTGAAGGAGAAGATGAAGCTCCTCGACCTGCCCGACTCCATGATGAAGCGCGCCGTCAACGAGGGCTTCTCCGGCGGCGAGAAGAAGCGCAACGAAATTTTCCAGATGGCCGTGCTCGACCCGCGGCTCGCCATCCTCGACGAGACCGATTCCGGCCTGGACATTGACGCGCTGCGCATCGTGGCCGAGGGCGTGAACAAGCTGAAGCGCCCCGACAACGCCACCATCGTCATCACGCACTACCAGCGCCTGCTGAACTACATCGTGCCCGACTTCGTGCATGTGCTCTTCGACGGCTCCATCGTCAAATCCGGCGGCAAGGAACTCGCGCTGGAGCTGGAGGAAAAGGGCTACGACTGGCTCATCGGAAAGAATGGCAAGTGAACTGGAGCGCAGCCTTCGCCTTCTTGCATCGCTATGAAAAACCTCCAAGCCATTGCGCTAAACAAACATTCCGACCAAGACAATCGGGGTTTGCGCAGGCTCAACACGAAACTGCTCTATCTTTCAGGGAGCGCGGATTCAATCGCACGACTAGGGGCATTCTTGTCCGACTGCGCTGTGGAAATGCAGTCCTCGAAGCCATTCCACAGACACTTTCGTGATTTCGCCTCCGGTTGGACTACCGAGATGCTGGACATAGTTGTTGACCGCAATGAGCCACAAATTCGCCGCAAACGAGGTGGTAAGGGGAACCTCTGATAACAATCCGCCAATGCCCGCCACAAAAACCAAATCGGAACCCACGCCTCATCTCGCCACCGCTGAGACCTTCGCCGCTTCCGCCCCCGGCCCGGAGTGGCTCCTCACGCTTCGGCGCAATGGCGTGACGCACTTTACCGAACTCGGCTTCCCCACCCCGAAGCTTGAGGACTGGATTTACTGCAACGTCGCGCCTATCGCGAAGCTCCCCTTCAAACCCGCTGCGTCTGCTGACGCCAGCGTGACCGCGAAGCAACTCGCCTCCTTCGCCTTCCCCGGCTGGACCGGCTCGCGGCTTGTGTTCGTGAACGGCCATTTCGCGCCCACACTCTCCACGCTGCCCGAGCCACAGAAGGGCGTGACCATCACGAACCTCGCCGCCGCGCTCGCCAGCGGCGACAAGCTCGTCGAAGCCCACCTCGCCCACTATGCCGGCCTCGATGCCAGCGGCTTTTCTGCGTTGAACACCGCGTTCATCACTGATGGCGCGTTCATCGCCCTCGCGCCGAACGCCGTCGCCGCCGAACCGGTTCACCTGCTCTTCCTCGCCGCGACAAGCGACGGCGCGAACACCGCGCAGCCGCGCAACCTCATCATCGCTGGGGCGAACAGCTCCGCGAAAATCGTCGAGCACTACGTCAGCCTCGGCGGCGCAGCGCACTTCACCAACGCCGTCACGGAAATTGCCGTCGGCGAGGGCGCGAACATCGAGCACGCGAAGTTTCAGGAGGAGAATCTGGAGGCGTTCCACATCGCCACCGTGCAGGCCACGCTCGCGCGCGACAGCCGGTTCCTCTCGCACAGCATCAGCACCGGCGCGCGGCTGGCGCGGCACAACATCAACCTCGTCATGACCGGCCAGGGCGTGGATTGCGTGATGAACGGCCTCTACGCCGTCGGCGGCAAACAGCTCGTGGACCACCACACCGTCGCCGACCACGCGCAACCGCACTGCGGCAGCCACGAGTTTTACCACGGCATTCTCGGCGGCAGTTCGCGCGGCGTGTTCAACGGAAAAATCTTCGTCCGCAAGGACGCGCAGAAGACCGACGCCAAGCAGACCAGCCGCAACCTCCTGCTCACCGACACCGCGACGGTGGACACCAAGCCGCAGCTCGAAATCTTCGCCGATGATGTGAAGTGCACGCACGGCGCGACTGTCGGCCAGCTCAACGACGAGGCGGTCTTCTACTGCCGCAGCCGCGGCATCGGCGAAGTGGACGCCCGCCGCCTGCTCACCCACGCCTTCGCCAGCGAGATCGTCAATCGCATCACCGTCGAACCCGTGCGGGAACATCTGGAGCACGTGCTGTGGGCGCGGCTGGAGGAACTGATTGAGAAGAAGTGACGGCGAACGGTCAACACGATACAAAGGTGTCCATGCCACAGTTGAAACCATCCAAGCAAACGACCTTTGCCGACTACAAACCTGCCGGTCGTAACTGGATTACGCTGGCCTCTGGCGAATACTATCCCGACATTCTCAAAGACGCCTGCGAACTCTACAAACCAGTCCTCGCCCTGTTCGGTCAACTGCTGCGTTCTTCGGAGTCCTCAACCCGATTGTTCATGCAGATAGCCGAGCAGACCGATAGCTGGATGCGGGTGCAGTTGGCTCGCGTGTTTCGCAAATACGTCAGCCCTGAAACGCCGGTCGAAATGCTGAAGCAGAAATCCAAGGCGGCCAAAATCTGCGCGGAGTTTGGCAAGGGGTTTCGCGCCATTCACGAGGTTCAATCAGCCTTTTCCAGCCGACCACTTCCTGACGAAGCGCTGTGCGCGTTGCTGTGGGAATACAAGGACCGGGGCAAGAAAGGCTACGACCTGACGGAGCGGCTGTTTGCGGTGTTTCGCGAGAAATTTCCCGACCTCGCGCTCTCTGGCCCGGAGCGGGCTGGCAAGGATATTTTGCTGGGCGAAGTTTTTGAGAATTATCCCAAGCCCGACCGGCCGGTGGATTTCATCCTGCGTGACCAAGCCAAGGGAGATGTGCTGGCAGTAGGGTTGGCACGTTACGACGGCGACCGGGGCGGAGCGCAGGAGGACGACCGCACCGGCGGATATCGCAACTGTGCCGATGAAATCCTCGGTTACGCTCGCAAGCACGGCCTTCGCACCAAGGTCATCTTCATTAACGACGGCCCCGGTCTGCTGCTCGGTTCGATGTGGGACGACTACGCTGCGCTGGAACGGAGCCACCGAGGCCGCATTCTCGTCGCCACACTCCGCATGGTTCCCGTGCGGCTTACCCGCGACTGGCTCGCTTCCTGACATGGCTACCGGCATTCCAAATCCAAACGGCAGGAACGGACGCGTGAACTACCGAGCCAGCGAACCGGGTAGCATTAGATTGAGCTACCCCGGAAAGAGCCCCGCTTCCGAAATTCTCGCTACAGCTCCCGCGCAACTTTCCATCGCATGGGAAGGCGACTTCGCAAAAAGCGGCAATGCGCTCTACTACGGCGAAAACCTCTCCGTCCTCGCCGCACTCTTGAGTGAGCCGCGCGTGCGGGGCAAGGTTCGCCTCATCTACATTGACCCGCCCTACGCCACGCGCAGCGTGTTCCAATCCCGCAAGCAGGCCGACGCCTACCACGACCTGCTTGACGGTGCCGGCTACCTCGAATTTCTCCGAGAACGCCTCATTCTACTGCGCGAATTGCTGGCCGAGAATGGCAGCATCTACGTTCACCTTGACGAGAACATGGCCTTCCAAGCCAAGGTGCTCATGGACGAGATTTTCGGCCCCGTGAACTTCCGCAACTGGCTGACGCGGAAGAAATGCAATCCGAAGAACTACACCCGCAAGACTTACGGCAACGTCGCCGACTACATCCTGTTTTACACGAAGACGGACGACTACGTCTGGCACCGCCCGGTCGAGGCATGGACCGACGAGCACGCCGCCCGCGAATACACCTACTCGGAACCGGGCACCGGGCGGCGATTCAAGAAAGTCCCCGTTCACGCGCCCGGCGTTCGCAATGGAGAGACTGGCAAGCCTTGGCGTGGCATGAACCCGCCGCCGGGAAAACATTGGCAATATCCGCCCCGCACGCTTGATGAAATGGATGCGCGTGGCGAAATCTACTGGTCTCCGACTGGCAATCCGCGGCGTAAAATCTATCTCGACCAAAGCAGTGGCGTGCCCGTGCAGGACATCTGGCTGGAATTTCGCGACGCGCACAACCAGAACATCCGCATCACCGGCTACCCAACAGAGAAGAATCCCGCGCTGTTGGCCCGCATCATCGCCGCGTCCTCTGCTCCCGGTGACTTAGTGCTTGATTGTTTCTGCGGCTCCGGCACCACGCTCGAAGCTGCCCATCGTCTCGGTCGCCATTGGCTCGGCGTGGATAACAGTCCCGAAGCCATCCGCACCACGCTTGCCCGCTTCGCCAAAGGCGTGGAGCCGATGGGAGATTTTGTCCGACGGATGGAACGCAACGATACGAAGCAAAGTGATGAAGAGATGCTGCCTTTGCTTGACCTCGAAAGTCCATCTGGCAAGCCGAATCAGAATACTGACGTGCACAAACCAATCACCGATTTCACCTTCCACGTCGCCGCTAACGTGCGAAGCGCGGATGTCTTGAAAGGCTGGCCTCCCAGCAATTCCACCACTGGTTCCCTGCTTGTCGCTGACGAATCGAACCTCGAAACTGCTTTTCTTCGAGAGGAACCAACCTCCTCGTTCACGATGGCAGCCAAGCCACCTCACTCAGTCAGTTACTTCGCTAAGAAACGGCGGGCCAAATCCACAAGCAATGACAAGACTCCCTTGTCGAAGGCGAGGCGCAAGAATAGTGGCGGTTCTAAACGAGGCTAAATTGGTTAACTGAACGACTGAAAGCCATGTTCGACGACCTCAACGACCTTTATCAGCAGGTCATCCTGGAGCACGCGAAAAGCCCGCGGAACTTCCGCGAGCTGCCCGGCGCCAACCGTGTCGCGCACGGGCGCAACCCGCTCTGCGGCGACAATTACACCGTCTATCTGCTCATGGACGGCGACGTGGTGAAGGACGCGAGCTTCCAAGGCTCCGGCTGCGCCATCTCGAAGGCTTCGGCGTCGCTGCTCACCAGCGCCATCAAGGGCAAGACGCGCGCGGAGGTCGAGGCGCTCTTCGGCCAGGTGCACGACATGGTCACCACCGGCAAGGCGGACGAAAGCCTCGGCAAGCTGGCGGCGTTCGCGGGCGTGCACAAGTTCCCGGCGCGCGTGAAGTGCGCCATCCTCTCCTGGCACGCGGCCAAGGCGGCGGTGGAAGGCGGGGCGGAAACGGTTTCGACAGAAGGCGACGGAAAGGAGTAAGCTGCAAACATGAAAAGAGAATTCAATGTCATCATCGAACGCGACAGCGAAGGCTACTACGTCGCGACGGTGCCGGAATTGCGCGGCTGTCACACACAGGCCAAGTCTCTCGACACGCTGATGAAGCGCGTGCGCGAGGCAGTTGAGCTTTGTCTGGAAGTGGACGCGGACGCGGCCCCGGCGTCGCAATTCGTCGGCGTGCAGCGCATCACCGTCTGACCATGCCGCGCCTGCCCCGAGTTCGCGGACGCCAGTTGATTGCCGCGTTGCAACGGCTGGGATTTCGTGTGATTCGCGTCAAAGGCAGTCACCACATTCTCCAGCACGCCGACGGACGCCGCACTGTGGTGCCGGTTCACGCGGGCGAAACAATCGGGCCGGGACTGCTCAAGGCCATTCTCAAAGACACGGAACTAACAAGTGAAGAACTGGAAAGCAATTTGTGAGCGGAATGATTTTTTTAGCCACAGATGAAACACGGATTGAACACAGATGTGAATCAGGAAGGCAGGAAAGTAGGAATGCTTCATGCCGTGAATCGCTCGTCTGTTTCCTGCATTCCTGATTTCCTAATCAGTCGCTTCCCTGTCCGTGTTCAATCCGTGTTTCATCCGTGGCTAAAATGATTTGATATGCACTCCTATGAAAATGTCACCCTGATCCGCGACGTGGATGCCACGCGCATCCCGTCCGGCGAGAAGGGCTTCATCCCCAAGGGCACCGAGGTCACCATCACGCAGGTGCTCGGCGGCACTTACACCGTGCAATTCATCGGCGGCCTCGCACGCATCGAGAACAAGGACGCCGACGCGCTGGGCAAGACGCCCGAGGCGAAGCCGACGGCCGCTGCCACCACCGCGCCCGCCGGGCCGGTCACAAAGGAAGGGCTGGAGAAACAGGTGTGGGATCAGTTGAAAACCTGCTACGATCCGGAAATCCCCGTCAACATCGCCGATCTCGGCCTCATCTATAACTGCAACCTAACTGAGCTGGGCGCGGGCAGCTTCAAGGCGGACGTGAAGATGACACTCACCGCGCCCGGTTGCGGCATGGGCCCGGTGCTCGTGCAGGACGTGCAAAACAAGCTCCTCTGCATCGAGGGCATTGACGATGTGAACGTCGAACTCGTCTGGGACCCGCCTTGGAACCAAAGCATGATGACCGAGGCCGCTAAGCTGCAACTGGGGCTGATGTGAAATGTTAATTCACCGCGGAGACGCCGAGACGCGGAGATAAAAATAAGATGTATTTCAAACTCTGCGCCTCCACGCCTCCGCGGTTAATTTGAAACAATGAATCGTTCTGAAAAAATTGATTGGTCCGCGCTGCGAAAAGATTTTCCCATCCTCGACCAGACCGTTCACGGGCATCCGCTCGTGTATTTCGACAATGCCGCCACGGCGCAGAAGCCGCGTGCGGTGGTCGACGCGCTCGTGCGCTATTACGAGCGCGACAACGCCAACGTCCATCGCGGCATCCACGAGTTGAGCAACCGCGCCACCGCCGCGTTCGAGGCGGCGCGGGAGCGGGTGGCGCGGTTCATCGGCGCGCGCAGCCACGAGGAAATCATCTACACGCGCGGCACCACCGAGGGCATCAACCTCGTCGCGCAGGCGTGGGGCGGGAAGTTCATCAAGGCCGGCGACGTCATCCTCGCCACCGAGATGGAGCATCACAGCGACATCGTGCCGTGGCAGCTCTTGGCGGAGCGCACCGGGGCGCGGCTGCGCTTCCTGCCCATCCGCATGGACGACCACACGCTTGACCTCGCGCGCCTCGACGAGTTCCTCACGCGCGACGTGAAACTCTTTGCGATGGTTCACATCTCGAACGCGCTCGGCACGGTGAATCCTGTCGCCGAACTTTGCGCCCGCGCTCGCAAGCTCGGCATCACCACGCTTGTGGATGGCGCGCAAAGCGCCGGCCATCTGCCCGTGGATGTGCAGGCCATCGGCTGCGATTTCTTTGCCTTCAGTGGACACAAGATGTGCGGGCCGACCGGCAGCGGCGCGCTTTACGGACGCATGGAAGTTCTCGAACAAACTCCGCCCTATCAAGGCGGCGGCGAAATGATTTCATCGGTGGACTACGACCACAGCACTTGGAATACGGTGCCGCACAAGTTCGAGGCCGGCACGCCGGACATCTCCGCGCCCGTCGGCCTGCACGCGGCGATGGATTACCTCGACGCCATCGGGCGCGAAAACATCTGGCGGCATGACCAGGAACTCGCCGAATACTGCCACGACCGGCTCGCGTCGCTGAACGGCATCCGCCTCTTCGGTCCTGCGAGGGGCCGTGCCGGCCTCGTGAGCTTCCTGCTCAACGACGTTCACGCGCACGACGTGGTGACCATCGCGGACCGCTTCGGCGTGGCGCTGCGCGGCGGGCATCATTGCACGCAGCCGTTGATGAAAAAACTCGGCGTGCCCTCGACGGCGCGCGCGAGTTTTTATTTTTACAACACGAAGGCCGAGGTGGACCGCTTCATCGAGGTGGTGAGGGAAATCCAGAAGTTCTTCGGAGTGTGAGGCGCCACCGAGCGAACTCGGATGTTGCGAATGAAAAGTGGCTTCGCCACTTGCCGACCTAGGTGGATCGCATTTTTCTCTCCCAGGCATCTGGTTGCCCTCCGGTTGAGAGCAACGCAAACCGTTCCCCGATTAGTTTCACTCCGCTCGAAAGAGCCTCACATCTCGATTGCCATTCACAGCCGGATATGACCCGATCCGGAGGTGTAGAAGCACAGACGGGGCGACTTTCCCTGTTTTAGCGTTTGCGGCTGCGCCTCCATGAGGCTAGAAATCTTCCCCACCATGTTTGGCGAAATCAAAAACTTCCACGGCGAGCGCATTGACCAGACCTTTCATCAAGGCGATGCCAACTCGAAAAACCTCGTCCTCCTCGGCCACGGTGTGACCGGCAACAAGGACCGGCCCTTTCTCGTCACGCTCGCCGAGGCCCTCGCCGCCGCCGGCATCAACGCCGTGCGCTTCTCCTTCACCGGCAACGGCGCGTCCGGCGGCCGCTTCGTGGACGCCACCATCTCGAAGGAAGTCGCCGATCTCGGCTCCGTGCTGGACGCCTACGCGGGCTGGAACGTCGGCTACCTCGGCCACAGCATGGGCGGCGCGGTGGGCGTGCTGCGCGCCAGCCAGGACGACCGCATCCGCCTGCTGGTGTCCCTGTCGGGCATGGTGCGCACGGCGGCTTTCGCGCAGCGCGAGTTTGGCACGGTGAAGCCGGGCGCGGGTTTCATGTGGGACGACGAGAAGTGCCCGCTCTCCCAGGCTTACATGGACGACCTCACGGCCATCGGCACCGTGCTCGACGCCGCGCCCAAGATCAAAGTCCCCTGGCTCCTCGTCCACGGCACGGAGGACGACGTGGTGCCCATCCAAGACTCGAAGGACATCCTCATCCGCGCCGGCCGCGACGTGAAGTTCGTCTCGCTCCCCGGCTCTGGCCATGTCTTCGCCGGCGAGCACACCCGCGTGATGGTGGACGCGGTGGTCGCGTGGGTGAAGGCGCGGTGGGCGTGAACTCGGCGGCAGCCGCAGGCAGCCCCGTCCTGCTCAAAAACCGCCACTTCCACGCAACTCATTGATCATCAGACAATAATCATAGCTGCCTCCGCCCGAACACTCACTTCTGCCGCTCCGAAAGAGACTCATTATGCGACAATCTTAGTCTCTTTCGTCACGGAATTAGTCTCTTTCCTCACGGTTTTAGTCTTCCTTGAGCCAATCGTAGTCTTCCCCGGCCCGGTCCTTGTCTTTCTTGTGGCCATCCCGGTCATTCCCGCGACGTTTCCAGCGTTCCCCCTTCGCCACCTTCGCGGCCCGCGTCCACTGCCAAGCCAAAGCCAGCCTTGAACTGGACAGAAACTTGCGTCCAACGCCACGTCTCAACGTGAACCAAGACAGGCTGCGCTCACTGTCCAGATTGACCGGGATTTCCACGTCTCCCGAAGAAAGAAAGGCCGCGCAGCAGTGCGGCCCCACCGATGAGATGTTCAGGCAATACGGACAGTGGCCGGCGACGGGTCAGTGGTCGGCGATGCTCCGCAGTTGGCGCTGATGCAGGCGGACTTCATGGGGCTGCGTGCGTGATGCGTTCCGCCCGTTCCGCCCGATGCGGCAGGAGTGGCTGGAAGTTGTTGATGCGAAGCGGAAGGTTCTTACGCACATGAGACGCGAGCTTCGCCAGGCGAGAGTCTCCCTGCCTGCAAAGCGGCTGGACGCATCGCCACAGTTCCGCAAGGCTGTCGCCGCATCGTGACCCCTAGCTTACCGTATCGCCTTCGTCGCGAGATTGCCTGCGGTGGTATGCGGGCAGTGCTGGGCATTCAGGACAACAAGCTCTGGCGCGGCGTGGACATGAAAGTGATGCTGCCGCGCAGTGCCAACGCGGAGGAGCACCGGCGATTTCTCCAAGCAGCCCGTATGATGCGCCAACTCGTGCATGAGTTCTCCGAACTGACCGACGAAGTCATCAACCCGAACTGAACCATGAAGTATTCATTGTGCACCACCGCACTCGCGTCGGCATTGGCTGCCTTTCAACTCACCGCGTTTCACTGCGCCGCCACGAACGCAAGCCAGCCCAACGTGCTCATCGTCATCGCCGACCAATGGCGCGCGCAGGCATTCGGCTTCGCCGGGGACAAGAACGCCAAGACGCCGAACTTCGACCGCTTCGAGCGCGAGTGTGTGAACTTCACCCAGGCCGTCGCCGGAATGCCCGTGTGCTCGCCGACGCGCGCGACGCTGCTCACCGGCCAGCGTCCGCAAACCCACGGCATCTTCATCAACGACGTGCCGTTGAGCACGAACGCCGTCACCATCGCGAAGGAGTTGAAGGCCGCCGGCTACGACACCGGCTGCATCGGCAAATGGCACGTGGACGCTCACGGGCGCACCAATTTCATTCCACGCGAGCGCCGGCAGGGATTCGATTACTGGAAAGTTCTGGAGTGCGCGCACGCCTACAACAATTCGTTCTACTACGCCGACGGCCCGGAGAAGTTGAAATGGGACGGCTACGACGCCATCGCGCAAACACGCGACGCGCAGCAATACATCCGCGATCACGGCAAGCCGGGCAGCAAACCGTTCCTGCTCTGGATGGCGTGGGGTCCGCCGCACAATCCCTACGAGACCGCGCCGGAGAAGTATCGCGCGATGTATGCGGCGGACGACATCCAGTTGCACCCGAACGTCCCGCCGGAGATGCAGAAGGTCGCGCGCGGGTGGTTCGCCGGCTACTACGCGCACTGCACCGCGCTCGATGATTGCTTTGCCGACCTGCTCAAAACGCTCGATGAAGCCGGCCTCGCATCGAACACCATCGTCGTTTTCACCTCCGACCACGGCGACATGCTCGGCTCGCACGGCCAGCAGCGCAAACAACGTCCGTGGGAGGAATCCGTGCGCGTGCCGATGCTCTGGCGCGTGCCGGCGTCACTCGGCGTCAAGCCGCGCCGCGTCGCCGGCACGATCAACACCGAGGACGTGATGCCCACGCTGCTCGCGTTGTGCGGCCGCGCGATCCCGAAGAGCGTCGAGGGCTTTGATTACAGCGGCTACTTGCGCGGCGACGCGGACCCGTCCGGCGGCGCGACAATCATCCGTTGCACGTCGCCGTTCGGCGAATTCACGCGCGAGCGCGGCGGCAAGGAGTATCGCGAAGTGCGGACGGCACGTTACTCCTACGCGCGCGATTTGAACGGCCCGTGGCTGCTCTACGACAACGAGAAGGATCCGTTCCAGCTCGACAATCTTGCCGGCAAACCTGAGCACGCGAAGCTCCAGGCCGAGATGGACGCATTGCTGAAAAAGAAGCTCGCCGAGCAGCGTGACGAATTCCTGCCCGGCGCAGATTACATCAAGAAATGGGGCTGGATCGTGGACGCCAGCGGCACGGCGTCCACGAAGTGACTACGGCAACGGCACGGCGCGATAGAAACGGTTACTCTGTCCGGCGGAATCTGGATCAATCACAAGGAACTGAGGCGATGGCAACGTCACGTTGGTCAGGGGCAACCAATTAGTGACCGACCCCAACACTTGAGTGTAGTCCACACGGAAGCGTTGGCCTACCGGTCCTTGCAATGTGGCACCAGCATAGAGCTTCATTGCGCCAAAGGCCAAATAGTTCGTCTGTGTGATGGCGACCGTGTGATAAGCACCCGCAGCAATAGCGGTCACACCATTCAAGCCGATTGGAACCGTCGTTTGCCCATTGGCGTTTCCTCCCCAAGCCACTACCGTGCCGTCACTTTTCAATGCAACGGCATGTGAATTACCAGCCGCGATCGCTGTCACGCCCGATAAACCAGCCGGGACATTGTCAACAAGTCCCCAAACCACCACGGTTCCGTCGGCCTTCAATGCGACGGAGAAAGAATAGCCGGCTGCGATCGCAATCACTCCGGTCAAGCCTACCGGGACATTCGTTTGACCGCTGGAATTATCTCCCCAAGCCCTTACATTGCCACGAGATGACAGAGCCAAAGTGTGAAAGCCTCCTGCTGCGATCGCCGATATTGGGGGAAGTGCCGGCACATTTGTGATAGCGAATGTGCCCCCCGCAACCCTCACAGTGCCGTCAGTCAACAAAGCGACACTGTGTCCACTACCAGCAGCAATGGCCGTTACATTGGAGTAACCAACTGGTATCTGCGAATAAGCAAAACCTCCAAGTTGAATCGTGGTTCCGTTGGTCAATAAAACCACCGTATGATACTGACCTGCCGCGACGGCGACCGCGCCAATCGCAGCGGGCGTATAATCTGTCTGGTGAAATGAATTGTCACCCCATATGAAAACCGTGCCATTACTCACAGCGGCGGTATGGAATTGGCCGGCAGCAATCGCACTAACTCCACTCAGGCCGGCGGGAGGAATTGCCTGCCCATATTCTTGTCCGCTATAACCGTAATAACTATCCCATGTGCTGGTATGTGTCGTTCCCGCTCCCCACACCAAGACCGATCCGAACGAGGCGGCGTGCAAAGACCTTGCGGGAAGCCACAACGATAAGAGAAGCAAAACGGTCGTGCTACCGAACACAACCTGAGTTCGATCTCTCATTCGTCCATTGGGGTTTGTCTTCATCGGTGTATTTTAGAGAGCCTTCTTACCTCCGCCTCCAAGCCTCTTACCTTTGCCTTGAGGTCACTTATTTGTTTCTGATGGTTGCCGATTTTGGCGAGATACCTGCGAATTACTCGTCCGGCTTTTGCACCATACTTTTCGTCGATTGATTTTGTGGTTTTCAAATTGAAATTCTCCTTGTTACCCCTGCACCGCAATGCTCACGGGATCACTCCACTGGCCGAACTGCTCATCGCCCATGAGATAGATGGCGCGGTATTTCCAGACCGCAGCGCCCGGGGGCGGGCTGGTCGGGTCGTCATAGTGCGGCTTGATGTCGTTGTCGAGGAACTGCCATCCGCTGCCGCGGTCCACCTCGATGCGGATGCCATCAAACACGCCCTTCTTCCACTGCACCTGCACCTTGCCGCCGGCCACGGTCACCGCTTTGATGACCGGCTTGGTCGTCTGCGGGTCGGGCGCGGGCTGCACCGCACCGATGACGCCCAAGTCCTGCCCCATCGTGTCCGTGTAGCCGGTGCGGGTCTTGAGGTTGGCGATGAAGGTGGTGACGTGCTTGAGCGCGCCGGGCAGGACGTTCGCCGGCGGCGCGGGCGTGGAGGGCAGGCTGAAGGCGGGCGGGTCCACGGCGGCCGTGCCTGTGCCCGAGCGCATGAGGTTCAAGTGCGACGTGACGGCTTGGGCGAAGGACTGCGCCGCGCCCTGCAACGTCTCCATCAGCCAGACCAGCCGGTCGCAATCGGCCTGGATGGCGGTGATGTCGGCATCCGCATAGCCGAGGGCGGTCTTGTAGTTGGGGATTTTGTTGCGGAAGTTGCGCAGCCAGATGATCTGGTCGCCGACACGCACGGGGTAATAACTGTTGGTTGTGGGCATCTTTACGTTCAGTTGAGGGTTGCGGGTTGTTGAAAGGGAGGAAAGACGGCCAAAAGCGGCAAGAAATGCCGGTTTGAAGCGAAAATGGGTGTTTTGGGGGCAAAACAGCCGCTCACCTTTTCAAAAGGTGAGCCGCAGAAATGAAAATGTGAGGCTCGGAAATGAAAGGGTGAGGACACCTTTTCATTGGGTAAGGCGCAGATTTGCCGGGGTGAGCGCACCTTTCGGAAAGGTGAGGCCTGGAAAACAAAAGGTGAGCCGCAGAAGGCAAAGGGTGAGGCTGGAAAATGAAAAGGTGGGCGCACCTTTTCAAAGGGTGAGGCGCAGGTTTCAAAAGGTGAGATCACCCATTGAATGGGGGACACTGCGAAAGGAAAAGGTGAAACCGCGAAACCTAAAAACCGGGTGCTATGCGCGGAGTGCGGAGTGCGGAGTGCGGAGTGCGGAAGTGCGGAAGTGCGGAAGTGCGGAAGTGAGCGCACAGTCCTACTGATTGACCCCGAATTTCTCATGGCGTTGCGCCTGCGCTTATCGGCGGCAGCCTGTGTCATGTCAACAACTTTCTCGAAAATATTTCCGGGCGTTTCTGTCGGCTCACAGACCGCAGGTCGAAAGGGGGATTCAAGTCAGCGTCGCAAGTTGACTCTCATGGCGCGGGGAAGCACGCTGTCGCGCACGAACTCAATGAAACTTTTTCCGCGCTTCCTGCTGTTTGCGTTGTTGTTGTCTGCGGCTGGCGTTCACTCTGAGGCTGCCACACGTCCGAACATTCTCATCATTCTCGCCGATGATCTGGGTTTCTCCGATCTCGGTTGTTACGGCGGTGAAATCCGCACGCCGAATCTCGACGCGCTCGCGGCGGGCGGGCTGCGGTTCACGCAGTTCTACAATTGCACGCGCTGCTGTCCCTCGCGCGCGTCGCTGCTCACGGGGCTGTATCCGCATCAGGCCGGCGTCGGGCTGATGACCTCCGACCGCGCGGCGAAGTATCCCGGCGCGGGCGACCAGGGTGAGGCCTTCCCCGGCTATCGCGGCGCGCTCAACGAGCGCTGCGTGACCATCGCTCAAGTGCTCAAGCCCGCGGGTTATCGCACCGGCGCGCTCGGCAAATGGCACGTCGGCGACCGCGAGTTGCCGGCCAAGCGCGGCTTCGACGAGTTCTACGGTTTCGTCAGCGGTTACGCGGTGGATTCGTGGGAAGCCCGCATGATGGCGCGGTTGCCGGAGGGCCGGCCGCAGCGCAGTTACAAGCCCGGCGAGTTCTTCGCGACGGACGCGATCACGGATCACGCGCTGGATTTTCTCGCGGAGTTTCGCAAGACGAAGGATGCGCCGTGGTTCCTCTACGTCGCGTATCAGGCGGCACATTTTCCCATCGCATCACGCAAGGACGACATGGCGGGCTACGCGGAACTCTACACGCAGGGCTGGGACAAAATCCGCGAGCAACGCCTGACTCGGCAGAAGAAACTTGGCATCGTCGCCGCCGACACCTCGCTCACGCCGCGCAGCAAAATCCCGCATCCCGTCGCGTCGAAACGCCTCGGCTCAATGACCGAGGATGGAAGGAATCCCGCGTGGGATTCGCTGCCCGCTGACCGCCGCGCCGATCTCGCGCAGCGCATGACGGTCTATGCCGGCATGGTCACGGGCATGGACCGCAACATCGGTCGGATCGTCGCCGATTTGCGCGCGAGCGGCCAGCTCGACAACACGCTGATTTTTTTCCTGAGCGACAACGGCGCGTGCGCGGAGTGGGAGCCGTTCGGGTTCGAGATGTTGCCGACGAAGAACCCGCAGCCCGGCACCGGACTTAATCAAGGCACGCAGGCGCTGCCGAACAAACTCTATCGCGGTGACGAACTCGCGCAAATGGGGCAGGCGGGTTCCTTTCCGAGTTACGGTTGCGGCTGGGCCAACGCGTGCAACACGCCGTGGCGGCTCTACAAGCATTACAGTCACGAGGGCGGCATCGGCACGCCGCTCATCGCGCATTGGCCGGCGCGGGTGAAGTCGCGCGGCGAATTGCGTCCGCAGATTGGGCATCTCGTTGACCTCATGGCCACATGTGTTGAAGTCGGCGGCGCGAAATATCCCGCCGAGTTGAACGGGAACAAAATTCTCCCGATGGAAGGAAAAAGTCTTCTGCCCGCCTTCGACAACAAACCGATCACGCGCGACTTCCTTGCGTGGGAGCACGAGGGCAACCGCGCCTTGCGCGACGGCAAGTGGAAGCTCGTCTCGCTCGCCGGCCAGCCGTGGGAGCTTTACGACATGGAGCGCGACCGCACGGAGCTGAACGACCTCGCGTCAAGCGAGCCGGAGCGTGTCGCTCGCATGGCCGCGCAGTGGGACGCGTGGGCGCAGCGCACGCACGTCCTGCCGCGGCCCGGCGACGGCGCGAAGAAGCCTTGAGCATCGTTTACTTGTCCACGGGCAGCCCGGTGATGATGCGCGCTCCGCGTTTGTAGGCGAAGTGGGAGTAGGCCCACTGGAGCAACCCGGCGAGCTTGTTGCGGAAGCCGATCAGAAATACGAGGTGAATGCCCAGCCACGCCAGCCACGCGGGGTATCCGCTCATCTGGATTCTGCCGGTCCACCAGCGTGACGCGCGCTGACCGAGTCAGCACCAAGCCTCCAAGCAAACAAAGCAACCTGCAAATTCTCACCGGCCTACAACCAGAATATCAAGCAGTGCCGGGCCACCGCCGCGTCCGCCTCCTTTGCCGCTGCCGGGTTGCTTCGCACCTGCCGACGGCGGGGCGGGTTCAGTGGTGATCAAAACGATCTGGTTGTTCTTCGTGTCCAGTGTGCATGTTTTGGCGCGTGGCTTGGTTTGCACGGTCTGTTCCACCTCAAAGCTCGTCGGGCCGGTTTCCTTGATGATGGTCAGCGTGCCGTCGCCCTGCGAACTGAAGGCCTCCATGGTGCTGGGATTGAACGCGCCGCTATCCGTCCCGTTGCCGATGGGCAGGGTGGCGAGGATTTTCCCATCGACGGCGCTGAGGATGACGGCGGTGGCCGGTTTGCGACAAAGGACAAATAGAACATTATTCTTGGCGTCGAGCGCCAGGCCAGCCGGCGTGCCGCCCTTGCCGCCGAGATCGTAGTGCGCGGTCACCTTGAGAGTTTTCACGTCCACGACCGCGACCTGATCTTTGTCTTCGAGGTCCACATACAGATGGCCCCGGCCATCGCTGGCGGCTTGCTCCGGCGCGCCGCCGAGGTCAATCGTGCCGGCGATGGAGCCGTCCTTGGCATCGATCACCGTGACATTGGGCTGGCTGTGGCTCAGGACGTAAATTCGTTCCGTCAAGGGCTCGAAGAGGATGCCGTCCGGGCGGCCTTGCACCTCGATGGTCTTGATCGTCGCGAGGGTCTGCGTATCCCACATCACGACTGGACTGCTGCTGCTGAAGCCGTGGTGGGACTTCGGGTCCACCGCCGCACCGCGGGCGCTGGCGTTGGTGATGGAACCAACTGACTTGAGCGTGTCGAGATCGAAGACCAAGACCTGGCTGCCGCGCGGCACATAGAGGCGACGACCGTCGTTGTCCGCATAAACATAATCAATCCCGCCCGTTCCCAAGGTCTGGACGGTGTTGAGCAGCTTGTAGGGTTTGGCGGCGGAAGCGGCTGTGGCAATCCCACGGGACGCCAACAGCCCGATGCCAGCCACCAACAAAACGCGTGAAAGGTGATTCAGGTGGTTCATAAGCTTTCGTTCGTTGCCGATTTGAGAGGAACTTGCCATCACAGAAAGACTCTCCGTTCCATCCGTCGGTTACAGCTCGATCGCGCACAACGAGCAAGCCACTCCGGCGCGGGCACCACCATCAGGCAATGCCCCTCGCCTCCTCGCGGAACTGGAGGCTGGCCAGTCGCCGGTAGAGCCGCCTTCGACGGCGTTGAGTTGCCGTCAATGGGCGGCACCTGCACGAGCGAGAAGAAGAGGCCGACCTGCTTGA
>CAYZJP010000081.1:0-23010 GCA_964478755.1 uncultured Klebsiella sp.
CGTAGCTTTCGCGCGTGATGATCTTCGGCGTGATGCCGCTGGAGATGAGCGTGTGGAAACCGCTGATGGCCCCGCACGCGATGGTGATGAAGCAGAACGGAAACAGCGCGCCCGCCACCACCAGCCCGGAGCCGTCCACGAACTTCGAGACTGGCGGCATCTTCAAGTCTGGCAGCACGACGAACACGCCGACCACGAGCGCGAAGATGGTGCCAAGCTTCATGAATGTGCTGAGATAATCGCGCGGCGCAAGCAGCAGCCACACGGGCAGCACGCTCGCCGCGAAGCCGTAGAGGATCACCGACCACGCGAGCGGTTCGGCTTTGAGCGTGAAGACTTTCGCCCAGTCCTCATGCGCGTGGACGAACTGCCCGCCCCACACCGCCAGCAGCAGCAGCACGACGCCGATGGCGGAAACTTCCATGACCTTCCCCACGCGCCACCAGCGCAGGTAGCCGCCCATGAACATCGCGATGGGAATCGTCGCAGCGACCGTGAAGACGCCCCACGGGCTTTCCGCCAGTGCCTTCACCACCACCAGTGCCAGCACAGCGAGCAGGATGACCATGATGGCAAGAATCGCCACGAGGCCGATGACGCCGGCCACCGAGTTCAACTCCTCCTTCACCATTTGCCCGAGCGAGCGGCCGTTGCGGCGCATCGAGCAGAAGAGAATCACGAAGTCCTGCACCGCCCCGCCCAGCACCACGCCGATGAGAATCCACAACGTCCCCGGCAGATAACCAAACTGCGCCGCCAGCACCGGCCCGACGAGCGGCCCCGGCCCGGAGATGGCCGCGAAGTGGTGGCCGAAGACGATCCACTTGTTCGTCTTCACGAAGTCGTGGCCGTCCTCCTTCACCTCGCACGGCGTCGCGCGCCGATCGTCGAGCATCATCACCTTCGCGGCGATCCACTTCGAGTAGAAGCGGAACCCGATGGCGTAAGTGCAGAGCGCAGCGACGAGGATGTAAATGGAGTTGAGCGGCTCCGCGCGCCGCAGCGTGATGGTGGCGTAAGCCCCCGCGCCGAGGGCGGCGACGCCGAGCCAGAGGACCGTTGCGAAAAGCTTGTTCATTGAACGAATCAGTTCGAGCCGAGCGCGCGGATGTTACGCTTGGGCGCGAATGGACTTCAACCTTGCTCCTCGTCAACCAAGCCGCGCCCGCACCGCGAGGAAGTAAATCACCAGCAAAACCGCCAGCACGTGCAAGAGCCAGTGCACCGCACGGCCCTTGCCAGTGAGGAGCTTGATGACGGAGTAGCTCATGAAGCCCAGCGCGAGGCCGTCGGCGATGGAGTAGGCGAGCGGAATCCCGAGCAGCGTCAGGAACGCGGGCACGGACTCGGTGTAGTCGTCCCAGTCAATCTTGCTGACGTTGCGCAGCATCATCGCGCCGACCAGCACCAGCGCGGGCGCGGTCAACGGCGCGTAACCGCCCACCATCGCGATGACCGGGCTGAAGAACAGCGCGAGGAGAAACAGCGCGGCCACCGTCAGGCTCGTCAAGCCAGTGCGCCCGCCCGCCTCCACGCCGGTCGCGCTCTCGATGTAGCTGGTCACCGTGCTGGTGCCCAGGCACGCGCCCGCCGTGGTGCCGAGCGCGTCCGAGATGAAGGCTTCCTTGGCACGCGGGAGCTTGTTGTCCTTGATGAGCCCTGCCTGCTCGCTCACGCCGACGAGCGTGCCGACGGTGTCGAACAGCACCATGAACAGAAACACGATGACGACCGGCAGCATCGCCAGCGACAACGCGCCGCGCACATCCAGCTGAAGAAACGTCGGCGCGAGCGAAGGCGGCGCGGCGACGAGTTTGTCCGCGAGGGCGAAGCGCTTCACGAGCAGCGATTCGGTGACTTCCTTCGAGCTGGCGAGGCTTTCGGGTAAGTGGGGCAGTGCGAGCTTGAACGCGATCGCCAGCACCGTGGCGCTGGCGATGCCCCAGAGAATCGCCCCACGGACCTTGCGCGCGTGCAACGCGGCTGCGACAAACAGGCCGACGAAGAACACGATGAGGTCCGGAGAGCCGAAGTGGTGGTTGAGCGTCACGCCGGTGGCCGGGCTTTTCACTATCAGCCCGGCGTTTTGCAGCCCGATGAACGCGATGAAGAGGCCGATGCCCACGGCGATGCTGTTCTTCAGGCTGGGACTCAGCGCGTCCAGCAGCGTCTCGCGCACGCGGAAGAGCGAGAGCAGCAGGAACAGCACGCCAGACACGAACACGACACCGAGAGCAACCTGCCACGAGTTCGCGAAGCCCGCTGCCGCCGCCGTTGGAATCGCGCCGAACACGAAGAAGAAGTTTTCGCCCATGCCCGGTGCTTGCGCGATGGGATAGCGCGCGTAGAGCGCCATGATGGCACTGGCCAGCGCGGCGGAGAGGCAGGTCGCCGTCGTCACCGCGCCGAAGTCCATGCCCGTCTTCATCCCGAACATCGCGCCCGACAGCACCGCCGGCTGCACGAAGATGATGTAGGCCATCGTCAGGAACGTGGTCAGCCCGGCGACGAGTTCGGTGTGGACGGAGGTCTGGTTTTCGCGAAGCCGGAAGTGCTTTTCGAGGAAGTCGTTCATGGCACGAACTTGTGCGAGTCTTGGGTTCGCGCGGCGGAGCGGCAAGGCGAATGTCCGCGCCGAAGTTGACGGCTCCGCTCCCGCGTCGGCAGAGTCAGCGCACGCTGAACATGCAAACTCCCGCGAACTCCGGCATCCGTTACGCGCACACGAACCTCATCGCCAACGACTGGCAGCGGCTCGCCGATTTCTACACGCAGGTCTTCGCGTGTGAGCCAGTGAGTTCCGAGCGCGATCATCACGGACCGCACATTGATGCGCTTACGGCCATGCCCGGCGCGCGGATTCGCGGGCGGCACCTGCGGCTGCCCGGTCACGGCGAACGTGGCCCGACGATTGAAATCTTCACTTACGAGAAGAACGAGCCACTGCTGCCGCCTTGCCTGAACCGCCCCGGCTTCGCGCACCTCGCCTTCGAGGTGCCCGACGTGGAATCGAAGCGGAAGGAAATCTTTTCTTGGGGTGGCAAGGATGTCGGCCAACTGGTCACCATTGACATCACCGGCGCGGGCAAGCTCACGCTGATATACATGGCCGACCCAGAGGGCAACATCATCGAACTGCAGAAGTGGCACTGAGCGGCGGACCAACTCCGTAGCGGATTCCAATCGGACCGGCCCCTCGCGCCGCCCGTTGCCTCCCGCAGGCAACGGGTGGTCTTTATTCTTCTCCGCTCTGGGGAGAAGGTGGCCGAAGACCGGATGAGGTGGGCGCACTGACTTTCCTCCCGCGCCGGGGTGATGTTCAGAACTGCGAGTGACACTTCCTTTTCCCTTCGCGCCCGCTTAGGATGCCCCTGTTGCCGTGAAGATCACCGAAGTCATCCTCACCCTGAATCAGATGGCGGTGGACGGGATTGTCCAGCACTACGCCATCGGCGGTGCGGTGGGGGCCACCTTCTACATTGAGCCGGTCGCGACGCTCGATGTGGATGTCTTCGTCAGTTTCCGTCCGGAACCGGGCCAGATGCTCCTCAGTCCCCGGCCCATTTACGATTACCTCCGCGCGCGGGGCTGCGCGACCGAAGGCGAATACCTCGTCATCGGTGGCTGGCCCGTGCAATTCCTCCCGCCCACCGGGCCGCTCGTCGAGGAAGCCCTCGCCCAAGCCGTGATTCAGGAAGTGGACGGCATCCCGGCCCGGGTTTTCACGGCGGAATACCTTGCCGCCATCGCCCTTCAGACCGGCCGTGGCAAGGACAAGGCCCGCGTGCTTCAGTTCATCGAGGCCGCTGCGCTGGACACGGCGCAATTCCAAGCCATCGTGACCCGGCACGGCCTGCGGGAACGCTGGCAGCAATTCGAGCGGCAGTTCCTCACGGACTAACGCATGACCTTCGACCTCCAACGCATTCGCGACAGCAAGCAAGCCTACCGACGGCGCCTCGCCGCCCGGCCCATCGCGGAGAAACTGCGGCTGCTGGACGAACTGCGCGAACGCGCCCTGAGCCTGCGTGATGCCAAACTCTCTGCGTCTGAAGCCGCTGGCGTCCTTCGGGAAAAGCCCGCGCCCTACGGCGCCTCACCACCCAGGCCGCCGCCTCCCAACCCGTAAGGGAACGAAACCAAACCTTCGCGCCGCCCGTTGTTCTGAAACGACGACGGGCGGTCTTGTTTGCACGGGCAATCCCTCTCTCCATCTGACAGGAGGGAACAAAGGGTGTTGGTCAAACCGGTTATACCTTGTGAATAAATTCCAACGGATAATCCATTGACTTACGTTTTCGTATTGGTAGGATTATCACATGAACGTAGCAGCCAAAGCAGAGTCAGTTTACTTCTCGGTCAAAGGCCAGGTCGTCATTCCCCGGCGCTTGCGGAAGGAATTTGAGATTGAGGAGGGCACGCGCGCCTATGTGGAGTCCACGCCGGAAGGCATCCTCATCAAGCCCGTCACCCGCGCCTACATCAAAAGCCTGCGCGGAAAATACAGGCATCTGCCCTTGATGGAAACGCTCAAGGAGCTGAAGCGCGAGGAGAAGGACCGCTGACATGGCTGCCAAAGTTCTGGATTCGTGGGCGTTGCTGGCCTTCTTCAAGGGTGAACCGGCGGGTGAGGCCGTTGAAGAATTGATCCACAAGGCGTCCGCTGAAAAGGTCCGGCTGTTTTTGACCGTGGTGAACTGGGGCGAGGTTTATTACGGGATGTGGCGCGCGGGGGGGGAAGAGGCGGCAGACTCCGCTGCGGAGGACATGTCCCGGCTGCCAGTGGAAGTGGTGGAAGCCGACCTGCATCTGGCAAAACAGGCTGCCACCTACAAAGCCACGCACAAAATGTCCTACGCCGACTGCTTCGCCGCCGCGCTGGCCAAGATTAAAAACTGCGAACTCCTCACCGGCGACCCGGAGTTCAAGGAAGTGGAGAAGGAAATCAAAGTGGTCTGGCTGAAATAAAAAGGAGAACGAAAACATGAGTTGGCATTTCCGCCCGCTTGCTGTCGGGGAAAAAACACGCGAACCAATCCAAGGAGAATTTTTCTCAACCGAAGCAATTCGGAATCCGACCGAAGCCCTCGTTCGAGAGGGAATTCAAAACTCGCTCGACGCCGGAATTGGAACACCGATTAAGATTCGCCTGTTTCTCGCATCTGGTAACAACGCAGCAGCAGCCAGTCGCGTTGCGCCTTGGTTGAGTGGGGCATGGCAACATCTTCATGCCGCAGGCAACGGGCTGCGCGAACCGCCAAGCGAAACCAGTTCATGCTCATTCCTTGTGTTCGAGGATTTCGGAACGCGCGGCTTGCAGGGAGATGTCGCGCAAGCCTTCGATGAGCCGGGAGTAAAAAACCATTTCTTCTATTTTTTCCGCGCCGAAGGCAGATCGGGTAAGAGCGAGCTTGATCGCGGGCGATGGGGAATTGGAAAGCATGTTTTTCCCCGCTCCAGCCGATTAAGCACGTTCTTTGGCCTTAGCATTCGCGCGGACGACAAGAAGCGACTGCTTATGGGGCACACAGTTCTCAAATCACACCGGGTTGGCGCGACACCCTTCTCGCCAGATGGATATTTCGGAGAGCAACAATCGAACAAGCTGGTGCTGCCGTTTTCTGACAAGGCGACGCTCGACAAGTTTTGTGCTGACTTCAATCTCAAACGCGCTGACCAACCGGGGCTTTCGCTTGTAGTTCCGTTCGTTGATCCCGATTTCACAGCGCGGCATCTCAAAGAAGCCGTAGTCTCTGGATATTTCTATCCAATTTTGACCGGTGCTTTGGAGGTTGTTGTCGAGACGCCGACCGAACAACCCACCACTATTGATGCGGAAACACTTGTTGACGTTGCGCTCGGTCTGGACGGGGACGCGGGCAGGGAGATTCTACCGCTGGTGGACTTGGCTCAATGGGGCGCAGATTGCAAACCTCAAAACATCATCAAACTGAAACCTTGCGACACGGACAGGCCAGTTTGGAGCGACGATTTGATTCCAGCGGAGCAAGTCAAGGAATTGCGCAAGAGGCTCGACTTAGGAGAAAAGCTCGCCGTCCGCGCAACGCTGACAGTGCGCGAGAAAGGTCAGGGGAGGGCGGCAAACCAGACCCACTTTGATTTCTTTCTTTGGCAGGACGGATATGAAGGAGGAAAGACAGTTTTCCTCCGCGAGGGGATAATCATTTCAGACGTGAGAGCGCCTCGAACGCGCGGCGTCCGTTCTCTGGTCGTGATTGAAGACCGACCAATCGCCGCTTTGCTTGGCGACGCGGAGAATCCGGCACACACACAATGGCAAACGGATTCGTCCAATTTCAAAGACAAGTATGTTTATGGGCCGTCGTTTCTCACCTTTGTGAAGGAGGTCGTCTATTCGTTTGTTCACACCTTGCGGGCACAGGAAGAGGAGGAAGACCCAACGCTTCTCCTGGATATTTTTTCGCTACCGGCAATGAAGGAGGAAGAACCAGAGCGCCGCGACGAAAAGAAGAAGAAAAAGAAGGGCGAGGAAACAGAAGACGAAATCGAAATTCAAGAGCCGCGAAAGAAACGCTTCCGCATACAAAAGTCTCCCGGCGGATTCACAGTCACGCGCGGAGACGCTGGCACGCAGCCTCCGGCGTGGCTCGACATTCGTGCGGCCTACGATGTCCGGCGCGGGAATCCGCTGGGGAAGTATCATCCCGCAGACTTCAAAATTGGGAGCGGCGGCGTGCGAATCGCCGAACAGAACGGCCTTCGCGTGGCAGAGCGTGACGACAACAGATTGCTCGTGGAAATTCTCGACGCCGACTTTTGCGTCACCGTCGCGGGCTTCGATGAAAAGCGAGACGTTTTCGTGAACGTAAAAATGAAGGAGGGCGCAGATGATACGCAGGCTTAACTACACGGGCAGGCTTCGGATACGCCGAAAGGATGTCCGTGTCTCGTTGAAAGAAGGCAACGGAGCAATTTCATTCGATGCGGACTTGAGCGGCTTGGCAGATTATGAATTGCCTTCTGACGCCTCGGTGTTTGTCGAGGCTTACAGGCAGACTGTTTGGATGCGATTCTCCTTTGGGAGGGTGGACGCCATCAGTCCACCAGCAGACCGAATACTTTCAGAATTCGACACGCCGGAGGGAATTCTATTTCGCGTCAAGGTCACCCCGAATGGTGAAATCCATAAACTGATTGCCGAGGCAGACCGCATTCCGCTCGTGAAGACGGAGCAGGACGAGGCAAACAAGACGCCCCTGCTGCCGGTCAGACCACAAAAACTCGGCGACGAAGTTTTCCGCGTGGACTTCTCCGGGACAAGGCCGTTGCTGCTCATCAATAGTGAGCTTGGCGACTGGCGTTCCATCGCCAAGTCACCGGCATTCGCAGCGTTCGCCTATCCTGCAATTTTGCGGGAGATTTTAGTCAGAGTCTTGGTTGTTGATGAACATGACGATGACGCAAACCCTGACGATTGGCGTTCACAATGGGTTCGTTTTTCAAAACTCTTTTGCGGTCTTGGCGATTTGCCAGCGCCGGGCGCGACAGATGATCGTTTTTATTGGATAGATACCGCCATCGCGGCGTTCGCAAAACGGAAACAGATAAAGGAACGGTTCATGGACTTTTGGAAAAGGGAGGCCGCACAATGAAACTTCGCAGGCTCAACAAATCTGGAATTGATCTCTTTGCGGTTTATCTCGACGCGCTGGAATACGACCCAACCCGGATTCCGCCCAACAGCCTCTTGGAAGACCCGACAGCTTCCGAACCCATTACTCCAGCCGTTGAAGTAGAATTGCGGCGCTTTGGAAACCGATTCAAAGCGGCTGAATACTTGGACAGAGTCATTTCCGAGGCCGGACTTTCGGATGTTGACCGGGACACAGGTCTATGGGCGTGGCTGACTCTTTTTTATCTGGATGAGGTTTGTCCGCGCGAGCGCGGGGGTGGACGCTCGCCGGGTGAACGAGCGCGTTACATTCCAGAAGCTACAAATTTCCGGCGTTACTATCGCCATCTCTTGGCAGGGCCATATCGCATCTACAAAGCGCATCGCCCGAACCCAAGCCGCGCCCTTGTTATTCTTTGCCAGCCGCTCGACAGACCCGGTGACATCGTTGAACAGTTTGCCTCCAGACAGGAAATCGTCACGAACGGGTCGGTTTTGGAGTTTGCTACTCGGCTCTATGTCGATCCAGAAACAAAACGGCAGAAACGCAATGCACAATCAAGAAGTCGGCCTGGTGCGGCTTTCCGTCTAATTGATGTTCTGAACCAATTCGATGTGACTTGGGATTTGTATGCGATGGTGGAAAAAGAGTTCTTGGACGTGCTACCAGAGGAATTTGAGAAATTCAAAGGGGCGTCGGCTTGACTCGCACTAAATCCTGACAGGTGCGGCAACCTCGCATAACATCCGTCCGCGATGCCGATTCCGGTCATAGATTTATTTGCTGGCCCTGGCGGTTTGGGCGAAGGATTTTCTTCGCTGCTCACCGGCGCAAGCGAGCGCGTTTTCAAAATCAAACTCTCGATTGAGAAAGACGAACATGCGCATCGCACCCTAGAGTTGCGCGCATTCTTCCGTGAATTCCCGCCCAAGAACGCACCGGACGATTTTTACGAATACCTGCGCGGCAACATCGCGCGTGACGAATTGTTCAAGCGCCATTCGGCTCAAGCCCGCGAAGCCGGAAACGAGGCGTGGCTTGCCACACTTGGGGAAAAGCCGAACAAGGAAGTGGACAGGCGAATCGAAGCGGCGCTCGGTGATGAAAGGGAGAACTGGATTCTGATTGGCGGGCCACCCTGTCAAGCCTACTCGCTCGTGGGGCGTTCGCGGCGGAAGGGCGACGAGGATTTTGAAAAGGATGAGAAGCATTTCCTCTACAGGGAATACCTGCGGATTTTGGCCGCGCACAAGCCGCCGGTGTTTGTGATGGAGAACGTGAAGGGGCTTCTCTCGGCGAAGATGAAAAAGGAACATATCTTCGATCAAATTCGTGCGGACCTGGAGCATCCGCTGTTCGCAACCGGCATGGGCGGGAAGGAGGATCTGAAATACGATTTCTTTCCGCTCGTAGCGACACCCGGCGAACTAATTGGGCATTTTGATCCCGAAGACTTCGTGATTCACTCGGAAGATTTCCAGATTCCGCAGGCCCGCCATCGTATCATCATTCTTGGCGTGCGTTCGGATTGGCCAACCAAACCCGACTCGTTCTTGAAGCCGGGCAAGGCGCAAGTCACGATTGAGCAAGTCATCGGCGATCTTCCGCGCTTGCGGAGCGGCTTGTCGAAAGAACCGGATTCCGCTGAAGCGTGGCGCGATGCGGTTCAGGAATGTATGAAGGCGCGGTGGTTTGGGAATGGCGAAATCACAGCCGAGTTGCGGGAAGCTTTGCGCAGCGCAGTGAAGCGGCTTGGGGCAAGCCTGACCCGTGGTGGAGTTTTCCTGGCGGAGAGCGCGAGGCCGGAAGTTCACAAAGACTGGTTTGTTGATCCAAAGTTCAAAGGCATCTGCAATCACGAAACCCGTAGCCACATTCGCGCAGACCTTCACCGCTACTTCTTCGCCGCCGTCCTTGCCCGCAAACTCGGGCGTTCACCTTTGCTGGAGAATTTTCCAAAAGCATTGTTGCCGAAGCACGAAAATGTGGGACAAGCACTGAAGGAAAACAAATTTAACGACCGCTTCCGTGTGCAAGTTGCCGGGCGACCTTCGACAACCGTGGTATCGCACATCGCGAAGGACGGGCACTACTACATTCACTACGACCCGTCGCAATGCCGCAGCTTGACGGTGCGGGAGGCCGCGCGGCTGCAAACATTCCCGGACAACTATTTTTTTGAAGGGCCGCGCACGGAACAATATCACCAAGTCGGGAACGCTGTGCCGCCATTGCTGGCAAGGCAAATCGCGGAAGTTGTCGCCAAACTTTTCGACTAAAATTCTTCCTGGCAAACACAGTTGCCGGGTGTAGCCTGGACGTAATGAAAACAATCAGCCACGTTCCGAATTCTCTGCGGAGTGCTGGCCGCGAGTTGCGGCTCTCGCTCGCCCATTCACTCGAAAATCTGCCGCACGAACAATTCGTTCGCGCGTGGTCGGCTGTCGCGTATCTCTTTCCCGGCTTGCATCCCGATGGTTTCGACGATGCAGACAGCGGCTGGCCGCGTGCGTTGAAACGCTTTGCCGAAGAAGCGTGGCGTCGCGCTGAGGCGAATGAACTGGCTGAAGAAGAATTGTATCCGAGTGACGCGCAGTGGAGCGGGCTTCACGACCGGTTGCACACGCACGAGCCGGATGAAATTGACCGGCGGCTTGAACTGGCGATGGAACATGGCGATGGATTTGCAGAGTGAATTGGACTTTGCGTTCTGTGCGTTCTTTTGCGGCGATTGAATCCGTGTTCATCCGTGTCCATCCGTGGTTGAAAATGAATTCGACACCTCACCCCGGCCCTCTCCCCGTTCGAGGCGGAGAGGGAGAAGCTCTTTGCGCTGTTTGTGCTCTTTTGCGGCCATTGAATCCGTGTGCGTCCGTGCCCATCCGTGGTTATGAATTCGCCATGCCCGATGTCTTCACCAAGGCCAAGCGGAGCGACGTGATGTCGCGCATCCGCTCGCGCGGGAACAAGGACACGGAACTGGCGCTGGTGAAGTTGCTGCGCGCGCACGGCATCACGGGGTGGAGAAGGCACCTTCAAATTCGGATTGCGGAACGCGGAACGCGGAAAAGCACCTCACCCCGGCCCTCTCCCCAGAGCGGAGAGGGAGAAGGCTTCCTTGTGCGGCCTGATTTTGTCTTTCTCAAACAGCGGCTGGCGGTGTTTGTGGATGGCTGCTTCTGGCACGCGTGTCGGAGGCATTGCCGGATGCCGGCGGGCAACCGGGCGTTCTGGCAGGCGAAGCTCGGTCGCAATCAGGCCCGTGACCGGCTGGTCACACGGACGCTGCGGCGGCTCGGCTGGCGGGTGCTGCGGTTTTGGGAGCATGACTTGAGGTCGCCCGCCCGCATCCTGCGCCGGCTGGCTGCCGCCGGGGAGTTCATTCCCTCCCGGAGGCAAAGCCCGGCCTCGGACAGGCAGTTAATTGCCTCGGGGACGTAATCAATTCCCTCCGGGAGGTAGTTAATCCCCTGTTGGAGGCAGTTCATTCCTTTCGCGAGTGAATTCATTGCCTTTTGGAAGTAGTTGATTGCCTTGGGAACTAGGTTCATTGCCTCCGGGAGCGGGTTCTTTGCCTCGCGGAGGGAATCGCTGGCCGGCGGGAGGGGATTCCAAGCTTCGTAGAGGGCGGAGACGCCCTGCGGCGTGCCTGTGTAACCGCCATCCTACCGGTGAGCCAAGGCCGCGCGGCATCGCGGCCCTAACCTGCGCCTTCACTTCGCCGCCTTGAGGATGATTTGCGGCAAATCCATCACGGCGGGGCCGGGCTTGGACTTGGGCTTCACGGTGAGGGTGTAGCGGCCGGGCTGGTCGAAAATCATTTCGCCGATCTCGCGTTTCACGAAGGCCTGGAAGCCGCCGGTTTGCTCGACCTTGAACGTCAGCTTCTGCGGGCCGACGGCGAACTCGACTTCGCTGCCGCCGCTGCCGTTGCCACAGCCGTAGGTGATTTCCATCGTGAACTTGCCGGGCTTGCTCACCTCGAAGTCCCAGCTCGCCCAGTCGTTCGGGTTCACCCAGAAGCCGAGCGTGTTTTTGTGCGGCAGCGGTTCGAAGCGCAGCATCACGCCATGCACGTCAGCGTGCTGGCCCAGCATCGTGATGGTGCCATCGGCGGTCTGGGCGCTCGGATGGTAGTTCGGGTTGGGCTGCATCATCTGCGCGCCGGTCTGGATGCGCCAGGTGTCGAGCTTGCTGACCATCGTCTTCACGCGCGCGGCGTGCGCGGGGTCTTCGGCGAGATTGCGATTCTCGCCGGACTTGAGGTCGAAGAGTTCCACGCGACCAGTCTCGTAGAACTCGATGAGCTTGAAGTCGCCGTCCCGGATCACGCCGCCGGGCTTGCCGCCTTGGTTGCTGTAGTGCGGGTAGTGCCAGAAGAGCGGACGCGGGGCGTTGGTGCCGCCCTTGAGCACGGGCACGAGGCTGACACCGTCAAGTTGGACGAGGGTCGAGGGCCGAGGGTCGAGGGCGGTCGGAGTCGAGGACTTGCCTTCGACTCTCGACTCTCGACTCTCGACCAGCGGAAGCCCGGCGAGTTCCAAGATCGTCGGGAAGTAATCCACGCTGCTCATCGCATTGGTGCTGACGGATCCCGCCTTGATGCCCGGACCGCGTGCGATGAGCGGCACGCGGATGCCGCCTTCGTAGAGCCAGCCTTTGCCCTCGCGCAACGGAGCGTTGATGGTGGAAGGCGTGCTCGGACCCTCGCGCGTTGCAAGTCCGCCGTTGTCCGAGGTGAAGAAAACAACGGTGTTCTCCGCAAGCTTGAGCTGGTCGAGCTTCTTGAGAATGCGCCCGACACTGTCGTCCACGCTTTCAATCATGGCGGCGTAGATGGCGTTGGTCTGCTGGCCGGCCTTGTTCGCGGCCTGCGGATATTTGGCGATATAATCTGCCTTGGCCTTGAGCGGGATGTGGACGGCGTAGTGCGCGAAGTAGAGGAAGAAGGGCTTGTCCTTGTTCGTCTCGATGATTTTCTCGGCCTCGGTGGTGAGGCGGTCGGTGAGATACTCGCCGTCCTTGGCCTGCTCCAAACCGGGCATGAAGCGCTCCTTGCCGTCCTTGGACTTGCCCTTGAACGGCGCGAAATAACTCAGCGGCGAACCACTCGCATCGCCGGCGATGTTGATGTCGAAGCCATGCTGCTGTGGCCCGAAACCCTCGCCGCCGAGGTGCCACTTGCCGATGTGCGCGGTGGTGTAGCCGGCGGCCTTGAGTTTTTTGGCGAGAGTGATTTCGGTGAGCGGGAGCTGCTGGTTGATGATCGGCCGCGCGAGCCGTTGCGCGGGCAAATCACCGCGCCCTGGCAGCCAATCGGTGAGATGGAGACGCGCGGGATATTTGCCGGTCAGGATGCTCGCGCGTGTCGGCGAGCAGACGGGGCAGGCGGCATAAGCATCGGTGAACCTCATGCCCTCGGCCGCCATGCGGTCCACGTTCGGCGTGCGGTAGAACTTGCTGCCGTAACAGCCGAGGTCGTGCCAGCCGAGGTCATCAATGAGGATGAAAATGAAGTTGGGCTTGGGCGCGGCCGCAGCCGAAAGTTGCAGCAAACAAACAACGGCCAGCAAACAGGCAGGGCGGAAGAACAAAAGGCTTTTCACGCCGCGATGCTGCCGAAGCGCCACGGGAACTCAAGCCCGCGCTCGGTCAGGTGCGAAGACTTTACCGCGGAGACGCGGAGGGCACAGAGGAGCGCGGAGTTCGGCAGGGCTGCAAGCCCGTCATTCGTCAGCCTAGGGTGGAGTGAACGCAGTGAACGCAGCCCTAGGTGAGCATCTCCGAAGATGCTGCGGGCTGTAAGCCTGCCACCCGTCCGCAGCCCCGTGCTCCCGAGTGCCGCGCTTACAGCGCTCAACTCGTTGTGGCATCGCTGACCTGGGGCTTCACCCCAGGCTAGCGAATGCCGGGCTTTCAGCCCTCTGGCCCGACACGCGCCGGGTCTGCTCAAATCGCCAGCACGGACGAAAGGGTTTTCAACTTCGCGTTCGCCGCTACACTGCGGTCATGTCGTTTCGCCTCGCCCTCGCGCTGCTGTCGTGCGCCACCTTTCCGGCGCTTGCCCAGCAAGCCACCAACGCCGCCGCCGAGGCGAAACTCAAGCAGCTCCAAGCCGCGCCCGGTCTCAAGGTCGAACTCGTTGCCGCCGAGCCGCTGCTGCAAAATCCCGTCGCGTTCAGCGTGGATGAACGCGGGCGGTTCTTCGTCGCCGAGACGCATCGCTGGGGCAACTCCGTCTTCGACATCACCAAGCAGGTCACGTGGCTGCTCAACGACCTGAGCTGCCGCACCGTCGCCGACCGCGAGGCGCATTTGCGACGCCTCTTCCCCGGCACGAACTTCGCGACGCTGACGAATCACTCCGAGTTGGTGCGCCTCGTCGAGGACACCGATGGCGACGGCCGCGCGGACAAGTCCACCGTGCTCGCCGACGGCTTCAACTCCGCCGTCTCCGGCCCAGCCGCTGGCATCCTCGCAAGGAAGGGCGAGGTGTGGTTCGCGAACCTCCCCGACTTGTGGCGAATTTCGAGCGGCGAGTTGCGAATGTCGAATGCGCCTCCGTCCGCCGTTGGCTCGCCCGCGCCGATTCGCCATTCGCCACTCGCCACTCGCAACTTAGCCAGCGGCCTCGGCGTCCACATCTCCGTCTCCGGCCACGACCTCCACGGCCTCACGTTCGGACCCGACGGTCGCCTTTACTTCAGCCTCGGCGACCGCGGGTTCGAGCTGCGGCCCGGCATGAAGCACCCAGGCTTCAGCGCGGAATACCTCCGCCGCATCGCGCCCGACACCGGCGCGGTCTTCCGCTGCCAGCCCGACGGCTCGGAGCTGGAAGTCTTCTGCATCGGCCTGCGCAACCCGCAGGGCCTTGCCTTCGACGCGCTCGGCAATCTCTTCACCGTGGACAACGACACCGCCGGCCCGGACAAGGCCCGCCTGCTCCACCTCGTCGAGGGCGGCGACTACGGCTGGCGCATCAGCTACCAGCACATGAAGAACTTCGGCCCGTGGGTCACCGAGGAGCTGTGGCGCGGCGGCGCGGGCGACATCCTCCCGTGGAGCGGCGAAGTCGCCCAAGGCCCCGCCGGCCTCGCCTTCTATCCCGGCACCGGCCTGCCCGACCGCTACACGAACCACTTCTTCATCTGCGACTTCCCCGGCGGCATCTGGAGCTTCAGCCTGAAGCCGCGCGGCGCGAGCTTCGAGCTGGCCGTCCGCGAGAAATTCCTCTGGAACCTCCTGCCCACGCACGCCGCCTTCGGCCCCGACGGCGCGCTCTACGTCAGCGACTGGGTGGAAGGCTGGGGCCAGCCGGAGAAGGGGCGCATCTACCGAGTGAGCGGGACCAACTACGTCTCACAGACAAACACAAGCTGGGTATTGTCCGAAATCCAAAAGCGGCTTGATTACTTTTGGGGTGAAGTTCCGCTCCACTCGCGCACCAACGCTCCCACTAAAGAGGCGTTCTTCGCTGCTTATGAGGAAATGCGCTACTTGTTTATCGAATGGCTGGACCATCCCGACTTGAGGGTTCGGCAGGAGGCTCAGTGGGCCTTAGCGCGCGATGGAGGTAAACTATGGCAGGATGCAGCGATGCTAAAGCACTCAAACTTCAAGCCCCCAACTAGTGTCGAAGGCCAACTTCACTCAGCGCGAGTTCAGCTGTCGGGGTTAGGACAGGAACTCCCTAGCCGTGATCATATCATTGTTCGTGAAATCTACCGGATTCGCGAGGTTTTAAAGTCCTCTCAAGTTTTAGTTCGAGCAACAGCACTACCTGCCGCGGGCCGCTACAATCTCGAAAAGGAGGTGTTCACAGGTCTCATTGATGGCGAGGCAATGGTCAGGTTCATCGCTGCAAATGCATGTGGTAACATGACGAGCAGACACAATGTGCAGACGCGCTTACGAGGCTTCCTCAAAGGCAACGCCGACACCGACCCTTACCTCACCCACGCCGGCATGATGGCCTTGCTCGGCATCGGTGACTTCGACGCCATCCAGCGCGCCGCACGGGACGAGTCGCCCGCCGTGCGCCGCGCCGCGCTGCTCTGCTTGCAGCGGTTGCTGCGCCCGGAAATCGCCCACTTCCTCCGCGACCCCGACCCGCGCCTCGTCCTCGAAGCCGCCCGCGCCATCAACGACGCCGGCATCGAACCCGCCTACCCCGCCCTCGCCGCCCTCCTCCCGTCCGGTAGGGACGCGCTGCCGCGCGTCCTTCCCACCGCACCCGACGCTCAAGGCCGACGGGCAGGTCGGCCCTACCAAGAGTCGTTGCTGCTGCGCGCCTTGAACGCCCACTACCGCCTCGGCCACGCCACGAACGCGCAGGCCCTCGCCGAGTTCGCCGCCGGCGAGGTAGGGCGCGCTGTCCTCAGCGCGCCGCCCGGCGGTCAGAGGACTGACCGCCCTACCGATGATGCGCTCCGCGCCGAAGCGCTCTTCCTCCTCGGCGCATGGGAAGTCCTGCCCGCCACGCCCGGAAATGTCCCCGTGAAAATCGCGCGCGTGGACGGTCACGGCTCCACGCCGCTCGTGAACCCGGAGAACTGGCCCGGCTGGTTCGACCGCGTCTGCGGCCTCTGGCGTCCGCTCCCGCCGCGCACCGCCGCCGCCGCGCGCGATGCGCTCCGTCCGCACTTCGCGAGCTTGCTCGCCCCCCAAGTAGGACAGGCTTCCAGCCTGTCATCTCACTCACTGGTTCCCGCGCCAGCGGCTCCGCCGAGGGCCACGGAGAAGAATGGGGAGTCAGGCAAGATGCCTGACATACTTAACGACACGCAGCTCGCCGCCATCGCCGCCGTGGGGAAGCTCACCTTGACCGAAGCGGCCCCGCACCTCGCCGCGCTGGTGAAGGCACCTTCCCAGCCCGCGCCCGCGCGCGTCGCCGCGCTCCGCGCGCTCGGCGATTCCGCATTCCGGATTCCGCACACCGCATTGCTCTCCGACTCCGTCACGCTCGCATTGGCGGACGGCGACACCGCCGTCCGTCGCGAAGCAGTGAAGCTGGCCGCGGTTGCGAATGCCACGACCGCCGTCCCGTTGCTGGCCCGTGTGCTCGCCGACGAAAAGGATTTCCACACACGCCAAGCCGCGTTGACTGCACTCGGCGACTTGCCCGGCCCCGCTGCTGACGCCGTGCTTTCCGCGCAACTCACCTTGCTCACCGACAAAAAGCTTCAGCCCGAACTCGAACTTGAACTCCTCGAAGCCGCCGCGAAGCGTCCCGCGCTCGCCGCCCAAGTAGGACAGGCTTCCCGCCTGTCATCTGACTTCTCAGTTCCCGCGCCGGCGGCTCCGGTGAAGGCCACGGAGAAGAATGGAGAGTCAGGCAGGATGCCTGACCTACGTGGGTTTCGCGCCACGCTCGCCGGCGGCGATGCGACAGAGGGCAAACGCATCTTCCTGGAGCACGCGGGCGTGCAATGCCTGCGCTGTCACGCCGTGCGCGGGGATGGCGGGCTCGTCGGCCCGGGCCTGAGCAGCGTCGGCAAACGGCTCACGCGCGAGCAGCTTTTGGAGAGCATCGTCCTGCCGAACAAGACCATCGCCGTCGGCTTCGAGAATGCGACCATCGTGCTCAAAGGCGGCGCGAATCACAGCGGCCTCGTGAAATCCGAAACCGCGACCGAGCTGGTCTTGGAGTCACCTGAAGACGGCAAGTTGACACTGAAGAAGGCCGACATCGAGAAGCGGCTGCGTGGCCTCTCCGCCATGCCCGAGGGCTTGGACAAGCTGATGACGCGCCGCGAACTGCGGGACTTGGTGGAGTATCTGAGCGGGTTGAAGTGACCGGAGTTTCACAGAATCATGGTTCACATAATCATGCCGGAGCGATGATTCTGTGCTCCATGATTCTGTGAATCCCCCCTCCCGGTTCGGCAAAAATGATTCGCCGGGTTGGTCATCCCCGCCCATAGTCCGCGCGCATGAAGTCCATGACTGGCTATGGTCGCGGGGAGTGCTCGCGGGACGGCTTCAAGGTCACGGTGGAACTTAGCTCAGTGAACCGGAAGTCCGGTGAAATCACGCTGAACCTGCCGCGCGACCTCGAACCGCTCGAAGCGCAGGTGCGCGACGAAATCAACAAGCGCATCGCGCGCGGGCGGCTGAACGTGCGTGTGACGTTGCACGCGGGCACGGACGCGGGCGCAGTGGCACAGGTGAACACGGACTTGGCGCGTGCTTATGCGGCGGAACTTTCCAAGCTGGCCACGGAGCTGAACCTCAGCGGCGGAGTGCGACTCTCGGATGTCTTGCGCGCGCCGGGCGTGCTCGAAGCAGGCGAGGACGCGGCGGACGCCGAGAGTTTCTGGCCAGTGGTGCAGGCGGCGTTGCTTCAGGCGCTCGATGCGTTGGTGAAGATGCGCGAGCGCGAGGGCGAGCATCTGGCGGCGGATCTGGCGGCGCGCATCGAGTTGATCCGCGCAGCGGCGGGACGCATCTCGACGCAGGCTCCGCAGGTGCAAGTGCAGTTCCGCGCACGGCTCGTGGAGCGCATCAAGGCGGCGGGGCTTGAAGGCGTCGCGGCAGATGACGAGCGGATGTTGAAGGAGGTCGTGATCTTCGCTGACCGCTCGGACATCACGGAGGAGCTGACGCGGCTGCAGAGCCACTTCAAGCAGTTCGCGGACTGCCTGAAGGCGAAGGAGCCGGTCGGGCGCACGCTGGATTTTCTTTCGCAGGAGATGAACCGGGAGATCAACACCATCGGCTCGAAGGCGCAGGACGCCGTCATTTCACGCGAGGTCGTGACAGTGAAGGCGGAGTTGGAGCGATTCCGGGAGCAGGTGCAGAACGTGGAGTGAAGGCATGAGCCAGAAGAACAACACTATCTTGATCGTGCTGTCGGCCCCGTCGGGTGGCGGGAAGACGACGTTGTGCGAGCAGATGCTCAAGGACAACCCGAACATCAGCCGCGCGGTGACTTGCACGACGCGCCCGGCGCGCGAGGGGGAGAAGGACGGCGTGGATTATTACTTTCTGACGGCGGAGGATTTTCTCAAGCGTGTGCAGGCGGGAAATTTTCTGGAACACGCCACGGTCTATGGCAACAGCTACGGCACGCTGAAGTCCGAGGTGCTTGGCAAATTGCGCGCGGGCAAGGACGTGCTGTTGGCGGTGGACGTGCAGGGCGCGGCGGCCATCCGCGCGCAGGCGGAGATCGAGGACGAGCTGGGGCGTGCGTTGGTGGAAGTCTTCCTCACGCCGGAGTCGCTGGCGGTGCTGGAACAGCGGCTCAAGAAGCGCGGCAAGGACGCGCCCGACGCGATCAAGAAGCGGCTGGCCGTGGCGAAGCAGGAGATCGCGCAATGGAAGCATTTTGATTATCTGCTCATCAGCACGAGCGTGCGCGAGGACGTGCGGCGGATGCAGGCCATTTACGGCGCGGAGAAAATGCGGCAGGCTAGGTCAACGGCACCCGAAGTATGAGAAAGCCTGCCCAGCCAAAAAGCGTCCAACCTTCAGTTGGCCGAAACGTCGTGCTTGGCGTGACCGGATCCATCGCGGCCTACAAAGCGGCGGACTTGTGCAGCCAGCTCGTGAAAGCGGGTTGCGATGTGCGCGTTGTGATGACCGCCGATGCGCAGAAGTTCATCACGTCGCTGCCGTTCAAGACGCTCTCGCGCCATGCCGTCGTGACCGATTTGTATGACGAGGAAGAGGGCTGGCAGCCGACGCACATCAGGCTTGCCGACGAGGCGGACTTGCTGCTCATCGCGCCGGCCACGGCGAACTGCCTTGCGAAGCTGGCACACGGTCTGGCGGACGACGCGTTGACGTGCATTGCACTGGCGTTGAATCCGAAGGCGAAACTGCTCATTGCGCCCGCGATGAACGGCAAGATGTGGCTTCACGCTGCAACACAGGCGAATGTCCGGACGCTCCGGAATTGCGGCGCGCTGCTCATCGGTCCCGAGGAGGGGATGTTGTCCTGTGGCTACGAGGGGCTGGGGCGGCTGTGGGACGTGGGCGGCATCGCGGCCGAAACCGTGAGGCTGCTGGGCCGGAGGTAAGCTGATGCCGACTCGCACCCTCCAGATGAAGTGGCTGGCTGGCCTGTTCAAGGCCCCGGAAGTCTCCGCCGAGCAGCAGGCCGACCGCATCCGCTTCGTGGAGCGCGACGTGTGCCTTACCATCAAGGTCATTGTGCTGGGGGCGCTCTCCTACGTCTTCCTGTCGAACTGGTTTGAAGGGGTTTCAACCATCGGCGAGCTGGGCACGGAAACGGTGCGCGGGGCGTTCCGGGCATACTTGGTCGCCAACGTCATCATCGGTGCGATTCTGCTGGCGATGGATTACCTGCCTGTGGCCTTCGTGCAGTGGGCGGTGTTCGTGCTGAACATCGTGGACGGCACCTTCGTGGCGCTGCTGATTGTCATCACGGGCGGGCTGGAGAGCACGATCTACTGGATCTTCCTAGTGCTGGTGATCCGCAACGCCGTCAGCATCACCCGCGTGCGGCTGCAGATCGCGGTCAACCTGTTCATCATCCTCTGCTACCTCTTCGCCGGCCTGCTGGACCTCACCATGCAGGAGCTGAAATCGGCGCAGGAGCAGGTGGAAACGCAACTGTTGGAGGTAACGCCCAGCGCGAGCCGTCCAGCACCTCCGGGTTCGGAGCCGGCCGCGAAATCTGCTCCTAATGCGGGCAAGAAACGGATCAAACGAGCGAACTCGAGCGACGAGCCGATGGATTTGGGCCGCGCGATGATTTTGGCCCTGTCCAGCCTTTCTGAGGGAAAAGCGGTGCAGGCGCTTTTCAGCCGCGTGTTGCTGCTCCTGCTCCTCGCCGTTTCCTGCTACGGCATCAACGTGCTGGCGGATCTGCAGCTCCAGGCGCAGGACGAGGCGCGCGAGTTCGCCATCCGGCAGGAGCAGTTGCGCTCGACGGGTCGCTTGGCGGCGGAGATCGCCCACCAGTTGAAAAATCCGCTGGCGATCATCAACAACGCGGCCTTCGGCCTTCAAAAATCGCTCGGGGACGCCAAGCCCGCCGCGCTCCAGCAGGTGGAGATGATCCGCGAGGAGGTCGGGAGGTCTGACCGCATTCTCACCGAACTGATGGGCTATGCGCAGCTCGCCGAGGGCCGCGTTGAACGGCTTGACGTGAGCGAAGAAGTGGAACACGCCCTCCAGCGCGCCTTCCCGCCGGCGTTGCAGCACGAAGTGAAGATTCAGGTTTATTGTGCCAAGAACCTGCCCCCGCTGCTCATGCAGCGCGGGCATCTACGCGAAGTGCTCGTCAACCTCCTCGCCAACGCCCGCGACGCGCTCAACAACAAGGGCAGCGTCGAGATCAACGTCCGCCTCGACGACCGCAACGCCGTGGTCATCAGCATTGCCGACAACGGTCCGGGCATCCCTGAATACCAGCGCGAGCACATTTTCGAGCCGTATTTCTCCACCAAGGAAAAGGGCACCGGTCTCGGCCTCGCCATCGTGCGGCACAACACCGAAATCTACGGTGGCAAGGCGGTCGTGGAATCCACGCTTGGAAAAGGCACCACGTTCACACTAAGCTTTCCGGCGAAAACAACCATGACTGCCGCCGCATGAGTCCGCCGCTCCCGCCCATCCTTCTCGTGGATGACGAGAAGAACATGCGCCTCTCCCTCTCTGCGATGCTGGCGGACGACGGTTACCAGGTCGAGACTGTCGAAAGCGCTGAGCAAGGCGAGCAGCTCATGGCGAAGCGCGAGTTCCTGATGCTCATCACCGATGCGCATCTCGGCGGCATTAGCGGCTACGAGCTGCTCGCGCGCGTGAAGAAGCGCTGGCCGGACCTGCCCATGCTGATGATCACCGCCTACGCCACGCCCAAGTTGGCAGCAGAGGCCATCAAGGCTGGCGCCTCAGATTATCTCCCCAAGCCCTTCGCCCCCGAGGAACTGCTGCTCCATGTCAGCCGTTGCGCCGAGCGTTACCGGCTTCTAACTGAAAATGCCGCGCTTCGCGAGAGGGTCACGAGCGGCTACCGCCTCGAACACATCATCGGCGAGTCGCCGAAGATGCGCGAGCAACGCGACCTCATCAAAACCATCGCGCCCACCAACGCCACGGTCCTCATCCTCGGGGAGAGCGGCACGGGCAAGGAACTCATCGCCGGCGCGCTGCACTCCTTGAGCACGCGCGCGAAGAACAGCTACGTCCGCATCAACTGCGCCGCGATTCCCGAGACGCTCCTGGAGAGCGAGCTGTTCGGCCACGAGAAGGGCGCGTTCACCGGCGCGCTCAAGCAGAAGCTCGGGCGCGTTGAGGAGGCCGATGGCGGCACCATCTTTCTCGACGAGATCGGCGACATGAGCCGTTCGCTCCAGGCCAAGCTTCTGCGCTTCCTAGAGGATGGCTCCTTCACCCGCGTCGGCGGCAACGACGAGCTTAAGGTCAACGTCCGCCTCCTCGCCGCGACCAACCGCGACATCATCCAGGCCATCCGCGAGAACCACTTTCGCGAGGACTTGTATCACCGCTTGAATGTCGTGCAGTTTCGTCCGCCACCCTTGCGCGAGCGCGAGCGCGACGTGTGCCTGCTGGCCGAGCATTTCTTGAAGCAATACTGCGCCTCGTTGGCCAAACCGGTGATGACGCTGGCCAAGCCCGCCGCCGCGAAGCTCATGGCCCACCACTGGCCTGGCAACGTCCGCGAACTCCGCAACGTCATCGAACGTGCCGTCATCCTCTCACCCGGCCCGCAAGTGGAGCCGATTCATCTGCCCGACTTCGAGCTGGAAACCAAGCTGCGCAAGGGCGACGGTCCGGTCGGCCCCGTGCCGGACTCGCTAGACGAGGCGCTTTCGCAATTCGAGAAACAGCTCATCCTGGCCGCGCTGGAGCGGAATCATTTCAGCATCAACAAGACCGCCGAGCGCCTCAAGGTCACGCGCCACGCGCTCCGTTACCGGATGCAGCGCCTGAATCTCAGCACCGAGAGCAGCCCGGACAACGACACCGACGTGCTGGAGAAATGATCCGCATGGCCGAGGGGTTCCCCATCCTGCTCGCGGCGGAGATGTTGCCGCCGGAAATCCCGCAACCCGGAGCCGCGCGGTCCGTCGGTGTCCCGGACGGACAGCTCCTGCCCATCCTCGGAGCCGCGCTGCTCGTTGTGATTCCGCTCATTCTGTTCTTCGCCTTCTCGCGTCGTCGCCACCGCAAGCGCATGACGCATCGTCCGCGCAACCCGACGCTCGCGGAAACCGGCGGCCTGCCGCCGCCCCGATCCTCCAATTCCCCTCCCGCACCATGAACCCGCCCGTCAGCGAGCAGATCACGCAGCGCAGCCCATCGAATCCCGCCCTCCCCTTCGCCATGTTGCCCAAGGAAAAACGCGCCCACATTTCCGCGGCCC
>CAYZJP010000082.1:0-22626 GCA_964478755.1 uncultured Klebsiella sp.
GACTACCTCCTCCGCCTACTCACCGCCTCGCCAACAATTTGATGCGTCAGCCCTGACGGTGATCTTTGGCGAAGGCCGCTTCAACCGCACCCGGAGCCATCGGAAGTGCTCCCCGCAGAGGAACTGCCGGAGTCGAAAGATGAACTGGCTGCGCTCCCGCTGTCGAACGACGAGGGGCTGTGGCTCGGCGTGGAATCAAACGACGGGCTGTGATGCGAGCTGGCATCGTGGCCCGATGTGCTCAGGTGGTGAATGTGGTAGAGCGGGTTGGCCGGGTTCGTCAGGCTGTCGTCGCCGAGAACTGGCGGAACCATTGGATTGCTGGTGCCATCGGCCGGGCGACGCGAGGAGCGCGTAGCCGCGCGGAAGACGATGACCATCACGCCGATGACCACGGCGAACGCGAACAGCGCCATGAACACGACGAGGAGGATTGGAAAGATTGTCCAAGTCGTATTCATGGTCGCAACGTGTCAGACGCGCTTCGGCGCGGCAAGCGCGAACCGGCCGGCGCTCTGCGCGTGCGTGAGCGCCAGCGCCAGCGCGTCGGCGGCGTCGGGGTCGGGCAGTTCAGCCACCTGCAACATCCGCTGCACCATCTTCGCCACCGCGAGTTTTTGCGCCGCACCGTAACCGACGATGGCCTGCTTCACCTTGCGTGGCGCGACCTCGAAGATTTCCAAGCCCGCTTCCGCCGCAGCGACCAGCACCGCACCACGCGCCTCGCCCATGATGAGCGCGGTCTGCAAATTCTGAGCGAAGAACAGTCCTTCCACGATGCACACCGTCGGCTGATGCTCGCGAATCACATCGCGAAGAGTTGCGTGAATTTTTGCGAGGCAGCGCGAACGTGCCCAATTCCCCGGACAGGAAATGGTGCCGTGCACCAGTGTCTGCGGCTGCGGCTTGGCGAGGCGGATGACGCCAAAGCCGGTGCCGCGCAACGATGGGTCCACGCCGAGGATGACTTGGTGCGCACGGGCGCGGACCTGTGCGGAGTCTTCAACGCTGGAAGCCGCCCTGCGCCGACGCGCTCCACTCACGCGACTCTGCAACTGCTCGAACTGCTTCGCTGAAATGCCCACGCGCGCACGTTGGCAGAGCACGGCACGGCTGCGAAGCCAGAAGTGGGAACGGCCCCTATCCGGTGCGGTTCTTCACCGCGCGGAAGAGGCGCAGTTGGCCGTAGTCTATGTCAGGCAGCGACTCCTTCACACCCGCGATGTTGCCCCAGCCAAATTGGTGGAACACCTTCGCTGCGCGCGTCTGCTGGTCGGCGGTGAGCACACGGTTCAAGTCCACCGCTTCGCCTGCGTCCACTGCGTCGGCGAGGTGGCCGTAGATCGTGCCGGGCTTCACATCGCGCAACCGCGCGATCTCGTCCACCGAGCGACCCGCGCGCCAGTAGTGCAGGGTGGCGACGACCGTCTCGGTGAGCTTGCTCCGCTGCGGCGGGCGCGCGGCGGGTTTCTGCGTGAAGGAGGTGTCGGCGAAAATCTGCTTCGGGTTGGCGCGCAAGTGCGCGGTGACCTCCTCCAGGAACTGCGTGCCGAAGTCCCGCAGCTTGCTCGCACCCACGCCGCTGATGCGGCTGAACTCCGCCTCAGTCTGCGGATACAACCGCGCCATCTGCCGCAGCGCCACGTCGCTGAAGATGATGTAGCTCGGCACGGCGCGGGCGTCGGCGAGTTCCTTGCGGAGACGGCGGAGCTTCTCGAAGAGCAGTTCGTCGCAGGCGATTTCACCGACGTGGCTGACGATCTTGTCCGGTGCGGCGACGGGCTTGGTCAAAGTCACCTTCGTCCGAGCGGTCAGGATGGCGCGGCCCTCGTTGGTCAGCTCGACGACGGGAAACTTGTCCGTCGTTTGCCGCAGGAAGCCGAGGCGGATGAGTTCGCGGCCGATGGCGGCCCACTCAGCGCGCGTGTGCTCGTGGCCGATGTTGTAGGTGGTGAGTTTGTCGTGGCCCCACTTGAGCACGCGCTCGCTCTGCGCGCCGGTGAGCACTTCGATGATGTGGTTCAAGCCGACGCCGAAGCTGCCCGCCTGCCGGATGCGGAAGACGCAGGACATGAACTTCTGTGCCGCGACGGTGCCGTCGAAGGTCGCGCGCGGCGTGAGGCAGTTGTCGCACGCGCCGCAGTTGGGCGGCTCCGTGGCTGCGACGCCTCGTCGCAGCCCGGTGGACGCAGCGCCTCGCTGCGCGTCGGAGGAGTCGGGCGACGAGGCGTCGCCCGCACCTTCCTGCGACGAGGCGTCACAGCCACGCTCGTCGTCGGCTTCCGTGCCCCCATAAATCTCCCCGAAGTAAGCCAGCAATTCCACGCGCCGACAGCCGGAGCACTCGGCGTAGTGAACCATCTGCGAAAGCTGCTCACGTGCGACGACTTGCTCGGCGGGCGGCTTCTCGGTGATGAAGCCGAGATACTTCTGCACGTCGCCGGGGCTGAAGAGCAGCAGGCACTCGCTCGGCAAGCCGTCGCGGCCCGCGCGTCCCGTCTCCTGATAGTAGCCCTCGATGTTCTTCGGCAAGTCGTAGTGAATGACGAAGCGGACGTTCGGCTTGTTGATGCCCATGCCAAAGGCAATCGTCGCGCAGATCACGCGCATCTCGTCGCGGAGGAAGGCTTCTTGATTCGTCGTGCGCTCCTTCTGCGGAATTTCCGCGTGATACGGCGCGGCCTTGATGCCATCGGCACGGAGCTTCTCGGCGAGCGATTCAGTCGTCTTGCGCGCCTGACAGTAAATGATGCCGCTGTCGCGCGGATGGGCGCGGAGGAAGTCGAGCACCTGCCCGTAAGCGCCGGACTTGGCGCTGACGCGGTAATTCAAGTTGGGCCGGTTGAAGCTCGCGACGTAGCGCGCCGGCTCGTGGAGCTTGAGCTGCGTCTCGATGTCCTCGCGCACGCGCTCGGTGGCGGTGGCGGTGAGCGCCATGAAGGGGACTTGCGGGAAGAGGTCGCGGAGCTGCGCGATCTGCCGATACTCGGGGCGAAAATCGTGGCCCCACTCGCTGATGCAGTGCGCCTCGTCAATCGCGATGAGGTTTACGCGCCAGCGCTGGAGATCAGCGAGCATCCCGGAGAGCATGAGCCGCTCGGGCGCGGCGTAGAGCAGGCGGAACTCGCCGTTATGCAAGCTACGCAGCCGGGCACGCGACTCGTCGGCTTTGAGGGAGGAATTTAGAAACGTCGCAGGCACGCCGCTCGCGGTGAGCGCGTCCACCTGGTCCTTCATCAGCGCAATCAGCGGCGAGACGACGACGGTGAGTCCGTCACGGGCAAGCGCGGGGAGCTGGAAGCAGAGCGACTTGCCGCCGCCGGTCGGGAGCAGCGCGAGCGTGTCGCGGCCCGCGAGCGCGTCGCGGATGATTTCCTCCTGCAACGGACGGAACGAAGCGAAGCCGAAGTATTGCTTCAGCAGCGCGAGCAAATCAGGCGGGGCGGTCATTGGCGCGGAGCAGGACGGGGCGCTCCGGCCAGCGTCAGAGCTTCACCGAGTCGCGCGGAACGATCTGCACGCTCTCCACGCTCATGCGGCGCGTCGGGCGGCTCTTCTCGCGGCCGCCGGCGAAGGTCGTCTCCACGCTGCCGATGGCTTCGAGGACGTCATCGCCGCCGATGAGTTTGCCGAACGCGGTGTATTGGCGGTCGAGGAACTTCGCGTCCGCGAGGCAGACGAAGAACTGGCAGCCCGCGCTGTCCGGGTCTTGCGAGCGCGCCGCCGAGAGCACGCCGCGCACATGCGGACGGTCGTTGAACTCAGCCTTGATCTTGTAGCCGGGACCGCCCGTGCCCCAACGGGCCTCGTTCGCCGCGTCTTTCGTGAGCGGGTCGCCGCCCTGGATCATGAAGCCCTTCACCACGCGGTGAAACGCGGTGCCGTCGTAAAAGCCCTGCTTGGCGAGCTTCTTGAAATTCTCGACGTGGCCGGGCGCGACATCGGACCAGAACTCGACGACCATCTGGCCGTGGCAGGTGTTGATGAGGGCGACTTCGTTGGCGGTGCTCATGAGTGTGACAATTTCGGGCAGTTACTTGATGGAATCAGCGGCGACGATCTTGACGCTTTCGAGGACGACAGGCCGCTGTGGCTTGCTGCCTTGAGATCCGCCGACGGGCATGGCTTCCAGCTTGTCGAGCACGTCCATGCCCTTCAGCACTTTGCCGAACACGGTGTATTGATGATCGAGGTGCGCCACGCGTTTGAAACAGATGAAGAACTGGCTGCCGGCGGAGTCGGGGCTGGCGCTGCGGGCCATCGAGAGCACGCCTTTGTCGTGCGGGCGGTCATTGAACTCCGCCTTGATCTTGTAGCCGGGATCGCCCGTGCCCCAGAAGGCTTCCTTGCTCGCGTCCTTGGTGAGCGGATCACCGAGCTGGATCATGAAGCCGGGGATCAAGCGGTGCGATTGCGTGCCGTCGTAGAACTTGTCGCCCGCGAGCTTCTTGAAATTCTCCACCGTCTTCGGCGCAACGTCCGGGAAAAACTCCACGACGATGTCGCCGAAGTCCTTGAACTTGAGCACCGCGACTTCCTTCGCGGCAGGCTTGGCTTCTTTCTTGTCCTGCGCGGGCGCGGAAGCGACGCCGAGCGCGAGGATCAACGTGACGACGGAAACAAAAAATGTCTTGTGCATGGCGGAGGAGGAAATGCCACGAAGCCCCGCCAAAGTCACGCGGGAATTGCCTCGACGCTCACCGTGAAATCGCCGGCTGTTCCACGAACTGATAATTGCGTCCCCGGCGCGTTGTGCTCCTTGCGCACGTAGCCGAGGGCGAAGCCCGCGACTGCGCTTGTGATGTGGCCAACTTCCTTGCCGTCGGCGAAAAGCTTGTCGCCTTTCACCGGCAGCGGGGCGAGGCCGGCGGGCAGACGCAGACCCCGCAGACTTTTCGCGACTTGGCCGTAGGTGCGGATGCGCGCGATGACTTCCTGCCCGATGTAACAGCCCTTGCTGTAGCTGATGGCGCGCGACTCGATGCCGGCTTCCGGCGGCAGGTTCGTCTCGTCCATGTCCTGCCCGAAGCGTGGAATGCCCGCCTCGATGCGCGCGACTTCGAGCGCGTCCCAGCCGCACGCGCGCCCACCGAGGATTTTCGCGGCGGCGACGAGCTTGTCGAACGCCGCGCCGAGGGAAGCGACGGGAATAAACAGATCGAAGCCTGCGGTGCCGGTGCGCGCGTGGCTCATCAAGTAAAGCCGGCCCAGCGTGCCGTCATCGAGCGTGGCGAACGTCAGTGGTTTCTCCGGCAACTGCCAGTCGAGGCCAAGTGCCGTCACCGCTTCAGCCGCGCGCGGGCCTTGCGCACTCAACAGCCCGTAATGCGGCGCGGCATCGAGCACTTGCACGTCCTCGGTGATGATGTATTTGTCCAAGCGAGCCGCGACGTTCGCGCTGTAGCCCGGCTCGAAGTCGAGCAGCAGTTCGTCGGTGAGGCGGAAGATGTTCAGGTCGCTGTGCATCTTGCCCTTCGCGTTGACCAGCGCGGCGTAGCAACCTTCGCCGACTCGCAGACGTTGAACGTCGTTTGTGACCTGGCCCTGGAGGAACTTCACGCGATCCGCGCCCGCGAGGCAGAGCCGGCTGCGACAGCTCAAATCCAGCACGCCGACACTCTCACGCAACGCCGCACACTCCGCCACCGCGTCACCGTAGTGCGCGACGACTTCCGCGCCGTTCACCTCGGTGAAGTGCGCGCCGAGTTGGTGATGCAATTCGTGGAGAGCCAATTTGTTCACGCGCGCACTTTAGCAATCGGCAGGGAAAAGGAAACTGCGGCGCGGCGCTCAAAGAATTTTTCAGCCACAGATGCACACAGATGAAACACAGATAGCCGACACCATCTGTGTTTCATCTGTGTCTATCTGTGGCAAAAAAAGTGAATCGCGCCACTCAGTCCAGCGGGAAGACCGGGCGGCGGATTTTCTGGTAGGGCAGCGAGCGAAGGTTGCTGGTGCAGGGGCCGGGCGTGTCCACCCACAGCATCCGCGCCGCGATGGGATCGTAGGCGCGGCGGTGGGCGACGGCGGCCTTCACGCCAATGAAGGAAAAATCCCTCGGTTCCAAGCCTTGGCTGCGCCACTGCCCGAGATCGAACGGCGGCGTCTTGCGGCTCGTGAGCAGGATGGTCACGTTCGCGTGGCGCACGACGGCGCACGGGCCCATGTCGAACGCGTCGCCGCACATCGAGGCGAGGTGGCTTTGCTTGTCCTCCAGTGTGAAGCGTCCGTCGCGGCGTGAGAGCAACTCCACTTCGAGCGGCACCGGACCAGCGTCGAGTGAACTGCCCTTGCCGCCGATGGGCAAGGTGATGCGCGTGCCGATGGGCAGGGTGTCGAGCTGTGCGACGGCCTGCGGGTCGTTGATGGCGATGGCGCAGTTGGGCAGGCGGTGTTTCAGCATCGCACGCAACAGGCCAGTGCCATCACCGGGCGCACCGCCGCCGATGTTGTCCGATGGCTCGACGAGCACGGTGAGTCCCTCGCGCGGCGTGAGTATCTGCTGCATCACGTCGTCAATCGGCGGTTCGGTGACATTGCCCGCCTCCTGGTGGCGCAGCGCGAACGCGCTCAACTCATCCAGCGCGGCGCGCGCCTCGGCTTCATCGCCCGTGGTCGAAATGCTGAAGCCCACGCCCGTGTCCGGTGTGTCGGCGAACGCAAATCCCGCCGCGACGTTCACCGCGCAAAAGGACGGGTGTTCCCGCTCAAACTTCCGCGCCATCGCTTCGAGGCTGCGCATCGGCTCGCTCGCGGTGCCCGTGCCCGTCGGCGGCCAGATGACCGGCGGATGCGCGAAATACTGGCGCGGAACTTTTCCCGTCTCGAAGCTTCGCTGCATCAATTCGGCGGCGCACACTGCGGCCTCGCGCGCGTCGGTGTGCGGGTTTTCACGGTAGGCGACGAGGCAGTTCGTGTGCGCCGCCATGCGCTGCGTGAAGTTCGCGTGCAGGTCGAACGCGCCGAAAATCGGCAGCGCCGCCGCGCCGGGCAGCTCGCGGATGCGCTCCAGCAGCTCACCCTCCACATCGGGAAACGACTGCGAAACCATCGCGCCGTGCAGCACGAGATAAATGCCGTCCGCGCCGCACGCCAGCTCCGGCTCGGCGTGTTCGCAAAATTCGCGCCACCATGTCTCGATGACTTCATTCTCCACGATGGCGCTCGGCGCGGCACGGAAATCTACCGTCGGCAGCATGGTCCAGCCGAACTTGCGTGCCAGTTCGAGCACGCCACCGAACGGCGATATGTCGCCTTCGCAGGCGAGCAGTTCCACGCCACGGCGGATTTGGAAATCACTCAATGGCGTGGTGCCATCCACAAAGCAGTGCGTTTCGTGAAACAGGCCGGCAATGAGAATGCGCTTGTTCATGCGGGCGGCGCTCAGAGGATGCCATACTTGCGGAACACTTCGCCGACGGGGACGCCACGGGCCAGCTCTTCGCGGACGAGGTTTTCGCCGGAGACTTTTTCCTGCGCGAGACGGATGGCTTCGGCGGCAACTTGCTGCGGGATGATGACCACGCCGTCTTCGTCGCCGAGCAGCCAATCGCCTTGCTTCGCGCGCACGCCGCCGATGCTGATGGGTTCGCCGACGGTGGTGACATCGAGGCGGCCCTTGCTGTCACCGGGGTGCCAGCCGATGCCATAGACGGGGAAGTTCAGGTCGCGAATCTTCCACATGTCGCGCGTGCAGGCGGTCATCACGACACCACGCGCGCCCTTCGCGAGGCAGGCGGTGGTGAGCAGTTCGCCCCAGAACGCGCACGACTGATCCTCGTCCGCATCCACCACGAGCACATCGCCGCGCGCGAGTGCGTCCACGGCGGCGATTTCCAGCTCGTAAGGCTTGGTGGGAATCTTGTAAGTCGCACGCGCCGCCGCCGGGAAGACGCGGCCGCAAATCTTCTTCGCGGGCGTGAGCGGGCGGATGTGAGCGGGCAGTGCTTGGTGCCGGTAGCCGAGCGAATCCAGCACATCGGCGAGGACGGCGGAGTAGAGCGGTTCGAGGGCGGCGGTGAAGTCGGCGGAGGAAGGAGACTTGTTGCTCATTGAAAAACTGAGTTCGATACAGGGGTGGTTCAGGGCTTCGCGTCCTGCTTCACGCGCTTGGCGCTCCACTCGTAAGTGCGTTCCACCGGCGCGGTGCCGGAGACGATTTTGCCTTTGAGCGTGTCGCCTGTGAGCTTGCCCGCGTAGCGGGACATGAACTTCACACCGCCATACTCGCGCGGGATTTCAAAGGTGAGCTGGCCGTCCTTGAACTTGCCCTTCTCAATCGCGGTCTTCAGCTCCCGCACCGTGACGAAGCCGGTGACGTTCTCGCCGTCCTGCTTGAACTCGGCGGTGAAGTCGAGCGACGTGTCCACCGAGACCTCCAGCGTGTAAGTCCACTTGCCCGCGACGGTGTTGGTCGCGGCGGCTGACTTTTCCTGCTTGTCGGCGGCGAAACCGGAATGAATGCAAAGCGTGCCGATGAACAGCGCGCGCAACAGGCGTGGAGTGAGCCGAGTCAGGTGCTGCACCCGGCGACTCAATCGGCGCGGTGCTGGCTTGTCAATCCTCCGGGCGGGCGGGATCAAGGAGGAGTCAACGGTGGTGGTGCGCGTTGCGCCGCGAGTGCGGCGTGGTAGGCGGCGACTTCCGCCTCGGTGGCGGGCTGCGGCCAGACCCAGTCGCGGCCTTTGAGCCAGTTCACGGACTCATCCACTTTCGGCGGCGCTGCGGGATTGGCATCCCCACCATCGTCCTTGAAGTCTTCGCCCACCGACCACAGGCGGAACTGCCCGTCCGTCTCCAGCCGGTAGCGGAGCGGTTGCCCATCCATGAAGTCACGCGGGACAGCAGGGAGGAGGGCCGGGACAAGCGCGTTCAGATCTGCGGGGAAACGGCCGTGCTTCAGGCGGTGCCGATGCAGGGCGATGGCGGTGAGGGCGAGTCGGGCCTGCGTGACGAAGGCGGCGTGACGGGCCATCTTCGCGGCAGACCAGACCTCGAAGGCGTCGTCGTTGAAGAGCTGCCAATAACTTTTGCCCGGCCGGAGCGGAGCCAGCGCGTGCGCTTCAGCAAGGCCTCGCTGCAACGAGCCGGTGGTTTTCGCGGTCTGCCACGCGTTCACCATGCCAGTTTGCAGTTTCAACGCCTCGCGCTCCTCCGAGTAGGAAGTCCAGAACGGCCAGGGAATGAGTGGAACCGTGGCTTGCAACGTGTCGAGCGGTGATTCGCGCAACGCCGTTGTCCACGCGTCCGGTGGTCCTGCGATCACCGTTGCGAAACCGCCGCGACTCATCTGCGCATAGCGCCAGAGTGTCGGCCAGTTGGTTCGCTGGAGGGCGAAGGATTCGACGGTGTAGGCGCGTTCCATGGAGAACCCGTCCAGCACGGCTTGCAGCGCGTCGTGATCCAGCCAGAGCTGTTGGATTTCAGCGAGCTGGGTATCGCTCCAGCCGGGAAACTGGAGTGCTTCCCAAGTCGTGGTGACGCTGCGGGCAACGAGTCGGTTGTGAATCAGCAGGCCGATGACCGCGCGAGGATTCTGTGGACGAAGCGCCAGCCGCGAGCCAGCCCGCCACCAGCGCCACGCTTCGTCAGCCGACCCAAACCGCAGGTCATGCAAAGTCGCCGAGATCAGCCAGTCCTGACCCTTGGTGGTCGCCATGAACCACTCCGTCTCCGAGGCGGTCAGGAACTTGACCGCATCGAACGGGAAGCTGAAGGCGGGCAAATCCAAGGCGGCGGCCAGCTCGGAAAGCCGCTCGCGGTTCGCGTTGAAGTGGGCGGAGTAGTCCGGCCAAAGGTCGGCAGTGAAGCGGTTGGTGCTCCCGCGCGGCTGCCAGGATTGTTCGCGTGGCAACTGCGTCTGTCGCCAACTCACCATCGCTTTGCCGGGGGCGATGCCGACCATTGGCCAAGGACGATGCAAGTTCGCCTCACTGTCGTCCGGACTGGGCAGAAGCTCGATGACTTTGCGAAACGCGAAGACGCCATTGCTGGCGGCCAGCGGCGGAGACGGCACATGGCCCGCGAGTGTGAGCCGCTCGCCTTTGGCGACGAGTTGGCGATGGTAAGCGTCGAGCTGCGCCTTGGCGCGCACGTGGGCCAGCCACAATCCGAGGATTGCCAGCACGAGGAAACCAAGCAGCCACCAGCCCAGCCGGAGCAGCGGCATTGGCTTCCTTGGCACGGATGATGGCTCGGGCACGGCACCAGTTAAGCCTGAGCGGGCGCGGTTCAGGAAGCACCATTTGGAGTGCGCTCTGCCGCCGCACTCGATAATCAATCCTCCGGGCGCTCGCCGTGCGGGGCCATCTTCACGAGCTTGGGGTCGAACTGGCCGAGGACTTCCACGAGGTCGGTCTGCGCGGCCATGACCGCGTGGATGTCCTTATAGACCATCGGCACTTCGTCGAGGCCGGCGCTGATGAGGTGGACGCCGGCTTCGCGGAGCACGCGGTTGACCTTGTGCCACTCGAAGGTCGCGCTGGCCTTCTTGCGGCTCATCACCCGGCCCGCACCGTGCGACGCGGATCGGAGCGACGCCGCGCTGCCCTTGCCGCGCACGACGAAGCCGGGCGAGGCCATCGAGCCGGGGATGATGCCCAGCACGCCCGCGCCGGCGGGCGTCGCGCCTTTGCGATGCACAATCACGTCGCGCTCGACGCCGCCGATGACGTGACGTTCCTGCCACGCGAAGTTGTGGTGGTTCTCCAAGTCGAGCAGGACTTGGACGCGGAGGTTTTCCGCGAGGTGCTGGTGGATGAGCGCGTGGTTGGCGGCGGCGTATTGGCCCATCAGCTCCATCGCGGCCCAGTATTCCTGGCCTTCTGCGGAGTCGAGGGAGAGCCATGCGAGTTGACGATGTTCCTTCGGCAGGTCGGAATGAAGTTCCATCGCGAGCTTGCTGTAGTGCTCGCAGACGGCCGCGCCGGTGCCCCGGCTGCCGCTGTGCGAAAGGAGCGCGACGTATTCGCCGGGTTCGAGGCCGTTGAGTTTCTCGCGCGCGGTGAAGATGCCGAACTCGACGAAGTGATTGCCGCTGCCGCTGGTGCCGAGCTGCGACCACGCGCGCATCTTGTTTTGCTTCGTCACGGGGCTGACGGACCAATCGGCATCCAGCACCTCGTGCTGGCGCACGCGCTCGAAACGCGCGCCGATGCCGAAACGGGTCTCTTCCTCGATGGCTTTGATGAGCCGCTCCCGGCGGCGGTCCAGCTCGCGCACGGGCAAATCGAGCACGGTCATTTTCATGCGGCACGCAATGTCCACGCCGACGGCGTAGGGGATGACAGCGTTGTCCGTCGCGAGCACGCCGCCGATGGGCAGGCCGTAGCCAACGTGGGCATCCGGCATAAGCGCGCCGGCGACGGAAACGGGGAGCTGGCACGCGCGGGCCATCTGGTTGACGGCTTCGGGTTCAAGGCCGTCGCCCCATTGCCGCCACGGGGCGGGGGCTTCCTTGATCGGACGTTCGGACTTGAGCAGGGCTTTGGCGAACTCGGCGCGCAGTTCATCCGTCGTGAAGTTGCCGGGCGCACGCACGACGGCCTCGACTTCGGCGGGGAGTTGCGATTTGTCGCCGCCTTTGAGGACGAACTGCGCGATGAAATCAATTCCACGCCGCGTCGCTTCGCCTGGCGGCACGCCGAGACGGATGAGGTCTTTGGTGTTCATGGGTGAGTGGCGTTGTGGTTGGGGCAAGCCTACGGCAAAGCCACGCCGTGAACAACCACCGAGAAAGTGCAAAGCACGCGCGCCCGGTTGCGTGCGCAAACCTTGCGCAAACCGGCCCGATTTGCGCAGTCATTGCCCGGTAGCGGATGGCAAAACAGCGGTTTCAGGCCGAATCCCAGTTGGCATAACTACTGCGAACAGAACGGCAAACCGCGCCTGCCGTTGCGGGCGTTTGCAGTCAACACATCAACACAGACCGAAGGAAACCTATGAAGAAGCTAGCACTATTCGCCGCCGCGCTCGTTGCGCTGGGCGGACTCACCTCCACGGCCAGCGCCCAACGCGGCGGCACACCGGAAGAGCGCGCCGCCCGGATGCAAGAGCGTCTGCGCGAATTGCTCGACGTGAAGAACGACGACGAATGGAAATTAATTTCCGCACGCGTCACCAAAGTTCAGGACGCCCAACGCGAGGTCCGCGCGCTCAGCGGCGATTTCCGTCTGCTCTTCGCTCCGCCGACTGATCAAGGCGGGCAGCAGCAAGGCGGACGCACCAAGGGCGGTTTCGGTGGCTTCGGCGGCACGCCCAATCCCGAGGCGGAAGCGCTTTCGAAGGCGGTGACGGCCAAAGCGCCCACCGATGAGATGAAGCAGCGGCTCGCCCGCGTGCGCGAAGCCCGCAAGAACGCTGAAGGCATTTACGACAAGGCTGCGGATGACTTGCGCCAGGTGCTCACCGTGCGCCAGGAGGCCACGCTCGTCGCCATCGGTCTGCTGAAGTAAAACTCACCCACCGGGAAACAGGCATGAGCCAGCTCGTCATTGCGGATGGCACGTTGCGGGAGTTGCTGGAGCGGATGCTCTCCGCCCGGCAACTCTCGCCGCTCGACGCCCAGTCTTTTGCCCGGCTGGGCACGAACGGTTCCGCCGCCACGGAGGACGCCGTCCTCCGCTGGCTGGCGAAGGAATACGACGTGCCCTTCACGGCGCTGGATTCCATCGAGCCTGACCGCCAGGTGCTCTCCCTGTTTCCCGCGCGCGTGCTGCTGAAGGAGCAGTTGCTCCCGCTCAAGCGCGCCAACGGCTCGGTGGAGATCGCCACCAGCCGGCTCTTTGCCACGCAGGGACTCGACGCCCTCAAGGCCATGACGGGCCTCGCGCTCAAGCCCGTCCTCGCGCCCACCGAGGCCATCCAGCGCGAGATGAAGAAACATCTCGGTGTCGGCGCAGACACCATCGGCACGCTCAACGAAGAGGCCGGCCTCGAAGTCGTGCAGGAAGGCTCGGCAGACGATGCCGACCTCGACAGCGCCGCCGAGGACGCGAGCATCATCCGCTTCGTCAACCAGGTGCTCCGCGACGCCATCGAGCTGCGCGCGTCCGACGTTCACCTTGAACCGTTCGAGGACGAGTTCCGCATCCGCTACCGTATTGACGGCGATTTGCAGGAAGTTCCCGTGCCACCGTCGCTGAAGCGCTTTCAGCCCGCGATTGTCTCGCGTGTGAAAATTCTCAGCCACCTGAACATCGCCGAGAAACGGTTGCCCCAGGACGGCCGCATCAAGATTCGCGTCGAGACCCACGAGGTGGACATTCGCGTTTCCATTATTCCGATGCTCCACGGCGAGGCCGTCGTGATGCGTCTCCTCCGCCAGAACTCGAAGCTGCGCGGGATGAGCGACCTCGGGATGAACCATCGCGAACTCGATAGCTTCAAGCGCGTCGTTCAGCTCCCCCACGGCATCATCCTCGTCACCGGCCCCACCGGCAGCGGCAAGACCTCGACGCTCTACACCGCGCTGAACGAGATCAACGACCACGTCCGCAAAATCATCACGATTGAAGACCCGGTCGAATACCAGCTCAAGGGCGTCAACCAGATTCAAGTCAACGAGAAGTCCGGCCTCACTTTCGCGCGCGGGCTGCGCTCCATCCTCCGCCACGACCCCGATGTCGTGCTCATCGGCGAAATTCGCGATCAGGAGACGGCGCAGATTGCCGTGCAGGCGTCGCTCACCGGCCACCTGGTTTTCTCGACGTTGCACACGAACGACGCGCCCGGCGCGCTGACCCGGCTGGTGGACATGGGCGTCGAGCCGTATCTCGTCGCCAGCTCGCTCGAAGCCGTGCTCGCCCAGCGCCTCGTGCGCGTGCTTTGCCCGCATTGCAAGCAAGTGGACGAGTCGCCCACGGCGGCGGCCTACAAAACCAAGCTCGGCATTGAGCTGAACCACAAGATTTACAAGTCCGTTGGCTGCCGCGAGTGCCGCAACACCGGCTTCCACGGCCGCAACGCCATCTTCGAGTGGATGGACACGAACGTGGAAATTCGCCAGTTGATTCTCGAAAACACCTCGACCGACAAGCTCCGTGACGCCGCCATCCGCGACGGCATGAAGACGCTGGCCGAGGACGGCTGGCGGCTGGTGCAGCAGGGCGTCACGACCGTCGAGGAGGTTCTCAGCGTGACGACGGCGAAGGAAGTTTCCCGCACCACCGTGGACGAGAAGGACGACGGCGGCGGCGTGCCCAGCGCGGCGGCCTTGGCCGTCGCCCGCTAACCCATGAGCACTTTCCAATATCGCGCGTTGCAGGCGAACGGCTCCGTCACCGAAGGGGTGCTGGATGCGAGCGGTCGCGCGGATGCGTTCAAGCAGATGGAGTCGCGCGGCCTGCGTCCCATCAGCCTGACCGAGCGCAACGGAAGCAGCGGCACCAAGACCATCACAGCCCCAGCGCCCAAGCCTGCGGCGAAGGAAGCGAAGGCTCCCGCGAAAGCTCCGGCCAAGGATGCTGCTTCGAAAGACGCGAAGGCCGCTGCGAATATCCCTGCGCCCGCCAACTTCAGCTTCGGCTCGCACAAAGTTACTCCCAAGATGCTGGAGAGTTTCACGCGCCTGCTCTCCAGCCTGCTCGCGGCGGGTGTGCCGTTGAGCCGCGCGCTGGTCATTCTCCAGCGCGAAGCCGCCAGCCCCACGGCGCAGGCCAAGTGGAAGGAAATTCACGACCGCGTGGTGGATGGCATGACGCTCGCCGACGCGATGTCGAAGTCGCCGGATGTTTTCCCGCGCGTCTATGTCGCGATGGTGGAGGCGGGCGAGACGGGCGGCTTCCTCGACGTCGTGCTCCAGCAGATCGCCGACTTCCAGGCCAGCGAGAAGGAGATGAAGGGCAAGGTGATGACCGCGATGCTTTATCCGGCCATCCTGCTCGTGCTTGCGCTGGGCGTGCTGGTTTTCCTGCTCGTGTTTTTCATCCCGCGCTTCCAGCTCGTCTTCGCCGGCTTTGGCGCGAAGCTGCCGCTGCTCACGCAAGTCATCATCGGCGCCAGCGACGTGCTGCGCACCTATGGCGTCCTGATACTCCTCGGCATTTTCATCGGCGGCTACCTCGCGCGGAATTGGTTCATGTCGCCGGTCGGGCGCCGCTCGTGGGAAGGCTTCATTCTCAAGGCACCGGCGGTCGGCACGCTGGTGGCGCAGTTCGCGATGTCGCGCTTCTGCCGGATGCTGGGCACGCTGCTGGGCGCGGGTGTGCCGCTCATCGCCGGGCTGAACGTCGCGCGCCGCTCCATCGGCAACCAGATTCTCGTGGACGCCGTGGCGCACTCGATTGATCGCGTGAAGGAGGGCAAGGCGCTCGGCCCGAGCCTCGGCGACTGCCGCGTGCTCTTCAGCGGCTCGACGCTGGAAATGATTTCCGTCGCGGAGGAGAGCGGCAAGCTGGACGGCGAACTGGTCCGTATCGCCAACGTCACCGAGGGCGATCTCGACCGCCAGCTCAAGACCGTCGTGGCGATGGCCGAGCCGCTGATGCTCTTCTTCATCGCGGCCTTCATCGGCACGATTTTCATCGGCATGGTCATCCCGATCTTTACCCTGCAGGAGCACATCAAGTAACTCTCAACTCGCAAACAACATGAACATCCAGACTCGAATCCAGAATCCAGAATCCAGAATCCAGAATCGTGCTGCGCGCGGCTTCACGCTCATCGAGCTGCTGCTCGTGCTGGTCATCCTCGGCATTCTGGCGGCCATCGTCGTGCCGAAGTTCGGCGGGCGCACGGAGCAGGCGCGCGTGGCCGCCGCGCAGACGCAGATCTCCAGCTTCAAGACCGCGCTCGACGCCTTCGAAGTGGACACCGGCACCTATCCCAAGGGCAGCGAGGGTTTGATGGACCTCGTGCAATCCCCGCGCGACGCGCAGGGCTGGAAGGGGCCTTACATGAACGAAATCCCGCTCGACCCGTGGCAGCACCCCTATGTGTATGTCTGCCCCGGCCGCAACAACCCGAGCAGCTACGACCTCTACTCAATGGGGCCGGACGGCCGCGAAGGCACCGAGGACGACATCACCAACTGGGCGAAGAATCGGTAAGGAACCGGCCATGCAATTCTCAACACCCAACGCTCAACGTCCAACGCTCCGCGCCCGAAGCGCGACGGTTGGACTTTGGACCTTGGACTTGGGAATTCGGCCGTTCGCCTCAACTCGGCGCGCGTTCACCCTGATCGAGCTTATCCTCGTGATGGCGCTGCTGACCATCATCGTGAGCGTCTCGCTGCCCACGCTCAAGGGCTTCTTCAAAGGACGCGAACTCGTCTCCGAGGCGCGCCGGTTCCTCTCGCTCACGCATTACGGCGCGAGCCGCGCGGTGGCCGAGGGCGTGCCAATGGAGCTTTACGTGGACACGCTGCAGAAGCTCTACGGATTGCGCGCGCAGGCGGGCTTCCTCGAAAGCGACAGCAAGGCCGTGGAATACAAGCTGCCGGAGGAACTCAGCTTCGAGGTGTCACCACCGCCATCCACGAAGGCCTCCGGTCTGGACAACACCATGGACGCCAATCCCGACTCCGTCACCGACACTTCGGCCAGCAGCAGTCCCATCAAGATCATCCGCTTTTATCCCGACGGCTTCATCGGCGACAAAAGCCCCGCCGCCGTCCTCCTGCGCCAGCGCGCGGCGAGCGATTCCGCGGACGGCGACGCCCTGGTCCTCGCCCAAAGCGCCACGCGCCTGAACTATGAGATTCACACCGTCCAGCCACGTTAAGCGCGCCCGCGCCGCGTTCACGCTGGCCGAGGTGCTGGCGGCGCTGCTGTTCATGGCCATCGTCATCCCGGTGGCGCTGGAAGGGCTGCGCATCGCCAGCCTCGCCGCGCAGGTCGGCGAGCGGAAGGCCGTGGCCGCGCGCGTGGCCGACAGAGTCTTGAGCGAAATGACCCTCACGGGCGCGCTCCCCGGCGGCAACAACAACGGCACCATCACCGAGGGCGTGCATGAATACCAATGGACGGTCGAGTCCGCCGTGTGGGTCGAGGACAACACGTTCCAGGAGACGGTGGTGCGGGTCGTGTATTTCGTGCAGGGCCGCGAATACCAGGTGTCCATGAGCACGTTGACGACGGCGACAACGCAATGAACGTGACGAGCGCCAAAATTGAATTTGCGGACGACCACGCGCAGCGGGGCCGCGTGCCGCGCGCTGCCGGTTCCGCCTTCACCCTGCTTGAGCTGCTGATCGCCGTCATCGCCTTCGCCATCGTGCTCGCGGCGATCAACGGCGTGTTCTACAGCGGCTTGAAGCTGCGCAACCGCTCGGCGGCGGCGCTGGAAAAATCCCTCCCGCTCGCGCAGGCGCTTGCCGTCCTGAAACGCGACCTCGGGAATCTTGCGGCGCCCTCGACCAACGACGCCAAGATGATCGGCGAGTTCCAGAGCACGCCCACGAGCAGCACCACGCAGCAGCCGAAGTTTGGTTCGCTGCAGGGCGCGACGGGCGGCATGGCCGGCCAGAACGGGCAGATCGGCCCGAACTTTTACACGTTCTCCGGCATCCTCGACAACGACGCGCCCTGGCCGACCGTGCAGAAGGTCGCCTACCTGCTCGTGGACTCCACGAACCGCGACGCGTTGGGCAAGGATCTCGTCCGCGCTGTCACGCGGAACCTGCTGCCCGTCGGCGGCGTCGAGGACGATCCGGTCGAGCAGTTGGTCCTGACAGACGTGGCGGACCTGCAGTTCCTCTACCACGACGGCACGGACTGGCAGGACACGTGGGACTCGACTTCGAGCGACACGATGAAGCTCCCGCGCGCCATCAAGGTGCTGCTGCAACTGGCGGCTCAAGATCGCGCAAGCCAGCAGGCACCCATCGAACTGGTCGTTCCAATTCTCGTTGAGGCCAGCACAAATTCAAACAGCAAGGGCAGCCAATGAAACTGCCCCTTTTCCATAAGCGCGAGCGGGGTTCCGTCCTCATCATCGTCCTGTGGGTCGCGTTCGGCCTCGTCAGTTTGGCGATTTATTTTGCGAATTCCTCCTCGCTCGAACTGCGCGCGGCGGACAACCGCGTCGCCAGCCTTGAGGCCGAGCAGGCCATCGCGGGCGCGGCGCGCTACCTGAGCAACGCATTGGCGAACGTCATCGAGCCGGGCATTCCTCCCGCCCCTGCGATGCTGAGGGTCGAGGCCGTGCAGATCGGCGACGCGCGCTTCTGGCTCATCGGCCAGCCGCTGAACGAGGAAGACAGTGAGCAGCCGACCTGGGGCCTCGTGGACGAATCCTCGAAGCTCAACCTCAACACCGCCACGCCCGCGATGTTGCAAAAGTTGCCGAAGATGACCGCCAACCTCGCCGCCGCCATCGTGGACTGGCGCGATGCCGACAGCACCCCGTCCGACAACGGCGCGGAGGACGAGATTTACGGCCAGCTCAACCCGCCTTACCGCTGCAAGAACGCGCCGTTTGAGAGCATTGACGAGCTGCGCCTCGTGTATGGCTTCACCTACGACATTCTCTACGATGAGGACGCGAACATGAACGCCGTGCTCGACCCGAACGAGAACGACGAGGACGCCACGCCGCCCAACGACAACCACGATGGCGTGCTCAACCGGGGCGTGCTCGCCTACGTGACCGCCCACAGCAAGATGTCGAATCTCCGCACCAACGGGCAGATGAAGGTGAATGTCGCCGAGGTGGATCAGAACGGGCTGACCAAATTGATGACCGATGCCGGCCTCAGCTCGCAACTTGTCCAGCAAGTGCTCGCGCGCTTCCCCAGCGGCCAGGCCGGAGGCGGAGCGGGCGGCCCTGGCGGTGGAGCGGGCGGGCCGGGCGGCCAGCCGCCACAGCCAGCAGTCACGAACAACAGCGTGCTCCAGTTCTACATCCGCAGCGGCTTGAAACAGGAGGAGTTCACGCTCATCGAAGGCGACCTCACCACTTCCACGAACCAGTTCGTCGAGGGTCTCGTGAACGTGAACACCGCCACCGCCACCGTGCTGGCGTGCCTGCCCGGCCTTGACGCGACGAAGGCCGACACGCTCATCGCCACGCGTGCGAGCATGGGCACGGACCTGCAGCATTCCATCGCCTGGGTGAAGGACGCGCTCGACGCAACGAGCGCCGACCAGCTCGGCCCCTACATCACGGGCCGCAGCTACGTTTACTCGGCGGACGTCGCGGCGCTGGGCCACCGCGGGCGCGGCTACAAGCGCGTGAAGTTCATTTTCGACACGACCGAGGGCGGCGCAAAAATCCGCCAGCGCCAGGAACTCACCCATCTGGGCTGGGCGCTGGGGCAGAACGTCCGCCTGCAGATTGCCGACATGCTGAACGAACGATGAGCACTCCCAAGAAAACCACCGCGACCTCGATGCTCGGCCTCGTGCTGGACGGCAACCGGCTCGACCTCGTCAGCGTCAAGCGCACGAACGGCTCGGTGGAAATCCGCCACTCTGCCACCGCCACATTGTCGCTCGATCCGCTCACCAACGATCCCGATCTGGTGGGCGCGGAAATCCGCACGCACTTGGACAAGGCCGGCGTGCGTGACCGCCGCTGCGTGGTGGGTTTGCCGCTGAACTGGGCGCTCACACTCGCCGTGAAGGTGCCCGCCGGCCTCGCGCCGGAGGACGTGCAGGCGCTCTTGCTGATGGAGATCGAGCGCGGCTTTCCCTACGCGCCGGAGACGCTGATGGTCGCGCAGTCGCTCGTCGGTCCGCCCGACGGCGAGCGCACGGCGACGTTGGTGGCAATTCCCCGCGACCACGTCACGCGGCTGCAGGAGGCGCTGGAATCCATCCAACTGCGCCCGCTGAGTTTCTCGCTCGGCCTCGCCGCGCTTCAGCCGGTGGCGGAATCGGAGTCGGCCGGTGGCGTGGTGGCGTTGCTGCCCGGCGAGAAGGGCGTGGGCCTGCAAGTCACCGCGCAGGGTGGCGTCGCCGCGCTGCGCCTGCTGGAAGGCGCGTTCGAGCAGGAAGGCTCCGAGCGGCGCGTGCAGAAGGATTACCTCGCGCGCGAGCTGCGCATCACGCTGGGCCAGTTGCCGGATGATGTCCGCGTCGCGGTGCGGAACTTGAAAGTATTTGGCGAAGGCGAATTGGCGGAGGAGCTTTGCGAGCAAATCCGCCCGCGCGCCGAGGCGCTGGGGATGCGCGCGCAGCACGTGAAGGAGTTCACGCCGCTCGAGTTCGGCGTCGCGCTGCCGTCGAACACCGCCGCGACAGCGGCGCTCGCGCTCGCGGTGCGGCACCTGACGGGGAAGTCCACGGGTTTCGAGTTTCTGCCGCCGCGCGTGAGCAAGTGGAAGCAGTTCACCGAGCAGCACGCGTCCAAGAAGCTGGTCTATGCCGCCGCCGTGCTGGGCGTGGCCGCGCTGACGGTCGCCGGGCTGTTCGGCTGGCAGCAGTGGCAGCTCGCCAAGTTGAACTCGCAGTGGAACACGATGAAGGCGCGCGTCGCGCAGATCGAGGACATGAACGGCAAGATTCGGAAATTCCGCCCGTGGTTCGACGAGTCGTTCCGCGCGTTGAGCATCCTGAAGACCATCACCGAGGCGTTTCCCGAGGACGGTGCGGTGGCAGCCAAGTCAGTCGAAATCCGCGACCGTTCCGGCGTGACGTGCAGCGGCACCGCGCGCAGCAACGCGGCGCTGCTCAAGATGCGCGACCAGCTTCTCGCGTCGAAGAAAATCACCGATGTGAAACTCGAGCACCAGAAGGGCGGCCAGAACGGCCAGCCGATGGAGTTCACGTTCAACTTCCACTGGGTGGACAACGCCCAGGCCAGCCGATGAACAACAAGAACCGCGAACAACTGCTCCTGATCGTGGCCGTCACCGCCATCCTGCTGATGGTGGGCGACCGCTTCGTCTTCCAGCCGCTCACCGCGAGCTGGAAGGCGCGCAACACCGAGATTGATGACTTGCAGAAAAAGGTCACCAACGGCGCCAAGCTGCTCGAACGCGAGCGTGCGGTGAAAGACAAGTGGGCCTCGTGGCGCGCCAACGCGCTGACGAACGAGGTTTCCCTTGCCGAAGGCCAGGCGCTGCGGGCCTTCGAGCGCTGGTCGCGCGATGCGGGTGTGACCATCAGCGGCCTCAAGCCGCAGTGGAAGCGCTCGAACACGGAGGACTATCAGACTCTGGAGTGCCGCGCCGACGCCGTCGGCAGCCTGTCGAGCCTGGCAAAGCTGTTGTATCAGGTGGAGAAGGATCCGATCGCCATGAAGGTGGACGTGGTGGACCTCACGACGCGTGACACCGACGGACGCAACCTCACCATGTCGCTGCAGTTGAGCGGGCTGGTGCTGACCCCGAAACGCAATGAAAACACCGCGAAATAATCCTGCTTCCAGCACCCGCATCGCGCTGGCCGTCGGTGCCCGGATGTGCGATGGTCCCGCCATGAAACCCGTGCGCGTTCTGGCGTTCGCGTTCGTTGGCGCGTTGTTGCTCGCCGTGCTGCCCGTCGCCGCGCAGCAGCAGCGCACCAACTCGCCGGCACCGCGCACGGCCGCGAAGTCTTCCGTCGCGCCCGCGCCCGCGCCTGCCACGAGTTTCGACGCCTTCAAGAGCATCCCGGACCGCAACATTTTCAACGCCCGCCGCTTCGCGGGACGGACGGACGACGCGCCGCCGCGTCGTGATCCGGTGATTGAATACTTTTCGCTCCTTGGCACGCTGGACTATCCGAAGGGGAGTGTCGCTTTCTTCGAGGGGTCAAGCTCCTCGCATCGCAAGGCGGTGACGGTGGACGAGAGCGTCGGCGGCTGCAAAGTCACCGGGATCGATCCGAACGTCGTGCGGCTGGAGGCGAACGGAAAGCCGGTCGAGCTGAAAGTCGGCTACATGCTCCGCCGCGAGGACGAGGGCGAATGGAAAATGCGCGAGGCGGAGCGGCCCTCGGACTACAGCTCCAGCCTCACGTCGTCGAGTTCCAGCCCAAGCTTCAACTCGTCCTTTGGTTCCAGCGGCGGTTTCGGCAGTTCCAATTCCAGCCGCGATTCCCGGAATGGCAGTTCCGGTTTCAGTTCCAGCCGCAACTCGCGCGGAGGAAGCTTCAACAGCAGCTTCAACCGTGACCCGCGCTCCGGTTCTGGATCGTCATTTGGCGGTGGCAGCAGCCCAGCCGAGATGGCACAGCAGCGCATGCGTGATCAGGACCGCAATGGCGATGGCAAGATTTCGCGCGATGAGGCGGACAGCCGGTTGCGCCCGAACTTCGACCTGATAGACCGCAACCATGATGGGTTCGTAGATGCCGAGGAATACACTGCGTATTACGTCGCGCGGATGGGCGGCAGCTCTTCCAGCAACACCTTCAACAGCGGCGGCAACTCCAGCAGCTCCGGCACGTTCGGCGGCGGCAGCACGTCTGACAGTTCAAGCGCTCCGTCTTCCGGCTCATCCGGCTCAGGCGGCGGCAGTGACAGTGACCTTTTGCGGCGACTCATGGAACAACGCTCACGGGAGAACCGATAATGAAAACAACCTTGACCCTCATCCTCGCAGCCAGCCTCGCGATGACCGCGCTGGCGCAAACCCAGCCCGCGCCAACCCCTGCGCCCGTCGCGCCCCAGCCGGCCGTGCCGGCCACGCCCAAGCCAGCCGACGCAAAGCCCGATGAAGAGCGACCGCCCGGCCTCGCCGCCGCACTCAAAGCCGCC
>CAYZJP010000083.1:0-22384 GCA_964478755.1 uncultured Klebsiella sp.
GGCGTGTAGCTCATCGAGCGGATCATGGTGAACTTGTCGTTCACCTTCGCGAGCTTGGGCAGGAGTTCGGTGTATTTGACGCCGGTGAGCTTGGTGGGGATGGGCGCGAAGACGGACTTCACGTTGTCGGGCACGTTGTCCTTCGGATCCCACAGGTCCAGGTGCGATGGCCCGCCCTGGAGATAAATCATGATGACGCTCTTGGCTTTGCCCCAGCCGCGTCCGCCAGTGGCGGGATTGGCGAGCGCCTGAAGCTTCATCGCGCCGCCGAGCGAGAGACCCATGAGGCCGGAGCCGCCGATGCGCAGGATGTCGCGGCGCGTGATGCCGAGGTGTTTGTCGCAAAGGTCTTTGCCGGGGTCGCCTGGGATTCGGATCATAGGGCTATTGAGTTTTGCAGCTTTCTAGTGAGGAGTGGACGCGCTGGCAAGCATTGGAATTGAAAGAAGTTTTGCCGTTGTTCAGCCAGGATAGCCGCCCGCGACGTAAGCCTCCAACTGGCTGAGAGCCGAGCGCTGTGCGTTGATGACCCACTTCACGAGGTCGCCGATGGAAATCAGGCCGATGACGCGCCCGCCATCCTTCACCGGCAGATGGCGCACCCGGTTCTCGGTGACGATGCGCAGCGTCTCCTCGACACCGTGCTGCGGGGTGACGCAGATGACGTCCGTCGTCATGATTTCGCGGACGGTCGTGGACTTCGACGAGCGGCCTTGCAGCACGACCTTCCGTGTGTAGTCGCGCTCGGACAAGATGCCGAGCAGTTCGCTGCCGCCCATCACCAGCACGCAGCCGATGTTGCGGTCGGCCATGAGCTTGATGGCGTCGAAGACGGTGGACTCCGGCGCGACCGAGTGGACGGGCACCTGGCCCTTGTGCTGGAGGATGGTGGCGAGGGAGTCGGTGATTTCCATGGCACTAGGTTGTGTTGCGGCGGCTGTGGCGACGCGGACAATTAAACTCAATCCGCAAAGATGCTCAACGTAAATTTGCCCGAAAAAAAACCGGAACCTCAATCTCGCAGCCGTGCCAGAACCGCATCGGCGTCGTAAACACAGCCGCCCCATGTCCCACCGCTGACGGCCTGGAGCGCGGCCCAGAGCTTGGTGTCGGCAGGGAGGCTTTCGTTCGGCTTCAAGTCATCGCGGGATGCACGCGACGCCAAAATCGCCGCACCTTCTTCCGCGCTGAACATGCGCCCGTCCTCGCCGATGAAGTCCACGGAGCCGGTGTTCGTGTTGCGGTCCACGACGATGCGGATCACATCACCGTCGCGGAGCTTGCCGAGCGGCCCGCCGGCCAGCGCTTCCGGGCCGACGTGCCCGAGGCATGCGCCGGTGCTCACGCCGCTGAAGCGCGCGTCGGTGACAAGCGCGACGTGCTTGCCGAAGGGCAGGTGCTTGAGCGAGCTGGTGAGCTGGTAAGTTTCCTCCATGCCCGTGCCCATCGGGCCGCAGCCCGCGAGCACGAGGATGTCTCCCGCCGCGATGCGCTTTTCCTTGATGGCCGCAATGGCCTGGCGCTCGCTGGTGAAGACCTTCGCCGGGCCTTCCTTGCGATACACGCCGTCAGTGTCCACCACGCTCGGATCAATCGCCGTGCTTTTGATGACTGCGCCCTCAGGCGCGAGATTGCCGCGCGGAAAGGTCACGGTGCTGGTCAGGCCGCGTGCCTTCGCGCGCTCCGGCGAGAAGATGGCTTCGTCCGGGTCCACGCCGTCTTGCGCCAACAGCAACGCACGGAACTTCGCGCGGCGCTCGCTGGCTTCCCACCAGTTCAACACTTCATCGAGCGTCGCGCCGCTGGCCGTGAGCACGCGCGTTTCGAGCAAGCCCAGCCGACGCAAATGCAGCATCACTTCCGGCACGCCGCCCGCGAGGAACACGCGCACGGTCGGGTGATGCACCGGTCCGTTGGGCAGCACGCTCACAAGGCGCGGCACGCTACGGTTGACCGCAATCCAATCCTCGACGGTCGGACGTTTCAGCCCGGCGGCGTGCGCGATGGCGGGGATGTGCAGGAGCAAGTTCGTCGAGCCACCGAAGGCCGCGTGAACAACCATCGCATTGCGAATCGCGGCGTCAGTGAGGACATCGCGGGACTTGAGGCCGCGCTGCTCCAGTTCGACCAAGGCGCGCGCAGAGGCGACGGCAAGTTCCGTCCAGACCGGTTCGCCCGATGGCGCGAGCGCGCTGTGTGGCAGCGAGAGGCCGAGCGCTTCGCCGACGACCTGGGAAGTCGCTGCCGTGCCGAGAAACTGACAGCCACCGCCGGGCGTGCCGCACGCGCGGCAGCCGAGTTCCGCCGCCTCTTCCAGTGAGACGAGACCGTGCGAGAAGCGCGCGCCGAGCGTCTGCACCGCGCCTGCGTCCTCGCCGTTGCTGGGCGGAAGCGTCACGCCACCGGGGACGAGGACGCTCGGCAAGTCGCGCATTCCCGCGAGGGCCATCATCATCGCGGGCAGACCCTTGTCACAAGTCGCGACACCGAGCACGCCGTTGCGCGTGGGCAGCGAGCGAATGAGCCGGCGGAAGACAATCGCAGCGTCGTTGCGATACGGGAGCGAATCGAACATTCCAGTCGTTCCCTGTGTGCGACCGTCGCACGGGTCGGAGACGCAGCCGGCGAAGGGGATCGCTTTCAAGCGTTTGAACTCATTCGCCGCCGCCTCGACGAGGAGGCCGATTTCCCAATGACCCGTGTGGTAACCGAGCGCGATGGGCGAGCCGTCCGGCGCGCGGCGTCCGCCCTCAGTGCTGAGGATGAGAAATTGTTTGCGACCGAGTTCGCTGGGATTCCAGCCCATGCCTGCGTTCTGCGTCCAGCCGAACAAATTTCCGCTGGGCTGGTGCAGCAGCATGTCGGCATCGAGCGGGAGTTTGCCGGCCGGGCCGGGAGCCTTGGAGCGGAGCTGGTAAGTGCGGCCGGAGTCGGAGCCGATTAGTTCGTTCAACGAAGCCATGCGGAGAGTGAAGCAGTAAGCGATAACACCGGACAGGCGAAAGCACGCGGCGCAGGTAGCTCGACATTGGAATGTCGAGTTTTGAAACTCCATCCCCCCGCGCGGTTCTCGACATTGGAATGTCGAGCTACAAAAAAGGCCGCGCGGCGAACCGCGCGGCTTTCGGAGAGTTGTTTCAGTGGCTCAGGCCACCAGTTCCTTCAACGGCGTGCCGTTGCGGACGATCATGATCGGGCGGCCCGTGCGGGTGTTGTATTCCTTCCGCGAGTCAATGCCCAGCGCGCGGTAGAATGTCGCCGCCACATCGTCAGGCGTGATGGCCTTGTCCTTCGGGCCTTCGCCCTTCTCGTCGGATTCGCCGACGACCTGGCCGCCCTGGATGCCGCCGCCGCCGAGGAGGCAGAACATCGCACGGGGATAGTGGTCGCGACCACCGCGCTGGTTGACCTTGGGCGTGCGGCCGAACTCGCCGGTGACGAAGACGGCGGTGGTTTCGAGCAGGCCCTTCGCGGCGAGCGCGTTGAACAGGCCGCTGAGGCCGGCGTCGAGCGTTGGAAGGTTCTTGTTCTTGAGGATGTTGAAGTTGTCCTGGTGCGTGTCCCAGCCGCCGAGGCTGACGCTGGTGAAGCGCACGCCGCTCTCGACGAGGCGCGCGGCGAGCAGGCAGCTCTGCGAGAACGCGTCCTTGCCGAAGAGGCTCACAATGCTCTCGGATTCCTTGCTCGTGTCAAAGGCGTCGCGGGCCTTACTGGAGCGCATCATCGCGTAGGCCTTCTGGCCGAACTGATCCATGCCGGCGAGAAGCTTGTCTTCCTTGCCAAATTCGCCGAACGCGTTGTCGTAGCGCGCGACGAGGTTCTGCCGGCGATCCACGTCCTCAATCGTCACGCCATTGCGCAACGCGAGGCCGCGCACTTCGAGCGCCTTGCCGGGCTGCGGCGTGCCGCCGGTCTCGAACGGGCCGTATTCCACGCCGAGGTAACCGGTGGCGTTTTCGCCGAGGTTCGGCACGGCGACGAAGCTGGGCAGATACTCCGTGCCGCGCATTTCCTTCGCGACGACCGCGCCGTAGTGCGGGTAGTTGAGCGAGGGCAGGGGACGGTTGCCAGTGTTCATGTAGCGCGTCCCGAGTTCGTGGGCCGCGAGCGTGTGGCTGACGCCGCGCAGGATGGCGAACTTGTCGGCGCACTGGGCGAGCTTGGGCAGGTGCTCGGAGATCATCACGCCGTCGGCGTTGGTCTTGATGGGCTTGAACTCGCCGCGATGCGTCTCGGGCGCGTCGGGCTTGAGGTCGAAGGTGTCCATGTGGCTGGGGCCGCCGCCGAGACGCACGAAGATGGCGGCCTTGCCCTTGGCCTCGCTGACCGCGCCCTGGCTGCTCAAGGCGAAATACTCGCTGAGGCTCAGGCCGACGCCGGCGAGGGCACCGACACGCAAAAAGTCGCGGCGGGCGACTCCGTCACAGGTGATATGAGTTGACATATTTTTCTGAGTTTTGGGTTCTGACTTAAAGGGTGGCTTAGTGATTCACCATGAACTCACGCGTGTTCAGCATGGCCCAGAGGAGTTCGCGGACGCCTTCGGCGGTGGAGTTTGCGGCGGCAATGTCGGCGCGGGCCTTCTCAATTTCCGCGGCGGTGGGCGGACGACTGACGGTGCGGAGGAAGACTTGAGAGATGTAGTCGTCCGCGTTGGCTGGAGCGCGCTTTTCGACGGGGGCAGGATTTGGCTGCAGTTTCGCGAGGCGTTCCTTCGCTTCCTTGAGCATCGCCTCCAACTTTTCAGACTTCTCCGGAGTGGACTTCAACTGCGACTCCAGCTTTCGGATGCCAGCCTCCAATTGGGCCGCATCAACCTTGTCGCCCTTGTTCCGTCCCGCGGTCGCCGGGCTGGTTGCCTTGCGAACTTCGTCGATGAAAGCCCCGTTGCGCGCCTGCTCAAGCGAGTTGAGCAACTCAGGGTCATTGCGGGTGAAAAGCGTTTGCAGGAGCGTCGGGTCGGTGGTGCGCTCGCAATCGCAGTTCGTTTCGCGCACGGGCTTGCCGAAGATGTTGAGCGAATAGTTGGAGCCGCCGCCTTTGCCGCCTTTGCCAGCATTGCCCGCGTTGGCGTTCGGGCCGATGGCGCGGTTCTCGACGTCGTCGCGGAAGCTGGCGAGCTTGTCCGTGGCGAGCGTGGCTTGCGTGATGCCGTCCACCACCAGCTCGGCGGGCAGGCGGCGGATGACGAAGCGGCTGAAATTCTTCTCGTCGTTTTTGTTCGTGTCATTCGGCTTCCATGAGCGCTGGTAGGTCGCGCTGTTCAAAATCTCTTTGTGGAGCCAGGCCATGTCGTAGCCGTGCTTCACGAAACCGTCGGCGAGATAGTCCATCAACTCTTCGTTCACGGGCGGGTTGGCGAGGTTCATGTCGTCGGCCGGCTCGACCAAGCCGCGATGAAAATAGCTTGCCCAGACGCGGTTCACCCACGCCTTCGCGAAGTAGGGATTCTTGGGGCTGCGCAGCCACTCCATCAGTGGCGCGCGCGGGTCGGGAAACTGACTGAGCATGACTTCTTCGCCGCCGAGCACTTTGGGCGTGAGGACGCGACCATCATAACCTGGATTCTTTCTGGGATCCTTGCCGCCGCCTTTGCTCGGTGTGCGGACCACGGCGTAAACTTCCTGCCACGGGGCCGGCTCGCCGGCCTTCACACGCCGGTCGAACTCTTGCTGGATGGCTTTCTGGTTGTTGCCGCCCTTGGGGTCGGCCGGGACGGCGTCTTTGATCTCTTTGGTGAGGCTCGCGTAGGTAACCTTCTCGGCTGAAGCACCCTTTTCGCCGGGCTTGCCGCCGCCGCCTTTGTTGCCGCCACTCACGCCCTCGAAGAAGGCTTGGAACTGCTTGAAGTCCGTCTGAGTCCACTGGTCGAACGGGTGCTTGTGGCACTGCGCGCACTCGATGCGCACGCCGAGGAAGCTGTGCGAGAACGCCAGCGCCTTCTCCTCGGCCTTCTGCAAATTGGTGCGATGCCAGAAGTAGGGCATGTTCGGACGCTCGGCGAAGTTCACCGGGTTCTCCGTGCGGAAGTAGCTGGACATCTCTTTCGCGAACTCCTCGTAAGTCTGGTCCGGCTTCGTGCGACCGGTGGCGAGGATGATGCCCGCCATCATCTCGTCGTAAGGCTCGTTCTTCGCCACGCGCTGATACATCCAGTCATACCATTGGCGGCTGAAGCTCGCGCCGTAGTTGTTGTTGCCGCCACCGCCACGGAGGAGGCGCGGATTGTTGCCTAGAAAATCGCTCAACTTCGTCGTCCACCACGCGGCATAGGCCGGCGTCTTGAGCAACTCGTCAATCTTCGCGGTGCGCTTGCCTGACGACTTGTCGCCGAGGAAGGAAGTGATTTGGTCCGGCGTCGGCAGCGTGCCCGTCAGGTCCAGCGACACGCGGCGCAGGAATTCCGTGTCCGTGCAAACCTCGCTCGGGATGATGCCCAGCTTTTGCAGCTTGCCTACGACGTGCTCATCCACCTTTGAGGTGGTGGCCAGGCGTGGATATTTCGAGCCAACCTTGTCCGACACCGGCAGCACGACGGGGATCGGATGCACGCCGTTGTCGTAGAATGCCACGATGTGGGTGTCGCCCTTGTCCTTCGCCTCGGCCACGCCGGTCGGCGAGATGGTCGAGACGGAATCGTCATTCGAGCGGAAGCGCGTGAGCTGCGTCACGTCCTCGACCGTGCCGTCCTTCCAGTGCGCGAGCACCTTGAGCTGCACTTTCTCCCCGAGTTTTTTGAAAACGATTTCCTTCGGTGTGATTTCCAAGCGGTCAAACTCGCCCGTGGCCTCCACATCGGACTTTGCGCCGCTTTGAATCCACTTCAGCACCATGTTGTATTCCCACGAGCCTTTCTTGTAACGCTCCTTGCCTTTGTGCGGCTCCTCGTTCGTGCCCTTGGTGAGCAGGAGGCTCTTCTCCGGATGTTCACGGTTGATGCGAACCTCCTTTTCATCGCCGTCCGCGTTGACGGTCATCTGTTCGAGATCCTTGTCGAAATCGTAACCGAACAAAGAGAGCCGGAACCCGCCGCGCCCTTGAAACGAGCCGTGACACTCGCGCCCATTGCAGCCCGCGCGGCTGATGAGCGGCACGACGTGCCGGCGGAAGCTCGGCTCCTCAGCCTTGGCAAGATCGGCGAAGCGCTGCTCCGGCGTGCGGAGCGGAGCGTCCTTCGCGACGAGAGAGCCGGTGAGGAGAAGGGAACCAATCAGAATCGTGGCCGCGTAACGCATAACGGATGGGTGGCTGACGCGGCTGAGAACGGGACTATTCAGTTGCACGGGCAAAGTGCGCGGGCCGGCAATCTCAGGACGGAGGCACCTTGCTCCTTTGCGCGCTGACACGCGCCAGCCGGCGCTCAGTTGTAGTAAAACGTGAAGCGCACGTCGCGATGATCGGCCTGCAACTGGCGGCGCATGTCGCTGGGCCAGCGCGGATAAGGCGACGGGTCTTGCACGGCTTTCTGGCAGAAGAGCGCGTAAAGTTCGCCCACATCGGCGTCGTTGACTTTCATGTCGGTCACGCGCCCGTCGTAGTGCATTCGGAATTCGACGATCACCTTGCCGTGCGGCGTGGGGCGTGATTCCAGCAGGCTATACCAACGCTGCTGAATGGCTTGGATGATCGCGGCATCGTAAGCGCCGAAGGCCATCCCGCGAACGTCGAGCGCGCTGATGCCGAGATTCTTCACCCCGCCTTCCTGCTGCATTTTTTCGCCGACGAGTCCGCTCTCCGCGCGGCGCGCAAGCGCTTCCTTCACGGTGCGCGGGCGGGAAATTTTCGTCTCCGCCTCGCCCGGCTCCGGCGGCGGCGTGGGCTTGGCGTTGCTCGGATTCAAGGCCGGCGGCGTGGGCTTCGGTGGAACCGTGGATGCCTTTGCGACCTGCACGGGCGCAGGTGCCGGCGGGGCAGGGGGCGCGGGCTTGGGTTGCGGCGGGGCTGTCTCGCCCGCTGGCTTCGGTGTCAGCGCGGGTGTGGGCTGCAACGGCTGTGGTTCAACTTTCTTCGGCGGTTCGGCCTTTGGCGCAGGCTTCGGTGTTGGTGCAGGCTCGCTTTTCGGTGTGGGCGGTGATGGCTGCGGTTTGGGTTCGGACGAACTTTTCGTCTCCGGCGGCAAGGCGGGAGCCTTGGGTTTGGGCGCGGGCGGTGGTTCAGCGGGCGGGAGCGGCTTGGGCACGTCCATCACTTTCGCCATCTGCGTCTGCTTGCCGTCCATCTTCGGCACGTTGGACTGAATTTGCGCGTCGGGATTTGCGGCGCGAGTGTTGACTGCCGAATAGAACTTCGCGTCCTTCGGCGGCTCGGTGGCTTGCGCGGGATCCACGTCCACGAATGTGAGCTGCGGCATCGGCGGGTCTTCCGGCAGCGGCTGCGTGACGAGGAGCTTCTTCAGTTCGGGCGGCTGTGGCTTCGGCTCGTCGAGCTTCATCAGGAGCGCGGCGGGATTGAGTTTGGCCGACTGCGCCTTGAGCCAGTCCAGCCACGCGACCTGTGGCAAGTGCGCGCGGAACTCCCACGCCAGCGCGAACACGACATGCACGATGACGGAGCAGACGAACGCCAGCACGAGCAGGCTCGCCTGGTCGCGTTGCGGTCGTCGCGCTTTGTATGCCGCCAAATCCACGGCGGACAACGTAGCAGGCGCGGCACGCGAGCGGAAGACGAAGTTCACGGTGCGCTTCAAACTCGACGAACTGCGATCCGGCTGCTTGCCTTGCGAACCGTGAGCAAGGCCGCTTCAAACGAGTTCTTCATGCGCCGCGCGCTGCAACTGGCGCGGCGCGGCCTTGGCCGCACGTCGCCGAACCCGATGGTCGGCGCAGTGCTGGTGCGCGGCGGCAAGATCATTGGCGAGGGCTGGCATCGGCGTGCGGGCGAAGCGCACGCGGAAGTGGAAGCGTTGCGCGATGCCGCGCGGCGCGGCGAGCGTGTGCGCGGGGCGACGCTCCACGTGACGCTGGAGCCTTGCTGCACGCACGGACGCACGCCGCCATGCACGGAAGCGATTCTCGCGGCGGGCATCCGGCGCGTGGTCGTGGCGGCGACGGACCCGAATCCGCTGCACGCGGGAAAGGGTTTGGAAATTTTACGGAAGGCGGGAGTGACGATTGCCACCGGCGCGCTGGCGACCGAGGCGACACGGCTCAACGAGGTCTTCAACCACTGGATTGTGCGGCGCACGCCGTTCGTCACCATGAAGGCGGCGATGACGCTGGATGGAAAAATTGCGACCGCGAGCGGCGACTCAAAATGGATTACCGGCGAGCGCTCGCGGGCGCTGGCCATGCAACTACGTTTTGCCTCCGATGCAATTCTCGTCGGCATCAACACGGTCCTGGCAGACGATCCGAGCCTGACTGCGCGGAGTCCGAACGGCCGCGTGCGCAAGCCGCTCCGCCGCGTCGTGCTGGATGCGTTCGCGCGCACGCCGCCCGATGCGGCCATCGTGAGCGATGAGTTTGCCGCACTGACGACGGTGGTGGTGAGTCGCGCAGCTCCGGCGTCGCGGGCGAAGGCGTTGGCGCGGCGGGCGAAGGTGCTGGTGGCTCCCGCGCGGCATGGACGAATTAACTTGTCGTGGCTGTTGAAAAGGCTCGGCAGCGAAGGCGTGACGAGCGTGCTGGTGGAAGGTGGCGGCGCGGTGAACGCGGCGTTTCTCGAAGCGGGCCTTGCGCAGCGCGTGGCTTTCTTTTACGCGCCAAAAATTCTCGGCGGACGCGATGCGCGACGCGGTGTCGCGGGCGATGGAGCAAGGCGGCTGACGGATTTGATTGAGTTGCGCGACGTCGAGTGGCGGCGGGTGGGCGCGGATTTGATGCTGTCGGCGAGAGTGGGGAAGTAGCAGGATTAAGATTAGGACTGCGAGCAAGAGTAAGAAACCAATCATGTTCACGGGCATTGTCGAAGAAACCGGGACGGTGGCGAGCGTGCGAACGACGGACGCGGGCATCCAACTGACCGTGCGCTGCCGTGTGGTCGGACGCGGATTGAAGCTCGGCGAGAGCGTGGCGTTGAACGGCTGCTGCCTGACCGTGGTGAAGCAAACCACTCTCGGCCGCGACAAGCTGGTGCGCTTCGATCTGCTGCGTGAGACGTGGGAGCGGACGAATTTTCAGTTCGCGCAAGTTGGCTCGCTCGTGAACTTGGAGCGCTCGCTCGCCGTGGGTGCGCGACTCGGCGGCCATTTCGTTACCGGCCACGTGGACGGCGTGGGACGCATCACGCGCTGGGAACGCGCGGGCGCAGACCATGTGCTGGACATTGCCGCACCGTCCAACGTGCGGCGTTACGTCGTGTTCAAAGGTTCCATCGCCGTGGACGGCATCAGCTTGACCGTGGCGCGCGTGACCAAAGACGGTTTCGGCCTGTGGATCATTCCGCACACGTTTGCGGTGACGGCGTTGCGCGAAAGGAAGACGGGCGACGCGGTGAACTTGGAGGCGGACCCGTTGGGCAAGTATGTGGAACGCTTCGTCGCCACGCGCGGGAAGAAGCCGTGATGGGAGCGCCTTGCCGTCGTAGGGAATTCACTCGACGTTGAATTCAGATCGGCGCAATTCTCTGGCGGCAGACATTCAACTTGCGACCGATGAAAGTTCTCATTGCCGATGACAGCCAGGTTGTGCGCCGTCGGCTGGCGTCCTTGCTGGTCGCGTGGGGCCACGAGGTGGTGGAGACGAAGGGCGGCGCGGAAGCCTGGCAGTTGCTTTGCAGCGAGGCGCCCCCGCCGATCGCCATCCTCGACTGGGTGATGCCCGAGCCGGACGGCGTGGAGTTGTGCAAACGCATCCGCGAGACGCCGGCCTTGCGGAAGAATTACGTGCTCATGCTCACCGGCATGTCCGATCCCGAGAACATCGTCGCCGGGTTGAATGCCGGGGCGAACGACTTCATTGTCAAGCCGTTCAACGAGGCCGAGCTGCAGGCGCGCGTGAATGTGGGCGTGCGGATGGTGGAGTTGCAGGCGGAGCTGTCCAACCGCGTCACCGAGCTGGAGCGGGCGATGGCCGAAATCACGGAGTTGCGCGACATCCTGCCCATCTGCGCTTATTGCAAGAGCGTGCGCGACGACCAGAATTACTGGCAGACGGTGGAGCAATACATCGGCAGCCACGCGGATGTGAAGTTCAGCCACGGGATCTGTCCCAAGTGCGTGGAAACCGTCGTAAAGCCGGAATTGGAGCGGCTGGAGAAGCAGATGCAGGCCCGCAACGTTCAGAAATGAGGGATGAAAGAAAGGGACGACGAGTGGTGCGCACGGCAGGACTTGAACCTGCACGCCTTGCGGCACTACCACCTCAAAGTAGCGCGTCTGCCAATTCCGCCACGTGCGCGACGAACGGTGCGTATTGAATCTCATTTGCCCGTTGGCGCAAGCGCAATCGCCTCGCACCACCGCGGAGGAGCCTGAGATTTAGCGTGGATTTTTCACCGGGCGGTTACTAGCCTTTTGGCATGGCAGAGAAGAGTGCGAGCGACATTCCGCGTGGTATGCGGGAGCAATTTGAGAAGGGTGTCACGGCGCTGGAGCGCAGCAATCTGGATTATGCCATCGAGCTGTTGCTTGCCGTGGTGAAGAGCGAGCCGGCCTTCCTCGCGGGCCGCGAGGCGTTGCGCAAGGCCAGCCAGAAGAAGGCCGGGGCCTCCACCGGGCTGTTCAAGAAGCTCGTCAGCAGCGCCAGTAGCGGGCCTGCGCTCGCCAAGGCCAAGTTCCTCGTCGAAAACCAGCCGCTGGAAGCCATGTTCGTCGCGGAGCAAATCATTGCCGGCGATCCGCGCAACAATCTTGCCCACGATATTTTCGCCCAGGCCGCCATCGCCGCCGATCTGACCCGCAGCGCCATCCTCTCACTGGAGGCGATGCGCCAGGACAGCCCCGCTGACAAGGACGTTTCCATCCGTCTCTCCGAGGCTTACACCGCCATCGGCCAGAATGAGAAGGCCGAGTCCGTCTTCGCCGCGTTGCAACGGCACCACCCCAATGACCCGCGCCTACAGGAGATGGCCAAGAACATCTCCGCCAAGCGCACGCTCAACGAGGGCGGCTACGAAACCCTCGCCGACGGCAAGGGCTCCTATCGCAATATTCTCAAGGACAAGACCGAGGCCGCGCGGCTCGAGCAGGAGTCCCGGATCAACAAGGACGCCGCCCAGACCGAGAACCTGCTCCAGCAATACGAGGCCCGCCTCCTCACCGAGCCGGGCAATCTCAAGCTGCTCAAGAACCTCGCCGAGCTGTGCGTGCAGCAGAAGGACTACTACCGCGCGCTCGACTACTACAACCAGATCGAGGCCATTCCCGGTGCGTTCGACTCGACCCTGGAACGCGACCGCAACGAAGTCATCGTGAAGCGCTACAACCAGGTCATCGAGCAGCTCAACCCGGCGGCGGAAGACTACGAGCAACAGAGGGTCGCGCTCGCGGCCCAGCGTGACGATTTTATTCTCACCGACTGTCAGGCACGGATTGAGAAGTATCCCACCGACTTGGCGATCCGCTTCGAGCTGGGGGTGCTCTATTTCAACCTGGGCCGCATCAGCGAGGCGATCCCCGAGTTTCAGCGTGCCGAAAACAACCCGCACAAGCGCCTGCCGGCGATGCTTTACAGCGCGCGCTGTTTCGCCGCGCGAAACATGAACGACATGGCCGCGCGCAAGCTGCAGAACGCGCTCAAGGAAAAACTCGGCTTCGATGACGAGCGCAAGGAACTGCTCCACACCCTCGGCTGTGTGCTGGAGAAGATGGGCAAGAAGGAGGAGGCGATGGACCAGTTCAAGCAAATCTATGAAGTGGACATGAAGTTCCGCGACGTGGAGGAACGGGTGAACCGCTATTACGACGGCCAGGGTTGAACCGCGTTCCCGCGTGCGCCGCCTTCTCCACGCCTGGTTGCCGGTGGCGCTCTGGATGGCGCTCTTGTTCGGTGCCTCGACTGATCTGGGCGCGCCGCGCCGGACCTTCCGCATCCTCGTCCCGCTTCTGCGCTGGTTTGTGCCCGATATTTCCCCTGCCGCGCTGGACCGCGCACATTTCGCAGTGCGCAAGACTGGACACGTTGTCGCCTATGCCATGCTGGCCGCACTGATTTGGCGGGCGAAGCGACTTGAAAGGCCCGCTGACGACCCAATCAATTTCCGGCGCACCGCCGCGTTTGCCTTCGCGCTGGCCGTGCTCTACGCGCAACCGACGAGTGGCATCAGACCTTCACCGCGTCCCGACAAGGTTCGCTGGCCGATGTGGCGCTCGACGCGTTCGGCGCGGCGCTGGGCTTGCTCTGCCTTTGGCTGTGGGGCCGGTGGCGGCGATGGCGAACGGCGGTGGATTAAGTTGAAGTGCAGGATTGCGCGTTTGCCCGCCGCCTGAAACTCTGTTCCCGATCCTGTGCCTCGTGTGAACGACCAAGGGAACCAATCTGCTCCGATCCCTGTCCGCCCGGCTGCGGCCGGCGAGTTCTCCGCCTTCGCGCTGCGTCATCCGTTCGTGCCGCTCGCGCTCGCGTATGTCGCCGGCATTCTGCTGGGCTGGCGCTGGCCGCTGCCGCTCGCGGGCCTGTTTGCTGCTTCATTGCTCATCGCCTGTTTGGCCGCCGCGCTTCCGAACTGGCGCGGCTGGCTGCTCTGGCCGCTGCTCGTTTGCGCTGGCTGGGCGAACATGATCCACCACGACGCCCCGATTTCGCCGTGGGATTTGCGAGTCGTCGCGAACGGCAAACCGGAGCTTCTCACCGTTCGCGCGCGGCTTGCGGAGACACCGACACTCCGCGTCTTCGTGCGCGACGAGACGGAATCGTGGCGCGCCCACGCGCTCGTAGAGGTCGAGGCCGTGCGCCGGCGTGGCGAATGGCAGCCCGCCACCGGCCTCGTCGCGACCGTGACGCCGGGCGTCCTCGCGTCGAATTTCTTCATCGGCCACACCGTGGAAATCACCGGCATCCTGCGCCCACCGCCGGGGCCGCCAGCGGAAGGGCTGTTTGATTACCGCGCGTTTCTCGCGTGGCAGGCGATTTACTTCGAGCTTCACTGCGCGGACACGAACGACTGGCGGCTCATCGAAACGGCGGACTCGCCGACACAACCGCCGCTCACCGACCGATTTCTTGCTTGGTCGCAGCGCACACTCGCGCGCGGCCTGCCGGTCGAGGACGAGGAGCTTCGCCTGCTCTGGGCGATGACGCTCGGCTGGCGCACCGCGCTCACGGACGAAGTCTCCGAGCCGTTCATGCGCTCGGGCACGATGCACATCTTCGCCATCAGCGGCCTGCACATCGCGCTCATCGCAGGCATCCTCGTGGCCGTGCTGCGCGCGGCGCAATTCTCGCGCGGCGCGTGCGGCGCGGTCATCGTCCCCGTCATCTGGTTCTACACGGCGGCGACGGGCTGGCAGTCCTCAGCCATTCGCTCGACCATCATGATGACGGTTATCATCGTCGGCTGGTCGGCACGGCGGCCGAGCAACCTGCTCAACTCACTGGCCGCGTCCGGCTTCATCATTCTCATCTGGGAGCCGAGCCAGTTGTTCCAAGCCAGCTTCCAGCTCTCGTTCTTCGTTGTGCTCAGCATCGCGCTGCTGCTGCCGCCGATTGAGAAGTTCCGTGAGCGATTGCTCCAAACTGACCCTTTGCTGCCGGAGGAATTGCGTCCGCGCTGGCGGCGCTGGCTCGACTGGCCGGTGCGTGCCGTGACCACGAGCCTCGCCACGTCGCTCGCCGCGTGGCTCGGCTCGCTGCCGCTCATCGCCTACTATTTTCATCTCTTCACGCCCGCGAGCCTGCTGGCGAACCTCATCGTTGTGCCGCTCAGCAGCCTTGCGCTGATGTGCAACCTTGGCGCAATCGTCTCCGGCGACTGGCTGCCGTGGCTCACGGACGTGTTCAACAATTCCGGCTGGCTCTTCATGCGCGGGATGATCCGGTTCAGCGAGTGGAGCATCACACTGCCCGGCGCGTTTCTTTATGTGCGCACGCCAACGACCTTCGAGTTCTTCGTGTTTTACACGGCGGTTTTGCTCGCGGTCATCGGCTGGCTGTGGACGCCGGGCAAGCGCCGCTGGTCATGGGGAATTCTCCTCGCGCTGGCGGTCGTGTGGTCGGTCGGTGCATTCCGTGCGCGCGATGAAGCGCGCCTCACCGTCCTCGGCCAAGGGGCGAACTCCATCTTCTCCGACGCGCCGGGCCGCAGACACGACCTGCTTGTGGACTGCGGCAGCGAATCCGCCGCGAACTTCATCGTGAAGCCGTTCCTTCGCGCGCAAGGTGTGAGTCCACTTCCCAATTTTGCGCTCACGCACGGCGACCAGCGGCGCGTCGGCGGGTTCAAGCTCATCACCGCCGAGTTTAAGCCCACGCTCACGTTCACCAGTCCGGTGCCCGCGCGTTCGCCTGCGTATCGCGATGCGCTCAAGCTCATCGCCGCCCGGCCAGCGCGCGGGCAAACCGTGAAGGCGGGCGATCAACTCGCTGGCTGGGAAGTCCTGCATCCCGCTGCGGGAGAGAAGTTCGCCCGCGCGGACGACAACGCGCTGGTGTTGCGCGGCGAGTTCCACGGCGTGCGCGTGCTGTTGTTGTCCGAACTCGCTGCGGCGGGACAACGAGCGTTGTCCGCGCGACGAAAAGATTTGCGCGCCGACATCGTCGTTGCCGCAATGCCAGAGCAAGGCGAGCCGCTCAGCGACGCGCTGCTCGCCGCAATCCAGCCCCGGCTCATAGTGCTCGCAGACGTGGAATTCCCCGCCAGCAAGCGCGTCAAGCCTGCGCTGATTGCCCGGTTGCGGCAGGGGAGCATTCCCGTTCTGCGCGTTGCGGAATTGGGTTCGCTCACGCTGCGCTTTGCCTCTGATGGCGCAACCGTGACGACGGTGGAAGGACAGGTGGTCGCGCAACTCGCCGCCCCAAGTGGCAACGCGAGGGAATCGGCTGCAATCGAAGGCACCAACTGAGCAAGGCCGTTCGTTATCCCGACTTCTTCCGCGCGAAGACGTGCGTGGCGTGGCCGTAGAAGACCTCGGCGGATTCCATCACGGTCTCGGAAAGTGTCGGGTGCGGGTGGACGCAGAGGGACAAGTCCTTCGCGGTCGCGCCCATCTCGACGGCGAGCACGCCCTCGGCGATGAGTTCGCCCGCGCCGTGCCCGACGATGCCCACGCCCAGCACGCGCTCGGTGGCAGGGTCAATGATGAGCTTCGTCAGGCCGTCGGTGCGGTCGAAGGTCAGCGCGCGTCCGTTCGCGCCCCAGGGGAATTTCGCGACGGCGTGCGGGATGTTCTTCCCCTTCGCCTCGGTCTCGGTGAGGCCGCACCAGGCGATCTCGGGGTCGGTGAAGACGACGGCGGGGATGACGGCCTTTTGCGCGGTGGCGGCCTCGCCGCAGATGATCTCGACGGCGGTGCGGGCCTCACGCGAGGCCTTGTGCGCGAGCATCACGCCGCCGGCGATGTCGCCGATGGCGTAGAGGGCGGGGTCGCTGGTCTGCTGCTTGTCGTTGACGAGGAGGAAGCCCTTCTCGTCGAGCTTGGCCTTGGTGTTTTCGAGGCCGAGGTCCTCGCTGTTCGGCGCGCGGCCCACGGAGACGAGCACGCGGTCGTAGAGTTCTTCAAGTTGGTGGCCGACCGGCAGGTCGGCCCTACCGGCTTGCTCGGAGACGACTTTGATCTGCTTCCCGGCGGTGGACATCTTCAGCACCTTTGCCTTCACGCGAACCTCGGAGAAATTCTTCTTCGCATAAGCCGCCACGGGCCGCGCAAGGTCGGGGTCGGCCCCGAGGAGGATGCTGTCGAGCGCCTCGATGACGGTGACCTGGCTGCCGAGCGAGGCATAGACGGTGCCCAGCTCCATGCCGATGTAGCCGCCGCCGATGACGAGCAGCTTCCCGGGAACGTCCTCGACCTCCAGCGCCTCGGTGGAGGTCATCACGCGCGGGTTGCCGAGGTCGAAGGCGCGCGGCAGCGCGGGCTTGGAGCCGACGGCGACGATGGCTTGCTCGTAGTTGATGAACTGCTGGCCCGCTTCGGTCTCGACGCGGAGCGTGTTGGAGCCTTCGAAGTAGCCGCGTCCCTGAATGACCGTGACGCCGCGCTTCTGCGCGAGCTGCGCGATGCCGCCGGAGAGCTTGGCGATGATGGAATCCTTCCACGCGCGGAGCTTGTCCAACTCAATCTGCGGCGCGCCGAAGGTGATGCCGCGATGGGCGGACTCCTTCGCGGCGTTGATGGTGTGCGCGGCGTGGAGCAGGGCCTTGGAGGGGATGCAGCCGCGGTTGAGGCACACGCCGCCGAGCTTCGGGTCGCGTTCGATGAGCGTCACTTTTTTACCCAGGTCGGCGGCGTAGAAGGCGGCGGCGTAACCGCCGGGGCCGGCACCGAGGACGACGAGTTCAGTTTTGGTGGGTTCCATAGGGGGGAGTGGAGTGATGGAGTGATGGAGTGCTGAGAATGACCGATGCCAATTAGCCGACGGCGGTCGGCAGCACGAGCAGCCCGGAGGGCTGCCAGCGATTAGCCGGGGGTTGAGGAGCGGAGCGACGATACCCCCGGTAGCTACCGAGCAGGAGACGACCACGGAGTGGTCGCAGCGGATGAGATTTGGCGGAAGGCTGGCACCCCTCCGGGGTGCATGCTTTCCCGTCCGGACATTCCGGGGGTATCGCTGCGCTCAACCCCCGGCTAATGGCTGGCATCGCTCCGCGATGAACAGGGCCGGCCATCGCTTTCGGGTATCTATGACACATCTCCATTTTGCCGATGCTCAAATGGCAACGTCCTTCTCGGTGAAGCCCTCAAGCGCCGCGAGCAAATCCACCGTGAACCGCGCGGCGCTGCCGCCGTCAATCACGCGATGGTCGTAGCTGATGGCGAGGGGCAGCAGCATGCGCTGCACGATTTGCTTCTCGCGCACGACGGCCTTCAGCGCGCCCTTGCCGAGGCCGAGGATGGCGACCTCCGGCTTGTTCACGATGGGCGTGAAGTGCGCGCCGCCGATGCCGCCCTGGTTCGAGATGGTAAACGTGCCGCCCTTCAGCTCGTCGCCGGAGACCTTGCGGTCGCGGGCCTTCTTCGCGAGATCCTCGATGTCCTTGGACAGCTCCAGCAGGCTCTTCTTGTCCGCGTCGCGAATGACGGGGACGATGAGGCCGGCGTCGGTGTCCACGGCGAGGCCGAGGTGGACGTATTCCTTGAGCACAATTTCCTCGGCAGCCTCGTCGAGCGAGCTGTTGAAGATGGGATGCTTCTTCAGCGTGGCGGCGACGGCCTTCAACGCGAAGGAAGTCAGCGTGAGCCGCGTGCCCTTCGCCTCGTAGGCGGGGGCGAACTTCTTCCGCAGCTCCAGCAGCGCGGTGATGTCGGCCTCGTCGAACTGGGTGACGTGCGGGATGGCGTTCCAGTTCTCGCTCATGCGCCGCGCGATGACTTTGCGGAGCTGCGACATCGGCTTCTTGGAAATCTCGCCCCACTTGGAGAAGTCCACGCGCTCGGCGGCGGGCTTCGCGGCGGTCGGTGCGGCGGGTGTCGCCTGCGGGGCGGCGGCGAGGCGCTGGAGGTTCGCGATGTAAGCGCGCAGGTCGGCCATCACGATGCGGGCACCGCGCTCGCTGGGCGGGACCAACCGCAGGTCAATGCCCAGTTCGCCCGCGATGCGGCGGAGCGAGGGCGACGCGGTGGGTTCCACGCCGGGCGGCAAGGCGGCGGCAGGTGCAGCCGCGCTCGGTGCAACGGGCGTCGCAGCAACGGGCGCGGGTGCGGGCGCATGAGCGGCGGGAGCCGACGCTGGTGCTGCGCTGTCAGCTTCGCCGAGCGCGAGCAGTCGCTGGCCCACGCCAACCTTGTCGCCGACTTTCACGAAGACCTGCGTAACCACGCCGCCCGCCGGGGCGGGGATGGTGGCGACGGCCTTCTCGCTTTCGAGTTCGAGGATGCCCTGGCCGGCGGCGACGGTGTCGCCGGGCTTGACGAGCAGGTTGACGACGGTGCCGGAGTCGGCGCCTTCGCCGAGATTGGGGAGCTTGACGTCCATACGGTGTTGGTGTGCGGTGCGGATTGTGTCGCCCCTTCAGGGCTTGCAAATTGTTATCCGGTCAACCCATGGCGTCGTTCGCTGCGCTCACTTTGCCCTGGGCAATAATACTTCGCCCTTTCAGGGCTTGGGTTCGGGGTGCGTTTGCTCATAGCAAGACCGGCGCGAGTTTTTCCGGGTCCACGTTCAAGTCCTTGATGGCTTGGGCGACGACGGTGCGCTCGATGGTGCCCTTCTTCGCGAGTGCGTGCAGCGTGGCGATGACGGTCAGCTCGGCGTCCACCTCGAAGAAGCGGCGCAGGCGCTCGCGGGTGTCGCTGCGGCCAAAGCCGTCCGTGCCGAGCGTGGTGAGGCCACCGGGCACCCACGGCGCGATTTGGTCGGGCACAATCTTCATGTTGTCGGACACGGCGACGAACACGCCCTGCTCCTTCTCCAGCAACTCGGTGACGCGCGGCTTCTTGGCCGGCTCGGTGGGGTGCAGCATGTTCCAACGCTCGCATCGCAGCGCGTCGTTGCGGAGCAGTTTGTAGTTAGTCGCGCTCCACACATCGGCGGACACGTTGTAGCGCTCGGCGAGGATTTCCTGCGCGCGGAGGGCGCTGTTGATGATGGGGCCGCTGCCGAGAAGGTGCGCCTTGTGCGCCTTGCCCGTTGCGCCGGGGCGGAACTTGTAGAGGCCGTGCAAGATGCCCTGCTCGACGCCGGCGGGCATCGGCGGCTGCGCGTAGTTGTCGTTGTAGAGGCAGAGGTAGTAGAAGATTTCCTCGCCCTCGACATACATCCGGCGCAGGCCGTCGGCGATGATGACGGCGACTTCGTAGGCGAACGCCGGGTCGTAGGCGAGCAACGTCGGAATGGCACTCGCAAGCAGGAGGCTGTGGCCGTCCTGATGTTGCAAGCCCTCGCCGTTGAGCGAAGTGCGTCCGCTCGTGGCGCCAAGCAGGAAGCCTTTCGCCTTGATGTCACCGGCGAGCCACATCTGGTCGCCGATGCGCTGGAAGCCGAACATCGAGTAGTAGATGTAGAAAGGAATCATGTTCACGCCGTGCGTGGCGTAAGCCGTGCCCGCCGCGATGAACGACGACATCGAGCCGGCCTCGGTGATGCCTTCTTCGAGAATCTGCCCGTCCTTCGTTTCGTGGTAGTAGAGCAGCGACTTCTTGTCCACCGGCTCGTAGAGCTGGCCCTTGTGCGCGTAGATGCCGACTTCGCGGAAGAGCGCGTCCATGCCGAACGTGCGCGCCTCGTCGGGGATGATCGGGACGATGTTGCGGCCGATGCTCGGATTCTTGAGCAGCCCGCGCAGCAACCCGACGAAGGCCATCGTGGTCGAGGCCGCCGCCTTGCCGGAGCCTTTGAGCGCGTCGGCGAAAACTTCGAGCTTCGGGACGTTTAGCGCGGGCGCGTTGACGATGCGCTTCGGGAGAAAGCCGCCGAGTTTCTTGCGCCGCTCGAGCAGATACTTGGTCTCCGCGCTGTCGGGCGCGGGCCGATAAAAAGGCATGTCGGCGATTTCGTCGTCGCCGATGGGCACCTTGAATCGCTCGCGGAACTCGCGGAGTTCCTTCTCGTTCATCTTTTTCTGCTGGTGCGAAATGTTGCGGCCCTCGCCCGCTTCGCCGAGGCCGTAGCCCTTGATGGTCTTCGCGAGAATGACCGTGGGCGAACCCTTGTGCTCGGTGGCAGCCTTGTAGGCGGCATACACCTTGCGCGTGTCGTGACCGCCGCGCATGAGCTTGCGGAGTTGCTCGTCGGTAAGGTGATGCACGAGCGGGAGCAGTTCGGGATACTTGCCGAAGAAATGTTTCCGAATGTAACTGCCCGGCTCGACGGTGTATTTCTGATAATCGCCGTCCACCGCCTCTTCCATGCGCTTCAACAGGAGGCCGCTCGTGTCGCGTGCGAGCAAGTCATCCCAATCACTGCCCCAAATTACTTTGATGACATTCCAACCCGCGCCGCGGAAGAGCGCTTCGAGTTCCTGGATGATCTTGCCGTTGCCGCGCACCGGACCGTCGAGCCGCTGCAAGTTGCAGTTGATGACCCAGACGAGGTTGTCGAGATTCTCGCGCGAACCAAGCGTGAGCGAGCCGAGCGTCTCCGGCTCATCGCTCTCGCCGTCGCCGACGAAGCACCAGACTTTCGACTCCTCGCCCTTGATGAAGCCGCGCGCCTTGAGGTAGCGGTTGAAACGCGCTTGGTAGATGGAAAGAATCGGACCGAGTCCCATCGAGACCGTCGGGAACTGCCAGAAGTCCGGCATCAGATACGGATGCGGATACGACGACAGCCCGCCGCCGGGCGCGAGTTCCTGACGGAAGTTGTCGAGCTGCTTTTCGTCGAGCCGCCGCTCCAGAAACGCGCGGGCATACACGCCCGGCGACGCGTGACCTTGAAAATAAACCAAGTCACCGTTGAAATCTCCGTGCCGGCCGCGGAAGAAGTTGTTGAACGCCACGTCGTAGAGTGTCGCGCTCGAAGCGAACGTGGAGATGTGCCCGCCGACGTTAGTGTGCGAGTTCGCGCGCACCACCATCGCCATCGCGTTCCAACGGATGTAGCTCTTGATGCGCACCTCCATCTGCCAGTCGCCGGGATACGCGGGCTGCGCCTCGACCGGGATGGTGTTGATGTAAGGAGTCTGAACTGTGTGCGGGACTTCGAGCCCGGCCTCGTGCAGGCGGGCGACGAGCTTGTCCAGGAACAGCGCGCTCTGCTCCGGGCCGAAGTTCTTGAGCGAACCTTCGAGCAATTGTTCGAGCGCCTGAAGCCAGCGTTGGGCCTCGGCGTCGAGGACGAACCGTTCGTCAGCCGGCGCGGCCGGAAGAGCGGCGCGGTGCTTGGTCATCTGATTTCTGGTCTGCGCTTTCACGTTTGATTTGCTGAATCGGCTGCGGGCGCTCCTGAGCCTGGCCTCGCTTGTTGGATGCAGACATCGGGTTCCCGGAGCAGTGCCGAAAACTTGAAGGCGGTCTGACACGGCCACCGTTCGCTTTTAACCTGTGCCACTTCGGGAAAACAACCAATCAAATTCTTCCTCGGCTGGGCCGGCCTCCGGGCCGGGCGAGCTGGGCGGCCAGGCCGCGCGGAGCAAGGAGTTCAACTCAGGCAGGAAACGTGTGAAGTGGCGCGGCATATCACAGTGTTGGCATCTAATACCATGTCGCTACTATCGTTTAGGCGTCAACTTCACCGTCATCGTGGCCGTGTGTTGCAACTGAATTCCATCTCGTCCGACCACGTATGGCCAATATGGTTTTGCCAAGCCCCCTTCCCGGATGAGCCGCTTCGTCACCGAGAACTCATTGGTGTTCACCTTAAAAATAAGGGTCTTTCCTAGTTGAGCGGGTGTGAACGGGTTTCATTCAAGAGCA